>DASXDV010000013.1:0-47116 GCA_036490465.1 Candidatus Tumulicola sp. | reverse complement strand
CGGTCGAGTTTTGGTACACTGGAGTGCGTCATCGAGTCCCCTTCACGTTGTAGTTGACATGAAAGTTGGCTCGATGACGTTTTCTTATCCTTGAAGGACTAAGTCACGCCGAAAGTACACACGCGCGCGGACTCGGCCGGAAGCGACGGTATTGGTCGGGAAGTTCGGGGCAAAAAAGCCTGACAAAATGACATTATTCGGTAGCGGTCGGGATACTCCGGAACCCCCGAGCGTAGGTTCGACTCCCGGCCATCCCATAGAAAACCGCCCGCTTTTAAGTTTGCGATTCCACGAGCCGGCGCATTTGCTATAGCCGCGCCTCAGCCTAGGGCTGGGCGCAAGGCAAAGGTGACCTCGATTCTGAATCGTTTCAGATGGCGCTGACAGCTCCGATTCCCACCGGGACCGTAACGCTGCTCTTTACCGACATTGAGGGAAGCACGCAGCGTTGGGAAGAGTATCGCGACGCGATGGCACAGGGTTGTGCCGCCACGACGAATTGCTGCGCGCCGCGGTCGCAAGTCACAGCGGTCACGTGTTCAAGGCCGTCGGCGATGCCTTCTGCGTCGCGTTCTGGCGAGCGCCGGACGCCGTGGCCGCCGCAATCGATGTACAGCGCGCATTTGCAGTCGAGGATTGGCGGGTAATCGGTGGCCTGAATGTTCGTATGGCGCTGCATAGCGGCGCTACGGACGAGCGCCAAGGCGACTATTTTGGGCCGGCGGTGAACCGCGTCGCGCGGCTGTTAGCGACGGCACACGGCGGACAGGTTGTCTTCTCCGGTGCAACCGCACTGCTGATGCGCGGTCTGATGCCCGATGGCACGGAGTTGTTCGATCTGGGTCAGCACAGGCTTGCGGACCTCGCGGAGCCGGAACAAGTGTGGCAACTCGTCGCTCCGGGCTTAGCCCAAACGTTCCCACCCCTGCGTTAGCTCAAAGCGATGCCGAACAACCTGCCGCGTCAGCTTACGCCGCTCATCGGTCGCGACGACGTGCTGGCCGAGGTAGAGCAGCTCATAGACGATCATGCGTTGGTGACGCTCGTCGGCACCGGCGGCATCGGCAAGACGCGCATCGCGCTGCAAGTCGGCGCGAACGTGCTCGACGCCACGCCCGACGGCGTGTGGTTCGTGGATCTGGCGCCGATCGGCAATACGAGCCAGGTTGCGAGTACGATTGCGGCGGCACTAGGTTTGCGCGAGCAGCCGCAAGTTCCGCTGCTCGAGACGCTGCTGCGCTATCTCAAGCCCAGACGTGTTTTGCTAGTACTCGACAACTGCGAGCATGTGATCGAGGAGGTCGCAAAGCTTGCCGACACGATCTTGCGGGGCTCTCCCGAGGTCCGGTTGCTGGCGACCAGTCGTGAAGCACTGCGCATCGGCGGCGAGTATGTCTATCGTATGCCATCGCTACCGTTTCCACTTCACAGCGACACGCTCGCGGCGGAACAGGCGTTGAGCTATGGCGCCGTCGCGCTCTTTGCGCAGCGCGCCGCGGCCTCGGATGCGAAGTTCGAGCTAACCGACGATAGCGCGCCGATCGTCGCGGAGATCTGCAGGCGGCTCGACGGCATCGCTCTGGCGATCGAACTGGCGGCTGCGCGGGTAAAGGTGTTGGCGCCGCGACACCTGGCGCGGAAGCTCGACGAGCGCTTCCGCGTGCTGACCGGCGGCAGCCGCGCGGCGCTCCCGCGGCAGCAGACCATGCGCGCGCTGATCGACTGGAGCTACGATCTGCTCTCGGCGATGGAGCGGAAATTATTCCGGTTGTTGGCGATCTTCGCCGGAGGGTTCACGCTCGAGATGGCTGCCGCCGTTTGCGCGGACGACGAACCCTCGGAAGATGCCGTTGAGTCGTGGGAAGTCCTTGACCTGCTCTCATCGCTCGTCGACAAGTCGTTGGTGCATGCGGACCAAACAGAGGGCGGCGTGCGCTATCGGCTCCTGGAGTCGATGCGGCAGTACGGGTGCGAACGCCTCGCCGAGGCTGGAGAGGAGGCCGTCGTTGCGCAAGCGCATGCGGTTGCATTTCTCGCGCTCGGCGAAGAACTCCACAGCAGTTTTGAAACCACCCCCGAACGCGTGTGGCTGGCCCGAGCCGAGCCGGAGCTGGAGAACTTCCGCGCGGCGCTCACGTGGGCGTTCGCAGCGCATGGCGATGTGATGCTCGGGCAACGGCTGACAGCCGCCCTACGACCGGTGTGGACGCGCTTCGCTGCGGCGGAGGGACAACGGCGGATCCAGGGGGCGCGCAATCAGTCCCCCGAGATGCCGCCCTCCATCGAGGCCGCACTCGACCTTGCGGAGGCGGCAATCGCTACGGCACTCTCTCAACCGAAGAGGGCCCGAGAGCAGGCAGAACGTGCGCTCGCGCTCTACAGCGAGCTTGGCGATCGCATGCGCGTCGCGCAGGCGCGACATCTTCTCGGACGCGCACTCGTTAATCTCAATGAGGCCGATGAAGGAGGAGCGGTGCTAAGCGTGGCGTTGAGTGAAGCCAGAGCAACTGGCTTGCACAGCGTTATCGCAGACGTCTTGCAAAGCCTCGCGGTTGCGCGCGGTCGCGTCGGCGACGTGGCCGGGGCGCGCCCGCTCTTTGCGGAGGCATTGGCGATGTTCCGATCGATCGGCGCAGAGCGCGTCTGTTCACACATCGCGGGAAATTTAGCCGAAGCGGAGTTCCAAGAGGGCAATACCGTCGAGGCGCTGCAGTTGGAGAATGAGGCGCTCTCAATCTATCGCAAATTCAATCACAAACTCGGCGCAGCAATTTCGCTGTGCGACATTGCGGCGTATTTGATCGCGCTAGGGCGCTACGAGGACGCTCGCGCTTCAGCTCGAGATGGGCTCGTCGCCGCACGCGATGCACAATGGGATGTCGGCGTGGCATGGGGACTACAGCATCTCGCAGCGATCGCCGCACTGCCACCGGCCGGCGATGCGCGCGGCGATCGACTCCGCGCCGCGCGGCTTGTTGGCTACGTCGACGGCCGTTTAGATGCGATGGAAGTTTTGCGTCAGTACACCGAACAGCAGGAGCAGGACAAGGTGCTTTCTGCATTGCGCGCCTCATTTGGCGAAAGCCAGCTTTCGGAACTTATGGCTGAAGGCGCCACCTGGACTGAAGATCGATCCGTGGCGGAAAGCCTCGCCATCTGAGTACGTTCCTATAGCGGAGAATCGGCAAGTGTGGCCCCGTGTCACACTTGTCACAGACGGATCAGAAACGGTCGGAATCGGGAGGGACGGCTCAGGAACCAGTGCGGCGGAAAAGCCTGACTGGATGGTGCTTTTCGGCAACGGACGGAACGGCTGGAATCCCCGAGCGTGGGTTCGACTTCCGGCCATCCCGAAAAAACCGGTGTTAATGCCGCCTCGTCAAGCGAGCGTTTATGGCTCGAAGGCGAGAGCGCTCGGATCGTCGCCTGCCGAAAGCTCTTTCAAAAGTTTGCCGTTTTTTGAGTTATAGACCCGGATGCCTGAGGTGGCGCGGGAAGCGACGTAGAGCGTTCCGTCGAGCGGGCTTGTGGCCAGCGCCTGGGGAGCGCCAATCGACGCGTAACGGCCATAAAAAGCCTTGCTGAAGTTCGTGACGGCGATCGTCCACTCGCCGCCGTTAATTCTTTGCTCGCCAATGAAGACGTCGCCGGATTCGTCGCGGGTCATTGCCGTCAGGTGGGCGGCTTCGGCAAGCTTCCGTACGCTTTTACCCGACTTTACGTCGATCGCGTCCACGACGTCTTTCGCGTTCTCCCTCTTGGTGAGCACGGCTGCCAACGAACCTTCAGGATTCAACATGAGCGCATCGATCCGATTGGTCGCGATCGGCTGGAACAAGGTTCGGTCGGTCGAGCGAAGGCGATATCTCGCTAGCACGGCGGCGAACAAACCAAAATAGCCGACCCAGAGCCCGTGGCGGTCGACGACGATCCTCACGGGAATATGGTGGTCCTTGATCCGGAGATATGGGTGCGTCTCTCGGTCGTTCCGAAAAATTTCGACGTCGCCGCCGACGGTGGCTTTGGTATTGACGTAAAGATAGTTCTCATCGTCGGTCGCGACGGAACTGTCCGACCATCCCGGAACGACCACGAAGCGGACGACCGCACCACTTTGCAGGTCCACCTCGAGGATTAAGTATTTGCCGCCCGGCGACGTGTCGTGCATCCCGATGTAGAGATGTCCTCGCCGGTCGAATGCCAGGGAGTTGCCCACCAGGTGCTGGCCGTGCTCGTCGCGGATCGGAATTTGCCGGATGAATTTGTCGCCGTTTGGGGGAAATATCAAGACGAACTGGTGAGGACCCTTGTGGCTTATCACGGCAAGCGTGCCGCGACCCAACGCGTTCGGCGGCCCCGCAGAACCCGACGGCTGCGGGACGGGAATGACTCCCGCACTTCCGCTGCATCCAGTGCTGAGTAGGCTTGCGACGACCCACAAAAAAATCCAACGACGCGAATTAGACAAGGCGGGCATCCTCCAAGAACGCGTGTTCGACGTACCCAGAAAGCTTACTGCCGGTAAACGTAAGCCCTTCGGCGCGAACTTCGCAGCTGCGGCCACAGTTTGCTCGTGCGCGCATTTTGCGGCTATCCTACGAGGAGCATGTGTCCTTGCACGGATCCTCGGTCACAGTAGTCACAGAGAGTCGGGAGTGGTCTGGACGCGGCATGTTCCCCGACAAACGAAGTTGACGCTGGTTAACGATAAGTTGCGTAACCCGCGAGGGTTCGCTTAATCCGCAGCGCAAGCTTACGGATACGGGCTTTTTTCAGCGTTGGAGGTGGGGTCGTGTATTCGGCTAAACGTTTCGATCTTTTTGCGTTAGCCGCGCTCGCTTTCGCGATTGCCGGATGTGCGTCGCACGGCGGCGGAATCGTTCCGGACGGCGGGCAGGGCGACGTTCGGCGCGGTCGCGCGAACGGCAGCCCGATCCAACACGTCATCGTCATCATGCAAGAGAACCGCACGTTCGACAATTTCTTTCACGGTTTTCCCGGAGCCGATAGCGCGACATACGGCTACGGACACGGCGTGAAATACACGCTCGAGCCAATCAACCTCGGCTGGGGCTACGATCCCAATCATTACCACTGGCAGTTTCTCGAGGATTACGATCAGGGGAAAAACGACGGGTTCGATCTGCTGATCTACAAAATCTCGAAGAAAGGCGATTGCAAGTACAACGACTACTGGCCCAACGAGCCCGAATGCTGGGTTTTCCGAACAGGTGATTCGTACAAGCGCATGGCCTTCACGTACGTGCCGGAGGAGCAAATCCAGCCGTACTGGGACATGGCCGCGCAGTACACCCTAGGCGATCGCACGTTCTCGTCCAACAACGGGCCGACGTTCGTCTCCCATCAATATATGATTGCGGGGCAGTCCGGGCATGCGTCGGAAGTTCCGTCGGCCATGCCGTGGGGCTGCGACGCTCCCAAAGAGACCGAGTATTATATGCTGTTCGGACAAGCGGATCCGCCCGTGTTTTCCCCTGCCACCGGCCACGAGAAAAACGGTAGTTACCCGTGCTTCCCCATGTCGAGCCACCCATCGTCGTCGTACCCGACGATCGCCGATTTGTTGGACGCTGCAGGGATTTCGTGGAAGTACTACGTCGTCCAGCACACCATCCACGGCATACCACAGGATTCGTATTGGCTTAACGCCTTCGACGCCGTGCGTTCGATTCGGTTCGGTCCGGATTGGAAGAAAGACATTTCGATGCCGGATACCAACGTCCTCAAAGACGTCAAAGGCGGAACCCTCGCACAAGTATCGTGGGTGATGCCGCACAAGTACGCATCGGACCACCCGGGACGCACGCAGGGAAAGTGCGGGCCGAACTGGGTCGCTTCGATCGTGAACGCCGTCGGGCAGAGCCCTTACTGGAGGAGTACCGCGATTTTCATTATGTGGGACGATTGGGGCGGCTGGTACGATCACGTCGTTCCGCCGCAGTATGCCGATCCGCAGACCGGTGCGTACGAAGGTCTCGGATACCGAGTGCCCTTGATCGTCGTCTCGCCCTATGCGAAGGCCGGATACGTATCGCATCGCCAGCACGAAATTGTGAGCACGCTGCACTTCATCGAGAAGAACTTCGGGCTGCCGTTCTTGGGCGCCGCATCCCAGCAAATGTTCGCCGACCAGCGAGCCGACGCGTTTAGCGACGTCTTCAACTACTCGCAAAAGCCGATCGTCTTCAAACGCATCAAACCGATTCCCGGCCTCGAGGGACTCTGCAGCCACTGGGTCAAGCAGATCGAACCCGAGATCGACTATTGATCCGGCGAAGTATGGCTGCCGCGATCCTTACGGCGGGAGTTTCTCGAGCGGTACGTCTGCTAGACGCGTCTGGCGGGCGCGCAGGTACTGCGACGGGACGAACGATTCGCCGCCGAGCCGATCGGCGGCGTTCCAAACCCAGCGCGGATCGCGTAGAAAACCGCGCGCCAACGCAACGAAGTCGGCGTCGCCGCCGTCGACGATGCGTTCGGCTTGCTGCGGGTCGGTGATCAAGCCGATCGCCATGGTCGGCACGTCCGCCGCGCGTCGAATGGTGCGCGCAAACTCGACCTGATATCCCGGATGCGGATCGATCCGTTGCGTGGGAACGAGGCCGCCGCTGGAGCAGTCGACGAAGTCGCAGCCGCGGGCGCGCAGCTCGCGCGCAAAGGCGGTCGATTCTTCCAGGTTCCAGCCGCCGTCGGCGTAATCCGTCGCCGAAATTCGGACGCCGAGCGGGAGCGCGGCAGGCCAGACCGCACGTACGTCCTCGAAAAGTTGCAACGGAAAGCGCATCCGATTGGCAAGCGATCCGCCGTATTCGTCGTCGCGGCGGTTGGATAAGGGAGACAGGAACTCGTGCGCGAGGTAGCCGTGCGCGAAGTGCAGCTCGACGACGTCGACGCCCAAACGCGCGCACCGCCCCGCGGCCGCCGCGAACTGTCCTCGGATTTGCGCGAGACCGCTGGGTTCGAGCGCCGCCGGAACGATCGCGCGCCCGTCATAGGCAATCGCCGAGGGTGCAACCGGGGTCCACGCGCGCTCGTCGTCGAGCGGCCCTCCGCCCTCCCAAGGCGGCAGCGTCGAGGCTTTGCGGCCGGCGTGCGCCAACTGCACGCCGATTTTCGTTTGCGTCCATCGGCGTAAGAATGCGACGACGCGCGCCATGCCGGCTTCGTTGTCGTCGCTGTACAGGCCCAAGCAATGCGGCGTAATCCGTCCTTCCCGGCTGACGTGCGTCGCTTCGAAGAAAACCAGACCCGGACCCGAAAGTGCCAGGTGGCCGAGATTGACGACGTGCCAATCGTTTGCCGTACGTCTTCGGCCGAGTATTGGCACATCGGCGAGACGACGATCCGGTTTTCGAAGCGCACGCCGCGCAGTTCGATGGGAGAGAAGAGAGCGCTGGTCATGACGAGCTTGTCAATCCTCCGCAAAACGCGCGGGGTTGCAGCCGTCGCGGAGGTTCGGTCGGATAGCGTTCGAATCGAAAGACGCATGATCGGCCGCTATCTGCGCTTCGCAAGCCTCGTCGTCGGGGCCACGTTTTTTGCGTTGCCGTGCGGTGCCGCCGCCGCGGAGCCCGGGCCGGTGACGTTGGTGCTCGACGCATCGCAAGCGGCCCGCGGTATCATCTACGCCCACGAACGGATTCCGGCCACAACCGGCGCGCTGACGCTGGTCTACCCGAAGTGGATTCCTGGCGAGCACGGTCCTAGCGGTCCGCTCAACGATCTCGCCGCTTTGCGCGTTTCCGCCGACGGCAAAGCGCTGGACTGGCGGCGCGACCCGGTCGACCTCTACGCCTTTCACGTCGACGTTCCGGCCGGCGCGCAGGCGCTCGACGTCGACTTCGACGTCTTGCTCAACGCTCCGGGCGACGTGATGTCGACGCGGTCGTTGGCGATCGTCAACTGGAATCGCACGCTGCTCTACAAGAGCGGCGTCGACTCGCACGACTACTACTTCAAACCGTCGATCGAGCTGCCCGCCGGATGGGAATACGCAACGGCGCTGCGCGGCCCGGTGCGAACGGGCAACCGCGTCGACTTCGACGTAACGGCGCTCAACGCACTGGTCGACTCGCCGCTGGATCTCGGCCGTTACGCCAAGAAGTGGGACCTCTGGAGGGAAGGCGATGCGTTCGTCCAGCTCGACGCTTTTGCCGACTATCCGCAGGATCTGGATATCCCGACGGAGCTGTTGCGAGCGTACGAACGCCTGCCGGCCGAAGCGTTTGCAATGTACGGTTCGCGTCATTTCCTCGACTATCACGCGTTGCTGACGCTGAGCGATGCGATCGATCCGCAAGGCATCGAACACCACCAATCGAGCGACAACCGCGCGGACAAGGGGTTCTTGACCGATCCGGCCGACTCGCTCTCCGACGGAGATTTAATTCCGCACGAGTTCTCGCACTCGTGGAACGGCAAGTACCGGCGGCCGGCGGATCTCACGACCCCCAACTTTCAGGTGCCGATGAAGACCGATCTCCTATGGGTGTACGAAGGGATGAACCAGTACTTGGGGGACTTGCTTTCTTTCCGTACCGGAATTCGCGAGCCGAAGCGGTACCCCGAATATCTGGCCTCGATCTACGCCGACATGGATACCGAGCCGGGTCGCAGCACGACGCCACTTATCGATCTCACGACGGGTGCGCCGTACTACTATTTCGCGCGCGGTGAGTACGGGTCGATCCGGCGCAGCTCCGACGACTTCTATACCGAGGGCGAGTTGATTTGGCTTGATGCCGATACGATTATTCGCTCGCGCTCGCACGACGCGCGCTCCCTCGGTACGTTCTTGCATCGCTTCACGGAGCCGTCCACCACCGGGCCGATCGTTACCGCCTACACGCGCGCGCAGGTCGAACGGCTGCTCGGAGAGATCGAACCCTACGACTGGCACGCATTTTTCGAAAAGTACGTCTACCATCCCGACGCCCATCCGCCCACCGACGAATTGGGGCGCGCGGGCTGGCGGCTGGTTTACACGCCCAAGCCCAACGAGTTCGTCTCCTCGTCCGGGGCAGCCGGCTGGTACGCGTACGGTGCGAATCTGTCGCCGGAAGGCGTGGTCCGCGACGTTCGAACCGATTCCGCCGGCTGGAAAGCGGGCCTCGTTCCGGGGATGTCCGTTCTCGCCGTGAACGGCCAAGAGTATTCGCCCGACGTGATGGAGTACGCCGTGATTAACGCTCGGCACGCGAGCGAGCCGATTTCGTTGATCGTCCAGCAGACCGGCTGGTACCGCACGCTCTCGCTGGATTATCACGGCGGCATTCGCTATCCGCACCTCGAGCGCGTCGAGGGCGTGCCCGATATGCTCGCAGCGATCGCCGCCCCGCACGCAAAATAAGGGGCGGCTTAGATTTCTCGATCGGCAGCAGGTCCTCTCGCGGGAAGGAACCAATAGCGCCAGGTTCTCCCCGCGTCCCCCTTCTCGGAGGTCGGTAAGTCCACGTGAAGATCGTGGTAACGGTCAAGCTCGTGCCGGATCCCAACGCGCAAAAGCGGATCGATCCGGCGACCAAACGTCTGGTTCGCTCGGGCGTCGAGACCGTTCTCAATCCCTACGACGAGTACGCTCTAGAGGCGGCTCTCCAATTGAAAGAACGTGCCGGCGATGGAACGACGGTCACGGTCTTCAGCATGGGTCCCGAAGCGCTCCGGGAGACGCTGCGGAAGGCGCTGGCGATGGGGGCCGACGAGGCCGTCTTCCTGAGTGACCCCGCCTTAGAGGGCAGCGACGTCTGGACGACCGCGTATGCGATGGCCAAAGCGCTGGAAAAATCGGGCTTCGATCTGCTCGTCGTCGGGGGGCTGACCGACGACGGGAGCACCGGCGCCGTGCCGGGCGCGCTTGCCGAGCACCTGAGGCTGCCGTGCGTCACCAACGCACGCAAAGCCGAAATCGCCGACGGGAAGCTGCGCGTCGAGCGCGAGACCGATGGCGGGTATCAGGTCGTGAGCGGACCGCTCCCCGCGCTGCTGACTACGGCGCTGACCTTCGGCGAGCCGCGCTACGCCTCGCTTAAGGGCATCATGGGGGCGAAGAAAAAAACCATCACGACGTTGACGCTTGCGGACCTCGGCCTCGACCGGGCGGTTGGGACCGAAGGCTCGAAAATAAAACTGGAGTCGTTCGCGCCTCCGCCTCCGCGCGAAAAAGGCAGGGTCGTGGAGGCTTCCGACGGCGCGTCCGGAGCGCGCACGATTTTCGACTTTCTGCGCGAGAAGAAGTTGGTGTAGCGTGAAAAACGTCATCGTGTACGCCGAACACCGCAACGGCCAAACGGGCAAAGTCACCTTCGAGATGGCGACCGAGGCGCGCAAGCTCGCCGGCGCTCTCGGCGGTCAAGCCCACGCCGTGGTGCTCGGCGCTGGAGCGCCGGCGCTCGCCTCTACGCTCGCCACCTATCCGCTCGACGTCGTGCACGTCGCGGAGGACTCCGAGGTCGACGCCTTTCTGCTCGATCCGGTCGTCGACTACTTGGCGGCCGCCGCCACCGCCGTCGGCCCGGCGCTGCTGTTGATTCCCAATACGCTCTCGGGACGCGACGTCGCGGGGCGGCTAGTGGCCCGGCTGAACGCCGGCATCGGGGCCGACGTGACGGACTTCAAGGTGGAAGGCGGCCGCGTCGAGTGCGTCTCTCCGAAGATGGGCGGCGCGCTCATTACCGTCTGTGCCATCGAGCCGGCGGATTACGGCATCGCCACCATCCGGCCCAACGCCTTTTCTGCCGCTCCCGGGGGCGCCGAAGCCAACGTGCGCTCGCTCGAGAAGCCGCCAGGAAAGCACTATGCCACCGCGATCGAACAGGACGTCGAAGAGGGAACCGGCGAGTTGGCCCTTGAGGAAGCTCCGGTAGTCGTGGCAGGCGGGCGCGGGCTTGGCGGACCGGAACCGTTCGAGACGTTGTTGAAGCCGCTCGCACGCGCGCTCGGCGGCGCGGTCGGGGCCTCGCGGGCGGCCGCCGACGCCGGCTGGGTTCCGTACAGCTTGCAAATCGGGCAAACCGGCAAGACCGTGACGCCCAATCTCTACGTCGCGGTTGGGATATCGGGGGCGATTCAACACAAAGTCGGTATGCGTTCCGCCGGCACGATCGTTTCGATCAACAAGGACGCAACCGCTGCGATTGGCGATTTCTCCGATTTGCTGGTGGTCGGCGACGCGTTTCAAATCGTACCGGAACTGACCAAACTGATCGAAGCCGCTAAGGCGTAAACGCTAAAAGGAACTATGAAGAGACTCTCGCTTACTCTGATCGTCGCGCTCGGATGCGCGTTTGCGGCGTTTGCCGCGAGCACGCCCTCCGCTCAGGCCGGCCTCTTCGGCGGAAAATCGTCGACGCCGAGCCCGTCACCGTCGCCGTCGGCGCTCCCGACGGCGAGTCCGGAGCCGCCGAGCGTCGCTATCCCGCGCCTTCAGGCGAAACTCAAGGCGAATCCAAACGATCAGCAGGCGATGGCCGAACTGGCCGCCCAGTTCCTGCAGATCAATCGCCCCGACCTCACGGCGCAGCTTACCCAGCATCTGCTCCAGGTCGGCGACAAGACGGCGCAAGTGTACTACTACGACGGCGTCGCAGCCGGTCAACTCGGCAACGTTCGCGCTTCGACCTACGATTTCGAGCAAGCCTCGAATCTCGATCCGACCAACATGGGCATCCTCGCCCAACTCTCCGAGGTATACCTCAAGCAGAACCGGGCAGCCGATGCCGAGCGCGTCGCCAAACGGGCGGTGACCTTTAACAAGGACCAGCCGATCGCGCTGATGACGCTCGGGAGCATCTATGCGTCGGAGCAGAAGTACGACGACGCCCGCGCGCAGTTCGAAGCGGCGTTTGTGATGAACAAGAAAGACACGACGCCGATCTATCAAATCGCCACGACGTACGCGCAACAGAACAACATTCCAATGGCGCTGCAGACGATCGATCGGGCCCTGATGATCGATCCCAAGAGCGTGCAGGCGCTCGTATTCAAGGCCGACCTGTACGCGAAGCAGCACGACGACGCGCGTGCGGTGGCGGCCTACGACGATGCGATCGTCGCCGCGCCGAGCGATGACGAAAAAGTGCAAATCATGGTCCGCCAAGCCGGCTACTTCATCACCGAAAAGAAAAATGCGCAGGGAGAGGCAATCCTCAACCAGACGGTCACCCAGTATCCGAAGGTTCCGGCTGGTTTCGTAGCCTACGGCGACTACTATGCCCAGCAGCACCAGTGGGACAAAGCTGCCGACAAGCTCAAGGCGGCACTCGCGCTCGATCCCGATAACGGTCCGGCATTATTGGCCCTTGGCGAGATCTCGATGCAAGCGGGCAAGGCGAACGACAGCGTCGGCTACCTGAAGCATTACACCCAAGTCTCGCCCGACGCCCAGGGGTTTGCCTTGCTCGGGCAGGCCTATTCCCAAACCCATAACTACGCCGGCGCGCGCGACTCGTGCGGCAAGAGTTTCGAGATTCAGCGCTCGCCCGAAACCCTCAGCTGCGTGGCCGGCGCCGACTTCGAGTTGAAGAACTACAAGGAAGCCGCCCAAATCTTCGACGTACTCGACAAGAGCGCTCACGGCTTCCTCGATCAGAACCCGCCGCTGCTCTTCATCGCCGCGAAATCGTATCAAAACTCCAAGCAGTGCACCAAAGCGGTGGCCGCCTACAAGCGCCTTCTGCCGATGATGAAAAAGGGCACCAAGGAGTACGACAGCGTGAAGAAGTCGGCCACCGGTCCGTGCCGTCCGGCCAAACCCGCGCATTAAGCTTCGTCACCGACCCGATCTACGGCGACCATCTCCGGAACGCCGGACATCCCGAGTCGCCCGGCCGGGTGGAAACGGTCGGGGCGCGCCTGCATGCCAGCGGAACACTCGGGAAGCCGCTCGCAGCTCGGGACGCGAGCGACGAAGAGCTCGAGCGCGTCCACGCCCGGGCTTATCTCGACTTGCTCGAGCGCGAAGTCGACGCCGGTCGCGAACCGCGGTACTTGTCGACCGGCGATGCCCTGATAGACGCTCAATCGCTCGCCGTAGCCCGGCGCGCGGCGGGCGGTGTCGTCGTGGCCGCGGAGGCCGCGGCGGGCGGTAACCGGGCGGTATTCGCCCTGGTTCGGCCGCCGGGCCACCACGCCGAACCGGCTCGCGGGATGGGCTTTTGCCTCTTGAACAACGTCGCGATTGCCGCCCGTGCCCATCTCCATAGGTTCGGCGGCCGCCTCCTGATCGTGGACTTCGACTACCATCATGGCAACGGAACCGAGGCGATCGCCGGCCGCGGGGTCTCCTACGTTTCAACCCATGCCGATCCGGCTTACCCGGGCACCGGGCAGCGCAGCTACCGCCTGGACTCCGATGTCGTAGCAAACGTGCCATTGCCTGCTTCAGGGATTTCGACCGAGGCCTTCATGGCCGTGTGGGAAGACCTCTTGCCCCGAGTGGCCGAGGCGGTCCGGCCGGACCTCGTCCTCGTGAGCGCCGGATTCGACTACGCGGCCGGCGACTGCGTCGGCGATCTCGGCGTCGAGAGCAAAGCCGCCGAGGGCCTTGCGGCGGTCATCGAGGTGGTTGCGCGCCGGCACTGCCGGGGCCGGGTGGCCTATGCCCTCGAGGGCGGCTACGACCTCGACGTCCTGACCGAGTCCATCGAGGCGATCGCCTCGGTCACCGGGCGGGGACGGGTCGTCTTTAGCGGTGCCGATCCGGCGGCGATTCCTAGCCGGGTGCGGTCAACCCTCAGGGAAATCTCATATATCGCTCAAGGAGGCGAGCCGGGGGTTGCGAACTAGCGTTCTCTAGCGGGCCGAAAAGGAGAACCCAGGTTGGGTTTTCCTGATTTGGTTTGGCTACTAAAGCAACTACCTGAGGAGGTATTAATGATCCGGAGATCGATCCGGCACGTCGTTACCGCCCTAGTATTGCTCGTTGCATTCGTCTGTCAGGGAACATGGGCACTGGCAGGCACGACGGGCGGTCTCAGCGGTAGCGTCGTCGATGCCGACAACACGGCACCGGTTGCCGGAGCGCAAGTGACGGTCTCGAGTCCGTCACAAAACGCTACCGGAACCACAGATGCCACCGGTCACTTTACGTTTCTGACGCTTCCGCCAGACACGTACACGGTGACCATCGCCAAGAGCGGCTACCAATCGATAAGCGTTCCCGGTCAAGTCGTTTTCGCCGACACGGTGCAGACGCTGACCGTCCGCTTGCCGAAGGCGCTCAAGACCATTGCGCACGTTTCTGCAACCGGCGTTGGAACGCTGGTGAAATCCGGTACGACGGCCGACATCTATTCGGTCAACGCGGGCATGCAGAAGGCCGCTTCCGCCTTGGGCGGCGGCGGATCGCTCAACTCGGCCTATTCGGCCGTCGCGAGCGTCCCCGGCGCGTACGTCCCGGCCAACCAGACCGGGTATTTCCAAACCGTCACGATTCGCGGCGGTGACTACGACCAAGTCGGCTACGAGTTCGACGGCGTACCGGTGAACCGGTCGTTCGACAACTACCCGTCGAGCTCGGCGTCGTCGCTGGGTAACGCCGAAGTCCAAGTCTATACCGGCGCCAACCCCGCGAACTCCGAGAGCCAAGGCCTCTCGGGCTACATCAATCAGGTCATCAAGACCGGCACCTATCCCGGCTACGCCCAAGGCGAGCTGGGCATCGGCACGCCGACTTTCTACCATCGCGCGATGGTCGAAGCCGGCGGCGCAACGCCGGACCGGTTGTTCTCCTACTACGTCGGCGTAGCGGGTTACAACCAGGACTTCAACTATGTCGACAATCAGAACGGCTCGAGTTACGACAATTGGGTCGGAGCTCCGATGTCGCTCGCGTCGAACACTAGCTTTGCCCCTACGGTAAACTATCTGGTCGGTTCGCCGTCCCCATTTTTCTACTACATGGGGCCGTTGAACTACGCGTTGCTTTCGAATATTTCGGCGCGCGACGTAGTGGCGAATTTCCACGTCGGCATTCCGCATCGGTACGATGCGGGCCGTGACGACGTTCAGTTGCTGTGGGACAGCGAGTCGCTCCACAACAACTTCTATTCGACGACCAACGACATCGCGTCGACGGCCGGCTGCGGCGGTCTGACCAACGGCGCCGACTGCGCCAACGCGATCGGCCTGGGCGCTCCGGTGTACATCGACAACATCAACTGGAACTGTCCCGGATCCGTCGGCGGAACGTTCTCCGGCGGAGGACTCAAATCTCAGGCCGGTTGCGTCGGGACGTATTATTTCCCGAACAGCACGAATCGTACGAGCGTCAATCAGCAGATTCCCGATGGCGCCGGCGATACGATTTGGAACGATCAGGAAATCGTGAAGCTGCAGTACACGAAGAACTTCGGGTCGACCGCGTTCTTCCGTCTCTACGGTTACACGTACTACAGCGACTGGCTTCAGAACGGTCCGCAAACGACCTATGCGGACTTTGCCGGCTGCTGTTCGCCCGATTACGAGCTTAGCTCGCACACGCGCGGTGTTAGCGCGACGTATCAGAACCAGATCAACGCGCAAAATCTCGTAAGCGCGCAGGTTTCGTACGTTACGGCCAACAGCATCCGCGACAACAACTCGTTCTACGCCGTCAGCGGCGAGGTTGCGGCACCGATCGTCAGCGCCGCCAATCCGTTCAACGGCCTCTGCTACGGCTTCCAGGGTACCGGCCAGTCCTCGTTTGGGCCGATTCCCTGTTCCCAACACAGTCAGGTCAATCAGAACAGCGGCAAGCCCATCCGCGGTAGCGGTGGTCTTTCGTTCGGTCAAATCGGAGCCGGGCACGCTCCCGACCTGCATGGCTTCGACTGCGGCGGTTCCACCTGCGAATACGCACTGGCAGAAAACGGCCTGCACGCGACCTACAACCAGGTCATTCCGAAGTTCTTCTCGGCGTCGCTTACCGACGAGTTTCGCCCGTCGGACAAGTGGCTCTTCAACCTGGGCATACGCTTAGATAGCTTCACGTTCGAAGGTTCGGATACGGACAACGGGAGTGCCAGAAACCTCTGGACGAATGCGTTTAATCAGGACAACTGCATAAACAACATTTCGGGAGTCCCGACGCCGAAGACGGGAGTCGTAACGGATCCTTGTCCGGCGGGCTTTAGCCGGGCGAACTGGCAGAATACCCCCGCCAACTTCACCTACAACATCTACCAGCCGCGCATCAGCGGCACGTATACGGTCAACCCCGAAAACGTGGTCCGCTTCTCGTATGGCCGCTACACGCAAGCGCCCAACTCGGCCTTCGAGCAGTACAACACCTCGCAGGAAAACCTGGCAGCCTACGACGCATCGAACTTCTACGCGTTCGGTCGTACGTCACCGGGCTATCCGATTCAGCCGCCAACGTCGATCAACTACGATATTTCGTGGGAGCACCACTTCAAGGGCACCGCGATGTCGTTCAAGTTGACGCCGTTCTTGCGGCAGACGCAAAACCAGATCCAGAACTTCTTCTTGGATCAAAAGACTGCGTTCGTCTCCGGACTCAACGTCGGCGACCAGCGTAGCCAGGGCGTCGAGTTCCAGTTCCAAGACGGCGACTTCTCGCGAAATGGATTTGCGGGACAGCTGTCGTTCGCGTACACGAACTCGTACATCCACTACGGCTCGCTGCCGTCGGGCCTCTACGGCACGTCGGTCATCGCCGGCACGAACCAAGCCATCTCCGAGTACAACGCCTATACGGCGGCGTGCGCTCCAGGCGGCGCGTACGCCGGCAAGATCGGACCGAATCACGTTCCGCTCTGCGGCGTTGCGACCAACGGAGCCGGAACGACCGTAGCGGCCGCGCCGTGTTACTCGACCGCAGGCGTGGCCGTGTATCACTGTACCGCCGCCGATATCGGCAATCCCTACTGGAACAACCCGCAGCCGATGATCGACCCGGGAACCGCGTTCCCGACGTTCGACATCTTCCCGGGTGGGATCGGGTCGGCGGGTGCAGCATACGGCGTGCCGTACGCAGCGTCGCTGGTCCTGAACTACAAACACGACAAGTGGGCGGTAACGCCGTCACTGTCGTTTGCCGGCGGCGGCAAGTATGGCGTACCGCAGACCAATCCGGGCGTTAATCCCGCGGCCTGTACGGCCGTTTTACCGGGGGTTACCGGATTTAACGGCGGCGGCCGTTACGACTCCCTCTCGTGCCCGGCAGCGCTTACGGCGATTCCGGACACGTACACGGGCGTCTTCGATCCGCTCGGCTCGTTTACGCAACCGAACTTCCTCGGTTTGAATCTCCAACTCACCTACGACGTGAGCCCGCGCTTGTCGTTGACCGGCGTATTGGCAAACCTCGTAAATACGTGCTGGGGTGGAACCAAGGCGCCGTGGACGTCTACCAATGGTAACGTTTGCGGATACGCTGCGGGTGGTTTTGGAAGCGAGATCTTCCCAGTCGGAAACTTCGCCAATCCGGCGGGCTTCCACGGTTCGATCGTTCAACCGCTCGTCAAGTATCCGTACAACCCACTCTTCGGACCCTTCAACCAAGACGGAAACTCGACGAAGACCCCGTTCCAGTTCTACGTGACGGCGAACATCAAGATCTAACGCGCCGTTTCGTAGCCGAATGAAGAGGCCTCCGCTCGCGCGGAGGCCTCTCTTTTTTTGCGCCGGCGAACTCGCCGCTTACGATGCTACGGACTCGGCGATCTTCTGCAGTTCGGCGATCGGCAGGTCGGCGACCAACGAGTAGTGGATGGCGCCGTCGTCCCAAATCAGCAGCGTCGTCTGACCGCGCTCGGCATAGAGCGCGGGCCGGCTCGCAACGCTGATCTTCCGCGGATTCATGTGCTGCAAGTCGAGACCCGGTCCGGCGGCATTTTCGAACAACGAAATCGTCCGTATGCCATCCGAATACAAAATTTGAAGCGTGCGCACGCCTTTGACCGCGATCGCTTGGCCTTCGACCGGCGAGAAGCCGCCCGGGAAAACCTTCGGGACTTGGGCGGCAAAACCGACCGTCCGTGCGACAGCGGGCACGTCTTTCGAGGGATCGCCGAACGTCGGTCCGCTCACCAGCGGATACGCCTTTGGAACGCTGAAGTCGGCCGCCGGAAGGTCGCCGGAGTAACGGACTTCTTGGAAGCGCGTCTCGCTGATCAGCGAACCGTCGGACGCGAACTGCTGCTTGTCGAGGACGAGTTTGGTTTGTTCGTCGATCCGAACCACCATCGTCGTTCTGCTCGTGAACTTGTTGATCAGGGCGACGGCGCGGACTTGGCGGCCGTCGAACGATTCGGCCGGCTGTTTGACGGCGCGATAGTTTGCGCGTAGGAGCAAGTAGTTATCGTCGCGCGCGATTTGATCGTTGGAGGCGTCGTTTTCCGTGCGCACGACGCGATGGCGCCGAACGTCGACGAAATAGCTCCGATCGCCTTGACTGACGACGAGGTCCCCGTGCAGGCTCGGCGGAGACATATAGAGGCGCTGAGTCAGGTCCGGCGCGCGGTGTTCGATCCGATAGACCGAAGCCTGCGTTTGATTATCGCCGATGTTCACGATCTCGACCGTCCCCGCGTACGAAACCTTCGTCGGTGCCGTAATCGCATCGTAGACGAACGCGTCGGCGGGTTCGTCCGGCGGCGCGGCGCTGGCCAATGCGAGGCTGGCTCCAACGAGGGCGGTTCCGGCCAAGATCTGGAGGCGCTTCATCGTTGCGTTTCGTCGGCCGTCAACACGGTCGGCAACGCTTCACCGCCGCCGAAGGGCGTGTTGCTCGAGAGGGCGGCATGGTTCTCCATGTAGTACGCGGCGTCGGCGCTGCCGCTGTTGACCGGCGCGTGCCATCCTCCGGTTACGAAATATAAGGTGAGCGCCAGCGCCGCCGCGATCGGTACGGCGACCGCCGCTCGCATAGACGTCGAAAGACGCTGCCACCAGGCCCGCGTCGAAGCTTCGGCGGCCGTTCGTGCCCGGATGGCCGTGACGAGGCCCGGCGGCATTTCCAACGTCTCGGCGCGAGCGTGCGCTCGAAGGACCTCGCCGAGCCGCACTTCGGCGTCGTGCGCCGTCGTGCACTCCGGGCAGCCTGCCAGGTGGACGTGGATCGCTGCGTCTTGCGCCGATGGGAGTTCGCCGTGGACGTAGTCGATCAGTTGTTCGGTAGTTGGATGCGTTTGATTCATAATGGTGATCTCAGTTGCCGGGTGATAAGTTTGCGGAGCTGATTTCGAGCGCGGTGCAAACGCGACCGGACCGTTCCGATCGAGCACCCCACGGCCTCCGCAATCTCTTGATAACTGCACTCCTCGACGTCGGCGAGCACCACGATTTGCCGTTGCTCGGGGGAGAGGCCGTCGAGCGCTTTGGAAACCTCTTCGCTGAAGTGCCCCTCGACGTAGTCGCCGATCGGGTCTTCCGCCAGCGGCCGGTCGCCGCCGAACGCTCGGGGCTCGTTGTCTTCCGGAATCTCTACTAGATAACGTCCTTTGCGTCGCCGAAGTTCGTCGCGGTGCAGATTGGTGACGATTCGGTAAATCCACGAGA
The DNA here is from genome assembly GCA_036490465.1 of Candidatus Tumulicola sp. Classification (GTDB taxonomy): domain Bacteria; phylum Vulcanimicrobiota; class Vulcanimicrobiia; order Vulcanimicrobiales; family Vulcanimicrobiaceae; genus Tumulicola. The sequence goes on along the minus strand of DASXDV010000013.1, from coordinate 27,598 downwards.
GGAAGGACGTCCCCGGCTTAAAGCTCTTCCACGCCCGGAAGACCCGGATAAAGGCCTCCTGGGTCAAGTCGCGCGCATCCGCTTCGTTACGCGTGAGACGATACGCGAAGTTATAGGCCGCCTTGCCGTACTGCTCGACCGCGCGCTCTAAGAAGGCGGTCTGCTCGGGCGAGGGACGGTCGGCGGGTTCAGGCGATGCGGCCATGGGCTACCCGCCTTTTATGGCTAAACGAGCGAACGGCCCTTCAATCCCACGATCGACTCACGACGATCGAGCCCACAAGACGCGCGCCACCCACCATAATCCCGCGCCGGCGAGCAGTAATACGACGAAGAACAGCGCGAGTTCGAGCAGCACGATCCCGGCGAACTGGCTTCCGCCGCACAGCGCAACGACGTTCGCCAGGAGCGAGAGCTTAAAGCGCTCGAACGGATTGCTGGACAGCCCCGCAATCGACCGCGCTTGGGCGAGTGCCGCCTCCGGATCCCATCCGCCGGTGTCGGCAATGTAGCCGATTCGCCCTTGCGGCGTGACGATGTAGAGTTTGTCGCCGTGGATGAAGTTGTCCGTACTCACGCGCAGCGAACTGATGCGAAATTCGTCGAGCACCCGCTGAATCGTCGATCCCGTTCCGGTGAGCAGCCGCCAGGCTTCGGGTTTGGCGCCGTAGGCGTGGCCGTACGCGCCCAGCACCGCCGGCGAGTCGTATTGCGGGTCGAGCGTGATCTCGACTAATGCAAAGCGCTGCGGGTCGAGGCGCGCCTGCAAGTAGGCGTATTTTCCGCTGATTGCCGGACAAAGCGTGCGATCGGGACAGCGCGTGAAGATAAAGGACAGCAGCGCCGTCTTTCCACGAAAAGCTCGGCTGAGGTCGAGCGCGCGTCCGCCTTGGTCGACGAGGGTGGCGGCCGGCAGCGGATCTCCGAGTTCTACGGACGTCACCCGTCCGGGCTGCGGAAGGCCCGGCGAAAATGGTCCGGCGACGCGCGCGTCGCGCAACGTCCACGGGCTCGTCGAACGGTCCAGCAGCGCATCGACGCCGCTGCCGCCGGCGGGTACCCGAGCCGGATCGAAGCGGAAGCGGCGGATTGCGGGCGGCAGCGTGCGCGGGACCGCATCCGTCCGAACGATCGCCGTCCCGTTCGACAAACGATCGATCACGACTCCGTGCACGGGCACGACCGTTAGGACGGCAGCCAGCCCTAGCGCCAACGTCAACCCAACATCTCCCGCACGGCTCGCGCGAGGTCGGCTTCCGATTCGTCGTCCTCGTGCAATCCGCGAATGCGGCCGGCAGCATCGATCAGATAGATCACGGCCGCGTGCGCGACGTCGTAGTTGCCGCCCCGGCGATTTCCCGGAACGGATTGAGCCCACACATGATAAGCGTTTTCGACGGCGCGAATTCGACCGGGGTCGCCGGTCAGCCCCACGATCGAAGGACCAAACCGGGAGACGAAGGCGTGCAGCACCGCCGGCGTATCGCGGTTCGGATCGACGGTCACCAGGACGATCTCCACGTCTCTGCCGTGCGGCCCGAGAGCGTTCGTCCGCAGACGCGCCAGCTTCGCGAGGGTTGCCGGGCACGTGTCGGCGCAGTGCGTGAAACCGAACGTGAGCAACACGGGCCTGCCGCGTTGCGCTGCGAGACTCCAAGGCTGCCCCGTGTCGCTGGTCAGCGTAAAGTCGGGAGCCGCGGGTCCGCGAGCGGCACAGCCGGCGACGACCGCAATCAGCGCCGCAGCGCACGAGAGCCGCAAGAAGCAGGACATACGCCCATTGTACGCCGCAAGGGCGGCCATGGGCACCACGAAAGGCGTCACGGACTTGGCGGTATTCGCCGTGCGACTCGTAGTCGGCGGCTTGCTCGTTCTTGCCGCCGTTTTGAAAATCGGCCATTCAGCCGAACTGGCGGCATCGATCGCCGGCTTCCGATTGCTGCCCGCGGTGGTCGTCGGACCGCTGGCGCTCGCCCTCCCGTATTTCGAGCTGGCGCTCGGCGGGTATCTCGTTGTGGGATTGTTCGTGCGGGTCGCGGCGATCGTCGCGTGCGGGCAGTTCGTCCTATACGCGATAGCGATTGCGTCGGCCGTGATCCGTCACATCCCGGCAAGCTGCGGTTGTTTCGGACCAAACGATGCTGCAGTTGCCGATTGGCCCCACGTCGCCTTCGACCTGGCGTTAGCATCTGCCGGCGCGTTCGTCGCAGCCGGGGCGCCCGGAGTTTTCGCGCTCGACCGGAGACTGCGTCCGCGATGAGTCGGCGGCAAGCCGGCATCGCCTCGATCGCGCTGGTCGTCGTCATTGCCTTGGCGGCGGTAGCCTGGTATGCGATTTGGCCGTCGCATCGTTTGAAAAATGCGTCGGAGGCGCCGGCGGTGAGTAAGGCGCAGGTTGGGCAACCCGCGCCGCCGTTCGCCGTCTCGACGACCGGCGGCCCATTCGATCTCACGACGTCCGACAAACCCGTTTTCCTGGAGATCTTCGCGACCTGGTGTCCGCATTGCCAGCGAGAGACGGCCGTGATCGACCGGCTTTATCAGAACTTCAAAGCAAGAGTCGATTTCGTCGGAGTCTCCGGCAGCGACACGGCAATCGACGGCACGACCGCCGCCTCACAACTCGACGTTCTCAAGTGGGCGAAGCGGTTCAACGTCCAGTATCCGGTGGCGTACGACGCGTCGCTCGGCGTCGCCGGGAGCTACTTGCAGGGCGCTTTCCCGACGCTCGTCATCATCGACGGCGCACGCAACGTCGCTTACCTCAATACCGGGGAAGTCTCGTACGACGATCTCGCGGCCGCGCTTGCGAAGGTCTTGCCACACTAGTCATTGGGCGGCCAGGAGTAGAGCGGTGCGGGGACGAGCGGAGTGCCGACTTCGAGCGTGATCTCCTGGTGGGCGGCGAGAGGAATGGCGCGCAGGTCGCCGTCGTATTTCGCGCCGTTGACGTACGCGGTCACCGGACCCTTGAAGCCGGCGACTTCGCCGGCCGTGAGAGGTTGGCCCCACACGTCAAAGAGCATCCCCAGCGTGTACGGGCCGCCGCCGGGCGGATGCAGGTCGGGTGCTTCGACGTGAATGATTCCGCTCGCGTCGTGCGTGTGGATCCAGTAAAGGCAGCCGCCGCTGGGCAACTGCGGGTTGGGTGCGAATCCGATAAATCGCGGGATCTGAATTTGTTTGCCGTGATCGAATAGGGCAACGTGCGAGTGAATGTGCAGCGTTTGCCCTTCCTGACTGAGACAGGTCAAACCATCCACCGGCTGACCCCTGCCGCCGGTGCGCGTGTCCGAAACCGGGAAGTGCGAGGCGCCAATCGTGCCGCCGTCGACTAACGCGATCGCCTTCGAACCGGCATTCGGTCCGGGCGTCGGCGTCGCCATCGCCGCTGCGAGCGCGCGATTCTGCGCCCATTTCATCCCGCCGAAGATCGCAAAAACGGCGACGATCAGCACGGCGACACCGATGTAGACGGCCATCATCGGATCGCGATGCGGGGGGGGAGCGGAGGGGCCGGAAGTGCGTGCTTGCCGGCGGCGCTCGGCACGAGAAGACTGTGGCAATCGAACCTCTTTTAGGGAGTGGGGGCTTTGAGTGGTGACGCTATGGGCGAGTCGGCCGGATCGAGGCAGCGTCCCGTTACCAAATAGTTCGTGACGTAGTCGGTCACGGCATCTTCCAGCGGCGTAACTGCGGCTTCGTATCCGGCGGCGCGTAGACGCTTGGTGGTGGCGCAGGTCGAGTATTGATACTTCGCGCGTAGCGCCTCGGGCATTTCGACGAACTCGATGCGCTCGGGAAGCTCGAGCGCCCGAAAAATCGGCCGCACCAGTTCGAGCCAGGTGCGCGATCGCCCCGATCCCGCGTTGAAGATGCCGCTCGCGCCCGATTCGGCTAGCCACAGCGTCATATCGACGGCGTCCTTGACGTAGATGAAGTCGCGCCGTTGCTCGCCATCGGCGAACTCCGGCCGATAGCTCTTGAAGAGTTTGACGGATCCTTCGGTGCGGATTTGCCGATACGCCTTTTGCACGATGCTGCGCATCTCGCCCTTATGATCTTCGTTCGGGCCGAAGACGTTGAAATACTTAATCCCGCAAATGCTTGCGTCGAGGCCCGTGCGCGAGGCGTAGAGATCGAAGAGGTGTTTGGAAAAGGCGTACATGTTGAGCGGCCGAAGCGCCGGCAGCGCGGCCTCGTCGGAGAGATCGTCCTCGAGCGCGCCGTAGGTAGCCGCCGAGGACGCGTAGACGAAGCGCTCGGCGTTTTCGGTCGCCCAGATGGCGAGATTCTTGGTGTACTCGTAGTTGTTGCGCATCAGGTAGTCGGAATCGGTTTCGGTCGTCGACGAGCACGCGCCAAGGTGAAAAACCGCTCCGACTCCGCCGAACTCGTCGCCGTCGGCGATGCGCCGCTCGAGTTCGTCGGCGTCGAGGTAGTCGGCGAACCGCAGCGGTACGAGGTGCTTCCACTTCTCGGAACCGTCGAGCCGGTCGACCACCAGAACGTCGTCGATTCCGCGCCGATTTAACGCCCAAATCAGGGCGCTGCCGATAAGGCCGGCACCTCCCGTGACGATGATCGAGCCGCGGTCGAGATCCAACATTCTGAAGAAGCCCCCTACTCCCCCGACGTGCGGTGGGAGTCCTCCGCACTCCCGCAGGAGCGCCGATTACATATGCAAACGATTCGCAAATCATGATCTGCAAGCGTCGCAAGTATCTCCGACCTCGGCTCGGGGCTTTCGCCGGCATTGGCCACCGGCCGCGCGCTGGAGATCGGCCGGCACTTCGCCACGGCGCCGGCCGACTCGCCTTCGCGATAGCGCCCAGAGTTAGAACGGGGCGGACAGCCGGAGAAGAACCGTCCGCCCGTTGGCGATTTGGGTGGTGTTGAAGCCGTTGGCGACCTTGATCGGATACTGGTGATTGAGAACGTTCGTAACGATCAGCGAGACGCCGAGGCCCCGGTCTTCACCGCTGCGGCCGGGCGTCAGATATCGTCCGCCCGCGACGTCGAACGTCGTGTGGGCCGGCAGGCGGCCGCTCAAATCGGCGTTGGCACTTTCGAACTCGACCGGAAAACCGCTGCCGTAGTTCCCCTGCAAGGTTGCAAACCATTGACGGCCGCCGCCGAACCGCCACGTGTATGCGGCCGACGAAGCGACGGTTTCGTCGTGATCCTCGGGTGCGAGCTGCGAAACGCACGACTGGCCCACCGGATTGGGTGGAAACAGGAAGGTCGAACCCGACACGCAGGCCGCGTACGACCCGGATATCGTGCCGGTGAAGAACCAACTGTCTTCGTTGGGGAGGCGTCCCGTGAGCCGAAGTTCGACTCCTTGATCGAAGCCGATTGCATTGTTAAAGACGGCGAACAAGGGCGTGTTGAGCAGCTGGGTCGTGTCGAGAATATTCACGGAGTTCTTCTGAAAGACGTTGATCGATCCGGTAAAGTTGGCGTTGAACGCGTGATCGATCCCGGTCTCGAAGTAAGCGTCGCGCTCGGGCTGAAGGTCGTAAACCGGTACGGTCGGACAACCCTGGAGGACGACGCAGTCTTGACGGACGTCTTCGAGCAACGGAGCCGCATAGAATCGGCCGTAGTAGGCGTGGAACGAGTTCTTTCCGCCGTCCCAAATCGTTACGCCGATCCGCGGACTCCACTGCCACCCGCCGGTGTAGCCGGTCGAGTGATCGTAACGAATCCCGTAATTGAACAGCACGTATTTCGAAACTTGCCACTTGTCTTGCGCGTAAATGCCGACCTGCGACCCTGCCTGAGCCTGCGTCGGCGACGCGATCAAGGAGTAAGGTGACGCGTGCGCCCCATTGTCGGCGCAATCCGGAAAGTAACAAGCAAAAGCTTGATCGGCCACCACGTTCTCGCGGTTGACGTCGAGACCGACTTTCCAGGCGTGGTTTTTGGTCGCGCGAAAATCCGAGATCCGCAGACCCACGTAGCTGGCATACGTGTTCGAAAGCAAGCCGACGTTGTGGGTGGCTTCGGAATCGTCGTCCGCGTGCGCGCACACCGCACAGACGAGATCGGCGCCGAACGGCGGGGTCAGACCGAGCACGTCGTTGGGCAGGTCGCCGTCGTAGTTGATGCGGGTCGACCGCCACCAAGGAATGACTTGAAACACGCCGTTGCCGTCGCGCGACGTCTGCGTGATGTTGAGATTGGAAAACCGATCGTACTCGCGCTGCACGTCGTCGGTCCCGGCGGGGGTAAAGATCGGATCGTAAGGGTTGTTCGGATCGGTATTGATCGGAATCTGAAACTGAGCGAGCTGATTGGAGTAGTCGAACGCCAGGGTCGTCCGCGGACTCAGTTGCGTCAGGAAGCGCAAGAACTGATTGCTCTGCGATCCGTTGTCGTGAATGGCGTCGAACGTCGGAGCGTCCAATCCACGGACGCTGCTCTGGCTATTGGCATTGAGAAATAGCTCGCTGGAGCCGAAGCGGGCGGCGGTCTCGAGGCTGCCGATGGCTTGCGACTGCGTGCCGAAGCCCCCGGTCAGCACGCCGTAGGCTCCTTCCGGCAGGTCCGTCGGGCGATTCGTGATGATGTTCACGACGCCGCCCATGCGGTCGCCCCCGTATTCGGCCGGGATGGCGCCGGTTAGAAGCTCTAACGAGTTGATGTTTTTCGGATCGACGATTTCGGCGAAGTTGGAGGTCGTTGCCAGCGGCAAGGGGGCGCCGTCGATATTGTACATGACGCCGTGAAAGCCGTTGATGACCGGCTCGTTATACGAGAACGGCACGACCCCGGGGAGCGTGCCGATCAGCTTGTCGAGGCTGTTTTGCACGGGAGAAGTCTGAATCGCGCTGCGGGTAAGCTGATTGACCGAGGGCGCGTTGGCTTGGACGCCGTTGGCATGCGCGGTGACGGTAGTTTGCGCGATCTGCTTGAGTTGGGTAGAGAGAGGAACGTTGACGGTCACTACCGCGTCGCTCGAGACCGTCACCAGCACGTCGAGTTCGTGCGCGCCTTTTGCCCGCGCGATGACGCGGTACGAACCGAATGGAACCTGCGCGAAGACGAATTCGCCCTTCGCGTCGGTGGCTGCTTGGAAACGCGAACCCTCGCCTTCGAGGGTGACGCTCGCGCCGGGGGCCGGCTTGCCGTCGACGGTGATCGTGCCGCGAACGAGTCCGGCGGTGGCTGCCGAAACCGGCGCGGCGAGCGCGGTCCATGCTAAGAGAGCGGCGATGCACGCCGTGAGAAAACGAGACATGAGTCTCCTTCGATCTAGAAGTGGAAGGTGCGAACGAGGAAGGGCGCGCGATTACGCGCGGGCGTTCGCGATCGGAGGAGGACGGGCGAAGCGCCGCCGCAGCAGGGGGCGCCGGCGGACGAGGAGAGGACGGCGGGCCGGCCGGAACCACGCGGGGGTGCGCGGCGCAAACGCGTCGCGGACGATCGCGACGATCGCGCCGGCCAGGAGCCGGACGGCCGAGCGCGTGAGCGCGAGCAACAGCCAAGACGCCGCCAGCAGAGACGCGAGGATGAAGACGATGCCGGCTCCAAAGTGGGGCGCTTCGACCCGCTCGCCCAACAGGAACCAGAGGCCGGCCGCAACGGTCAGGGGTGCTAGGCCGGGCAACTGCGTACGCAGCCGGGCCGCGAGGATGCTGCCATCGGCGGTCGTTCCCGTGCCCATCCAGGCCAATGCGGCCAGGAACGCCACGAACCCGGTCGCGCCCACGGCGGCGACCTCGAGCAGGAGTTCGTTGTAGGCGCCGCCCATTGCGTGCTCTCCGCCATAGAGCGCCGTATGCGCGACCAAGGAAGCAAGCAAGCCGAGAGCGAGGGCGCCCGGAATCTCCCGGAGCCTCACGGGGGTTTCTTTCTAAAGGGGACGCGGGGAGGCCTGGAGGCGGCGTCGTACTGTCGTGACCCCGCACCTGGCCGCTCGTTACCTCGGTGGGAATGGGAGTCTCGTATGAACAGCTGGTCCCGGCGATGAACGCTCGCACCCGCGTTGAAAATGCGGATACGGTGAGTTTGGTTTGCGCGCTGCTGGTGCGCTTTCCCGAACTCGCCTCGATTCGCTCAGTGCCGGCGGATCGCACGGTGCGCCTGACGTTCGCGCTACGCCAGCGAATCGACCGCAGTCAGCAGACGACCGTGACTGAAGCCCTCGAGGATCACATTCGCAGCTTCCTGGCGCTCTTTCGGGACGAGCCGGGGACGTTGCGATTCGAGTGGGAGGGCGACCGATCGATGACCTTCGTTCACATCACCCGCGATTTGGAAACTTTCACTAAAGAAGAGCTGGAACTTCAGGTCGCCTTCTTCGGCGAGCGCCTCGGCGACGCGTTGGTACGTAATCCCGTTCCCGACGACCACGGCGACGGCGACCCGACTGCCCAGGACGAGGCCGCGTTGTTTGCGGTCGAGGCGTTGCGCGATCCGGCACAATCCAAGAGTCTGGTGGGGTTCAGAGAAGAGAAGCGAGTGCTCGTGTACTTTCTGAAATCGCAGAAGAAAGCCAAGGCGTCGGCGCGCCGATAGCTATCCCCGCGATCAACGCCCTGCTGATCGGGGACGTCGTCGGTGCCCCGGGACGCGAGACCCTGAAACGGTGCGTCTCGCTGGCGCGCGAGCAATATCACATTCACCTCTGCTTGGCCAACGGCGAGAACGCCGCCGGCGGCTTCGGACTGACCGCTCAGACGGCCGGTGAGATGTTCGAAAGCGGCGTGGACTTCATTACCAGTGGGAATCACATCTTCGACAAGCGCGATTTCAAGGACTATCTCGAAAACTCCGATCGAGTCGTCCGGCCGGCGAACTATCCCGCGTCGGCGCCGGGGCGGGGGAGCGGGACGATCGTGGTCGACGGCATTACCGTCGGCGTGCTGAACCTGATGGGCCGGACGTTCATGCCGCCGGTCGACGACCCGTTCCGCTGCGCCGACGGCTCGGTCGAAGACCTCCGGCGCAAGACTCCCGTCATCGTCGTGGACGTGCATGCCGAAGCGACGTCGGAGAAGGTCGCCTTGGGGCGTTATCTCGACGGGCGCGTTTCGTGTATTTTCGGTACGCATACGCACGTCCAGACGTCGGACGAACAAATCTTGCCGGGCGGCACGGCCTATATCAGCGACGTCGGAATGACCGGGCCGACCGAGGGTGTCATCGGCATGGAATCGCGCGCCGTCTTGGATCGCTTTCTGACCGGAATTTCCGAGCGCTTTTCCGTCGAGAAATCCGGAACCAAGCAGTTTTGCGCGGCGGTCGTGACCATCGATACCGCCTCCGGCAAGGCCACCGAGATCAAACGGATTTTTCAGAGAGGAATCGCCTGAACGTGCCGGGCGCTCTCCTTAAAGTGTCGGCCAAGAGCAGCCCCAACGCGGTCGCCGGCGCACTCGCCGCGGCGCTGCGGGAGCGCGAAGGCGTAGAGCTTCAAGCGGTGGGTGCCGGCGCCATCAACCAAGCCGTTAAGGCCGTCGCCATTGCGCGGAACTATTTGAAGGCCAGCGGCATCGATGCCGTCTGCGTCCCCTCATTCGTTACCGTTGCGATCGGCGATGCCGAACGCACCGGCATCTCCCTAAAGATCGAACGCCGCCCCCTCCCCGAATCACAATCTATTGAAAGCTCTGCTGAAGGCGAGACCCCAACGACTCAGGAACGCATCGCCGATCCGTCATTTAGGGGTGCCCTAGGGGAGACTTCAGCTTGACACTCACGACAAATGCACCCCATGGCCGGGGGACCCCACGCAGTGGGGGGCACGGAGGCTCGGCCGGAGTGCCTGGCAAGTGAACGTAGATTTTCATTCGCATAGCACGATGAGCGACGGGACGCTGAGTCCCCAGGCACTGGCGGATTTCATGGGCGAGCGGTCGGTCGAGGTGTTTTGTATTTCCGATCACGATACGCTGCGCGCCTACGGCGCGTTCGAACCGCCGCCAGGTGCGCGCTACATTACCGGAATCGAGATCAATACGACCTGGCGCGAGAACGAAGTGCACGTCCTCGGTTACAACGTGCCGCTGGGACCGTCGGCGATCAACGAGCTGCTGGAGTACAACCAAGCCCAGCGCCGAGCCCGCGCGCAGACGATGGTCGATCAAATTCGGCGCGCCGGATACGGAATCACGTTGGACGACGTGCTCCGCGAGTCCGACGAAGCCGACTCCGTCGGGCGCCCCCACGTTGCCAAAGCGCTCGTGCGCGCCGGGTTGACCGAGAGCGTCGACTCGGCGTTTCGCGACATTCTCGGTCGCGGGAAACCCGGCTACGTACCGCAGCTATACACGACTCCGCAGCGTGCCATCGAGGAGATTGCCAACGCCGGCGGGATCCCGGTTCTGGCCCATCCGGGGCGGCTAAAAGACCGAATCCTGATCGACGAGCTGGCCGGCCACGGCCTGCGCGGCCTGGAGGTGTTCTACTCGTTGCACGATGCCGACGACGTCTCCGAATTTCGCGCCAAGGCCAAGCAGTATGGACTCGTTATGACCGCCGGAATGGATTTCCACGACATCCGCTATCACACCAAGGGTGTTGGGATGGACGTCGACGAGGCCGACGTGGCGCCGTTCCTCGATCTCGTCGAAGTCTTCGCCTAAAGGATCTACCCTGGCGGAGCCAAGATCGCGCCGACGGCGGCGCGCACGGCGGCTAATTTCTCGGCGGCCTCGTTCTCGTAGCGGACGAGCGTCGTTTCTTGCAATGCGATCGCGGTCGCGTCGTGCATGTAGCGATGGTTGACGCGCACGTTGTAGGCACATGCCGTCAGGCCCGCGGAACCGAACTCCGCCGCGCAGCCCGCATCGCTGGCTAAATGCCGGTTGCCGATCTCGAGGAGTTGGGCCGCGCACCGGACGACTTGGAGGGCCGCCGCGGCCGTCGCGAGCGGCGCGGCCGCCGCTTCTTGTAGCGACCGTTCCAAGGCACGCCCCCGCGCGGCTTGCTGCTCGAGCGTGCTCTTGGGTAGGGCCTGCGCCTCGACGACCGCGGCAAACGCGTTCTCGTCGCGGATTCTCAGCGCCGAGAGTTCTCCGACGAGTGCGTCGCCGGCAGCCGCGAGAGCCTCGGTGAGCTCGGCGTGGACGGCGTATTTCGGGCTGCGGGCGCAGATACGCGCGACCATTCCTACCAATGCAGCGCCGCAGGCCGTCACCACCGTCGCCGCACTGCCGCCGCCCGGAACCGGGGCATCCAAACGCAGGTTGGTCAAATACTGCTCGATCGTTTCCACGCTCGCTCCAGTTAGGCGGCTCGCCGGTCGTGCCCTCGACGGTGCAACCGCGGCGGAGCTCTCGGGGTCTGCGCCGAAGGTGCCCGGCCCCCGATGTACTGCTAGGACGAGAGGTAACAGAGTGCCCGTATTGGATCGAACCACCGGCGACGTCAAAGATCGCAGCTTGGCCGAGTCCGGCCGCGCGCGCATCGCCTGGGCCGGCGCGTATATGCCGGTCTTGGCGCAAATCCGCGACCGCTTCGAAATCGAGAAGCCGCTCAAAGGCGTTCGCATCGGCGCGTGCCTGCACGTGACGACCGAAACCGCCAACCTCATGCTAGCGCTGCAGGCGGGCGGGGCGCAACTGGCACTCTGCGCGAGCAACCCGCTGTCCACTCAGGACGACGTAGCGGCGGCGCTCTGCGACTACGGGATTCCCACCTTCGCGATCAAGGGCGAAGACAACGCCACCTACTACTCGCACATCGAGTCGGTCATCGCCACCAAACCCCAGATGTCGATGGACGACGGATGCGACCTCGTCACCACGATCTATTCCAAACACCACGCGCTGCTAGCCGAGATGATCGGCGGCTGCGAGGAAACGACGACCGGCGTTATCCGCCTGCGGGCGATGCAGCAGGAAGGCGTGCTTCCGTATCCCGTGGTGGCCGTGAACAACGCGCTGACCAAGCATATGTTCGACAACCGCTACGGCACCGGCCAGTCGACCCTCGACGGGATCGTGCGCGCGACTAACGTGCTGCTCGCCGGACGCACTTTGGTGGTGGTAGGATACGGCTGGTGCGGACGCGGGATCGCGTCGCGAGCGTCGGGAATGGGCGCGCACGTCGTCGTAACCGAAGTCGATCCACGCAAGGCGATCGAGGCCCAGATGGACGGCTACCGCGTGATGCCGATGGCCGATGCGGCGAAACTCGGCGACATATTCGTTACCGTCACCGGTAACTATCACGTCATCCGCGAAGAGCATTTCAAGCTCATGAAGGACGGCGCGATCGTCTGTAACTCCGGGCACTTCAACGACGAACTCGACCTCGACGGCATCAAACGAATCAGTAAAGGCGTCGCGTCGCCTCGCGAGTTCGTCGAGCAGTACGAACTGCATGACGGACGCAAGGTCTGCATTCTCGCGGACGGGCGGCTCGTCAATCTGGCGGCGGGTGAAGGGCATCCGGCGGCGGTGATGGATATGTCGTTTGCCAATCAAGCGCTTTCGGCCGCGTATCTCGCGAACCACCATACCGAATTGACCAAAGAGGTCTACGATGTTCCGGTCGAGATCGACGAAGAGGTTGCGGCGCTCAAGCTCTCGTCTATGGGTGTCGAGATCGACGTTCTGACCCCCGAGCAACGCAAGTACATGGCTTCCTGGGCGGAGGGTACGTAGTTGGGTTATCGCCGTTTCTTCACCAGCGAGTCGGTAACCGAAGGCCACCCCGACAAAGTCGCCGATCAAATTTCCGATGCGGTGCTCGACGCGCTGCTCGCCGACGATCCGCAGTCGCGCGTCGCCGTCGAGACGTTTGCGATCACCGGCCAGATCCACCTCGCGGGCGAGGTAACTACGAAAACGTACATCGACATTCCGCGGATCGTGCGCGAGACGATTCGCGAGATCGGCTACACGAAGTCGGCGGTCGGATTCGACGCCGAAACCTGCGGCGTAAGCATTTCGATCGACGAGCAGTCGCCCGACATCGCAATGGGCGTGGATAAATCGCTCGAGGCCAAGGGCGGTCGCGACGACGAATTCGAACGCACCGGCGCGGGCGATCAAGGCATGATGTTCGGGTACGCCTGTCGCGAAACCGACGAGCTGATGCCGCTGCCGATCGTCCTCGCGCACAACCTCACCCGGCACCTCACGGCGCTGCGGAAGAACGGCGACATCCCTTACCTTCGACCCGACGGCAAATCCCAGGTGACGGTCGAGTACGACGGCGACCGGCCGGTACGCATCGAAGCAGTCGTCGTTTCGACCCAGCACGACCCCGACATTCCTTTGGATGTCATCCGCAGCGAAGTGATCGAGAAAGTCATCAAGCACGTTATCCCCGACGCGTTGCGCGACGCCAATACGCGGATCTACGTCAATCCAACGGGCCGGTTCGTCATCGGCGGCCCCAAGGGCGACGCCGGCTTGACCGGCCGCAAGATCATCGCGGACACGTATGGCGGAATGGCGCGCCACGGCGGCGGAGCCTTTTCCGGTAAGGATCCCACGAAGGTCGATCGTTCGGCGGCGTATGCGGCTAGGTGGGTCGCCAAAAACGTCGTCGCGTCCGGCTTGGCCGATCGCTGCGAGGTGCAGGTGGCCTACGCGATCGGTGTCGCGGAACCGATGAACGTCTCGGTCGAAACGTTTGGAACCGCGAAAGTGGAAGAGAGCCTCATCGCCAAGGCCGTGCTCGACGTCTTCGATCTTCGACCGGCGGCCATCATCGCTGCGTTGAACCTGCGACGGCCCATCTACAAGCAGACGGCCGCATACGGACACTTCGGCCGCTCGGATCTCGATCTGCCGTGGGAACGGCTCGACCGCGTCGATGCGTTGCGCAAGGCGACCGGCTTTACCGGTGAAGCGTTGCGCGTTCCGAACTTTGCCAGCTGAAAGGGCGTGCGTATGTTCAAGCCAAGACTCACCGCGATCGTTTCCGCGGCGGGCGTCGTCGCGTTTGCGGCGCTCGTAGCCGCCGCTCAGGCGGCGACGATTTCGAGCGGCACGTCGATTCTCTGCATTCTCGCCAAGGGGGTGGATTCGTCGACCCTCAAGGTGGGCACGGACTTCAAGCTCAGGGTCGACGATCCGACGCTTCCGGCTTTGACCGGGGCCGCCGTCCACGGACACGTGACCGACGTTAGTGGGCCGGGCGGTTTGTCGCGCGCCCGCATCGGCTTCATGTTGGACTACGTCCAGTTCAAGAACGGCACGCGCGCCTCAATCCATGCTAACGTCGTTAGTCGAAACGTTACGCAAACCAATACGGCGGTCGCTCAACGGGAGGCCGTCAAGTTTTCGCTCCCTCCCATGCCCAACGGTACGGTGACGCCCGGGCCGATTGCTTGGCAGATGCATTTTCGCCGGGATGCGGCGCCGTCGGTATCTCCTCCGCCGGCCGGCAATACGAGCGGCTACGTTTACGCACAAAAATCTAATGAAACTATCGTTATTCCTCCGGGCTCCCCGGTTACGATTCAGTTAACGAGTCCTCTTACCACACCGTAGGAATCACCAGATGCCATGACACTTCGGAGCCAACTCACCGCATTAGCAGTCGCCGGGGCGTTCCTCGGGACGGGATTGGCGGCGCCGGCAGCGACCGCGCTCACGCTCTACAACGGAACGGTTATCAACGGGCGATTAAATCAGGAACTCAATACCGCTTCGGCCAACGTGGGGGACGGCTTTACGATGACCGTCGTGCCGCCGTATCCCAGCGGCGACCCGGCGTTTCAGGGCGCGACCATCACCGGGGAAGTAACCAAAGTGCAGCGCGCCGGGCAAGGGCGCAACGCCGAGATCGTGATCGTGCCGCGTTACTTGCGGCTGGCGGACGGGACCAATGCGTACATTCACGGGAGCGTGACGAGCATTGCCGCTAACAAGGGCACCGGGCAGACGGCCGGTAAAGCCGCCGTGGGCGCATTGGCCGGCATGTTGCTCGGCAACGCGATCGGGAAGACGATCTTTCACGCCAGCGGCGGCGGTGCGGTCGGACTGATCGGCGGCGCGATGCTGGGCGCAAACAACAAGAGCAACTTTACCGTACCGCCCGGAGCGAATGCGACCGTCCAACTGAGCCAAACGGTGACCGTCCGCCGCCAGTCCGGGCAGTAGGCCTCCTAGAGCAGCGGAAGGGTCTGCGGGGTCGCCGCAGCCGAGAAGGCTGCGCGATGGTGGGCGTGGACCGTGACCGTGGCGATGACCCTTAGTTGGGGCGCCGAAGGTGCGGCCGCGTGCCCCAGAGCCGAATAACCGGCAAACGTAAGCAGGGCGGCGGCGAGGAGACTGAAGCCGAAGCGGAGCACGGTGACCTCCTTGGACTCTTAAATATTTAGTTGATAAATCAAGCCTACCGCTCGAGGCGCGTTTTGTCAACTAAAACTTTAAGAGTTGTTGCGAAGGGCGTGCGCCGCAGGCGTTGAACCTGGGGTCGCGGCCCAAATCCCGCTCGCACGTTCCCGGTTAGCTCAGTTGGTAGAGCAGCTGACTGTTAATCAGCGGGTCGTTGGTTCGAGTCCAACACCGGGAGCCATTGAGAAAGGCCCTGATTAACGGTCGGGGCTTTTCTTTCTAATCGTTTACGCCGGATTGGAAGTGCCAGGGTGCGATTGTTGCTGATCCCCGTAACGCTCGCGTTGCTTGGTGTGGCGAGGACTACCGCGTCCACCGCCGACGTTGTGAAACCGACGATCGCCGGCGTTATCGCGTACCGGCAAGGCCAGGCCTACGAGCGGCTGTTTGAGGATATTGACTTGGGGCCGGGTACGTGTGGAATCGTTCTGGAGCGGGCGCGCTGCAGCAGCGACTTGGAGTTAATCAGCGCTCTGCGAGGGCAAGATCCCACCGATGCGCTCGCCCTGAAATGGTTTGCCAGCGGCGACTTCGGCCTGCGAGTTCGGAATTGGAACGGAATGTACGTACCGGACAAAGCCTGGACGGAAAACCCGGTTTTCGCCTGGTGGTACACGGCAGGGGTCGTTTCGATTGCCGCGAGCCTTCCACAGGGCGGCCCCTTGGGCGATTACCTGGCCCATTATACCGACGAGCTCGCAGAACACTCGTCTGCAGCGCCGGACAACTCCGCGAAATGGGTGCCTAGTGGCTACACGCCCATTGCACGCGCCGCATCGCTGCAGGCTAACCTCGAGGCGATCGTTCCCGTCGCACCGTATCCCGAGCCTTCGTTTGCCGACGGAACATCCGCTTATGCTCAGCTGGGCGTCTACGTTAGCACGCTCCAGCAACTCGTTGACAATCCGACGGCGCTTTCACGGCCGGAAAGCCGAGCGTTCGCGGCCGCCGTGTTCGCAAGTTACAAAGAGCGCACGCAAAGTTCGCCGACGGGTTAACGGTTGCGCCGCTGCAGAGCGCGCTGAAGCAGCCAACCATTGCAGACCCTGAGTGGATCGATACCCACTGGCGACAACCGCTCGGCAAAGCTATTAATATGAAATGGCCGGACGAACCGCGCAAAACGTTTCTGCTGGGGTCGCTCATGGCCCAAGTCGCTTACAACGCGGCCGTTCTCAAGGACGCCAATGAGGACGCCGGATTTCGCAGAACGATTGCAATCCTGCCAGCATGGGCTGGGATGAGCGCCAAGACGCGCGCAGCCATCACCGCATTGCAACGCGTTCCGTATGCGGAAAAAGGCGGCAAATGGGAAGATATCAACGCCGCTGCTACGGCCGCAACCTTGGGCATTGTGGGCGAACGGTAGTTAGTTGACCAAAGAATCTATACGGGCCGCTCGCCGATGGGATTTTAGGGCTGGCTCAATTGCGGCTTTAGTTTGTCTCCTTTGCGCCGAAGGAGTCACGGCCGGAGCTACGCGTCCGTGCTTGTCGTCGTTCAGCCTCGAAGGGATTTCCGGCTGGACGCTCATGTGGAACGTATTCGGCGTTCCCGAGGTCATGGGGCTACTCTCGGGCGCGGCGGCATTCGTCATTGCTGCGGTTCCGGGATTTCCGCGTCTTCCGAGGGCGATCCCCACTCTCATCGCCGCAGTCGTATTGGCCATCGGCTATCTGTTTGGCTTCTTGGAATCCACGCCCGGATTCGTGTTCGTGTTCCTGTTCTCGCTGGTCCTCGCCGGCGCGTTAATCGGATACTGGATAAGAACCGTCGGAACAATTCGCCGGATGTGGTTCGCATTTGGCATTCTTCTTGCGCTTTCGCTAGGTGCGGTGATTTTTGCTACCGGCCACTATGGCCCGATCGCGTGCGCTCCCTAGGGAAAATCCCTAAATAAAATTGCGATGTACGGCCCGACGGGTATAGCTTTGCGGTAGGGCGGCCCAACAGGCCTACCCGAACCGCTCGATGCAAAGGACGAAGCGAACGGAAGCGAAGGGATTTCGCGTCAGGCGCTGCGACTCGTTTCGGCGACGAGTTCTAACGGAATGACTTCCACGGCTCCGTTCGAGACGGAATCGCAGCGCTGCGTGTATTTCTCGAAGAAATCGGTCTCGCCAAGCGCCTTGGCCGCCGCGTCGTCTGCGGTCGTGGCCAGGTGGTAATACGTCGCCCCGTCCTTGCGCTTGAGACTTCGATGCGTAATCTTATCGCCTAGCACCGGATCGGCCTCCAACGTGGCGATGAATTCCTCGACTTCGGGATACCAATCTTCGGGCGAACCATTTGCGAGCGCGTAGGTGATCAGGAAATATTTCATCTCAATCGAGCCTTTCCGGTGCAAAAACGGGGACGCCGCCGCAGCGGCGTCCCGTTCCTTTTAGCGCGGCTGCGTTAAAGACGAGTGGGCTAGCTTGCCGACTTCGTGCAAGTCGTCGTCGTCTTCGTGACCTTTCCGGCGGTATCAGTCGCGGTAAAGTCGTCGGTGGTTTGCGTGTTGCTGACCTTCGTCAGAACGTCGATCCCGCTGGTACCATCCAGCGTATGCGCAGTCCACGTTATTACGTTGCCTTGCCATCCGGGCGACGTCGAGGTGCCATAGCCGCCCGCGCTATCGACGCCCGTCTGAATCCACTGTTTGGTCGCGCTATCGTAGGTGGTATAGGTCGTGCCTTTGATCGCGAAGGTGCGGTACTGATCGAACGGCGGAGCCGTGTCTTGCGTGATCATCCACGCGCCGTCCATGCCGACCGTCGTCGTGCTCGTGTCCGGGCGCGGCTTGCCGCGCAGCATTTGGGTGCACGTCCAGGTGCCGGTCAAGAACGTCATCGGCGAGAGATCGGGGCGCGCCATCGCGACCGGCGTCGGTGCTGGGTCGGGGGCTGCGGTCGAGACGAGCGGTACCGTAGCCAGACCGAAAATCAGGACCACGCCGCCAAGCCCAACGGCTAACGGGTGCTTCATAAAAACTGCCTTTCAAGAGATGCAACGGGGTCTCTGGTGTTACGGCTAAAGCCTACGTGACCTCCCTTGTCTGAGGGTCAGGCGAGGGTGCTCGTCAGGGTCCAACCAGGTGGCCCTGGGAACGAACCGAACCGTCACCCTCCCGGGGTGGAAGCTCGCACGATTCTTAGCTGGAGTATGGGCGCATGCATCACACTCGCAACGCCGCGTTCGAAGACCTCGCCCACCACGCGGACGCCATCCTGGACTCGCACGGCATCCTCAGAGCCGTGGACGAGGACGCCTGGTGCTGGCAGCTCGGCGGCAACCGCGTCTATTTAGGCGAAGATTTGACCGAGCTAGGGTTCTCGATCTCGCTCCACCGCCTATGCCAGGAATCCGGGGGCGAAAAGTATTGGCAATGCGACCACGGGTCGGACCGTTACGTCGAGTCGCCGGCCCAGCCCGAACAAATCGCGGAGGCAATCGAACGTCGTCTTACGATCGGAACCTAACCGTCGGGTAGGGCGCCGCATGCCGGGCTGCACATTGGGTCCACAGGAGGGTGGGATAGGATACTCCCATCGCAGCGCGGACGCCGATCGGATTCGGCGGTCACAGCGCCCCGAGGCACCCGCCCCGTCGCCTGTCCTCCCCTTCCGGCGACGGGGCTTTTCGCGTCCGTTACGAGCCAGGCGCCTGCGGGTAGGATTGCTCTATGCGAGCCACATGGAAACCTCATGAGAAACACGGCAAGCTCACCGAGCGCAGCGACCTTCCGGCCAGCGTTTACGCTTTCCCGAAGGAGCGCAAGGAGCCGCTGACCGACGCGCGTCACGTCCGCAACGCCGCCGCGCGATTCGACCAGGTGACCGGCGTCTCCGACGACGATCGCGCGCTCGCGTTCGCCAACATCAAGAAGGCCGCGAAGCATTACGGCGTCGAGCTCCAAGAGTCGTCCTGGCACGACCTAGGGGTACATCCCCAGCGCGCGAGAAAGGCGAGCGCAAGGAAAGGCGCAGCTACCCGAAAGCGCACCGGCACGGCGCGCAAAGCCGCCAAGAAAGCCGCCGCCACGCGCAAGCGCACACGCAAGGCGGCACCGAAGGCCGGCGGCACGCGCAAGCGCAAAGCGGCGAAGAAAACCGCCACTCGCAAGCGCAAAGCCCGGAAATAAGGCGGTCGCTTCAGGCTTTCTTTATCGGTAACCCGTAGCGTGCGCCTAAGTTGCTGTTGGAGGTACACGCTATGGGTCCGTTTGCCGATTGGAGAGGTTGCGTTCTCGGCATCCTCGCCGTTGTCGCGATCGCGGGGTGCGGCGCCGGTAGCGGTCCGCCCGGGAGTTCGGTTTTTGCCCTGGACGCGCGCGGGAATGCACTGCGGGCCGGGGTCGGACTTGGGAGGGTTCTAACGACGAAGGATGGCGGTCAGATTTTTGGCTTCGCCATCGACCAAAACGGCAACGACGGCATTCTCGCGTCGTCGCAAGACGCATCTCGACCGGGTACCTTCAAGGTTTCGGTCGAGACGTTCGATCAGAACACCGGGCGGATCCTTAAATCGTTCGCCCGATCCACCAACGAGCGCGACTCCTACGGAGTCGACGGAATCTTCGCCGGAGACGTTGCCTTAGTCACGCATTACATCGTCCCCAAAGGCAGCATCTTCGCCTTGCGAAAGTACGAAACGGTGAGTCCCGTCACCGCGGGTAAATTCACCGGAAAGTGGACGCCGCCAATTAAGGACGTCGACGTTTTGGAAACTGCCGATAACCAAACCACGAACACCAGCGTCGCGTTTGCGATCGAACTCAAGCATCAAGACCGGCCGGACTTAATCGTTTCGAACGTCGGGGCCAACTCGTTCGGCATGACGATCCATCTCGATGCGCGGTCGTTCTCGCTTGGAAACGGACCGCAGTTGGCACAGTATACGGGCGCCAATCAGGCGATTCTCGCATACTCGCCCGACGGCGGCGCGGTCGGCGGCGCGCCGCCGGTCAACGCCATCGTGAATTTGTCCACCGGGAAAATCGTGCAGTTCGACGGATTCAACAACGGGTACTTTCACGCCGGCTACGTCAACGGACTCGCGGTCGATCCAAACGCCGGGGTGGCCGCCACCGATACGGAATTGAACGCTCAAGTCGAGTTCTACGACCTCAAGAAGAAGCGGGGGATCGCCGCCGTTCAACTGCCTTGCACCGGTCCCACCGACCAAAGCAACAGCGGGGCGGGCATCACGGTGGATCCGATCAACAAGCTCTTTCTGGTGACCGATCCGCTCTATTGCGGCGGAAGCGCGGGAAGCGCGCTGGTCGTTTATGACGAAGCCGGCAATTTCGTCGAGGCGATTACGGGGTTTAAGTTCGCGATCGCCGAACCGCCCGTCGCGATCGATCCCGGTAAACGTATGGGCTGGGCGTTTGGGCCCGGATTCAACCAGCTGCAGCAGTTCTTTTACTGATATTCCCGAGCTCGAATCCGCGTGGGGTTCGGGCGGAGCGTTTGTCGTTCGCGCCGAAAGCGCAAGGCAAACGGAGGGCCTAGTATGATTGGCACGCTAATTCGCGCGGTCGCCATAGTCGTTTGGATGCTGGCATGGTGGTTGCCCGGCTCGGCGAGCGCCCTGGAACGCATCCCGTTCACCGACGACGGCGGACTGCTGCGGGTAACCGGTACGGTCGACGGACAGCCGGCGCCGATGCTCGTCGATCTCGGCGCGGGTCTCGACGTCCTCTCCGAACGACTCGGGTCGCGAGCCGCAAGCGTGGACGGCAAGTACGTTACGCTGAGCCTCACCGGTCAGCGCGTCGACTTGCCCATTGGAACCGTCGTTTCCATCGCCCTGGGCGAGTTTCAAATCGACAATCACATCGTCGGAATCTGGAAGGGCCTCGACGGAACCGGCGTCGACGGTCTGATCTCGGCGACCGCATTCAGAAGCGTTACCGCCACGTTCGACTACCGCGCTCGCGAGCTGCTGATCGAGGATGCGGTCACGTTTGCCGATCGTAAGCGCTTCGCCGCGCGCGTTCCACTTTTTCTTCAAGACGAACTCGGGATCGCGCTCGGCGTTTTCGCGCGGTTCGATTTCGGGAACAAGCAAAGCGGGCTATGCGTCATCGACACCGGTCTAAAAGGAGTGCTTATCGACCGGCGCTTTGCCGCCAAACTCGGCGTCAATCTGGCCGATCCAAGCCTGAAGAATGCTCGGACGCCGCTGGGCGACGGCGTCGTGGCCACGATTCCGGAGCTCACGCTCTCGGACGCACCCGACGCGACGCTGGCACGTCCTAGCGTCGTCTTCGAAAACCTCGTTTACGATTGTAACGTGGGGAATCAGTTCTGGGACGGCAAAGTTTTTACGCTCGACATCCCACGTCGCGTCATGTACGTCGCACCGCCGGCGTGAGCGATCCGGCGGCCGCTCGACCGGCGCGGAGCACCGTCGCGGACGATCCCGAGCGTCAGCGTCTGGCCGATATGCAAATCCATCCGCTGTCGCCCTGGCGCCGCTTCGGTCCGTACCTGAGCGAACGGCAGTGGGGGACGGTTCGCGAAGACTACAGCGCCGACGGAACCGCTTGGGATTACTTTCCTCACGATCACGCGCGGTCGCGCGCATATCGCTGGGGCGAGGACGGAATTGCCGGCATCTCGGACATTCACCAGCGGTTATGCTTCGCCGTGGCCCTCTGGAACGGCCAGGACCCAATCGTGAAGGAGCGGCTTTTCGGACTGACGGGAAACGAAGGCAATCACGGCGAGGACGTTAAGGAATACTATTTCTACCTCGACAACTTGCCGTCGCACGCTTACATGAAGATGCTCTACAAGTATCCGCATCGTGCGTTTCCTTACGGGCAGCTAGTGGAAGAGAACCGGCGCCGGACTCGTGAGGATCCCGAATACGAGTTGATCGACACGGGCATCTTCGAGCACGACGAGTACTTCGACGTATTCGTCGAATACGCCAAGAACGACCCCGGCGACGTGCTCGTCCGCATTTCGATTACGAACCGAGCGGCCGTTCCGCACGACCTGCACGTGCTTCCAACGCTCTGGTTCCGCAACGATTGGTCGTGGAATGCGGGCGTCGAACGACCCGAGCTCAAGCTGCGCGAGACGTACTCGTGGGGAAGCGCGATCGACGCGCGCCATCCCAAGCTCGAGCCTTTCAATTTTTACACCTCGGCCGAAGACGAGTTACTGTTCACCGAGAACGAAACCAATAACGAGCGTCTTTTCGGTGCGCCCAATGCCGCGCCGTGGGTTAAGGACGGAATCAACGACTACCTCGTCGGGGGCGTCGGCGAAGCGGTGAACCGGGCCGACTTCGGAACCAAGGTCGCCAGCCGGCATTCGTTCACCCTCGGCCCGGGGGAGACGAAGATCGTCCGAGCCCGGCTGTCGGCGACGGCGATCGAGTATCCGTTCGCATCCGGCTTCGACGAACTCATCGAGCAGCGACGCGACGAGGCCGACCGCTTTTACCTCGGGGTCAACCCCCACCCGATCGGCGACGAGCTGCGCGCGATCCAGCGTCAGGCCTTTGCGGGCCTGCTGTGGACCAAACAATGCTACCAGTTCGTGGTGGCCGAATGGCTGGCGGGCGACCCGACGCCGCCGGCGCCCTCACAGCGCCGGCAAGGACGCAATCGCGATTGGGCTCACCTGTACGCGACCGACGTGATTTCGATGCCCGACAAATGGGAGTATCCGTGGTTCGCCGCCTGGGACCTCGGATTCCACGTGGTGGCGCTGGCAATGATCGATCCGGAGTTTGCCAAGCACCAACTCGTGCTGTTGACCCGCGAGTGGTACATGCATCCCAACGGTCAGCTGCCGGCGTACGAGTGGAGTTTCGGCGACGTCAATCCACCGGTGCACGCCTGGGCGGCGATGCGCGTCTACCAGATCGAAAAGAAGATGTTCGGAACCGGCGATTTGGAGTTCTTAGAGCGCGTCTTCCAAAAGCTGCTCCTGAACTTTACGTGGTGGGTCAATCGAAAGGACGTCGAGGGCAACAACGTTTTCCAAGGCGGATTTTTAGGTCTGGACAACATCGGTATTTTCGATCGCAGCGCGCGTTTACCCACGGGCGGCCACATCAATCAATCCGACGGTACGAGTTGGATGGCCGTCTATACGCTGAACCTGCTGGCGATATCGCTCGAACTCGCCCAACACAATCACGTTTACGAGGATATCGCCTCGAAGTTTTTTGAGCATTTCTTGTACATCGCTCACGCCCTGAACAACCTCGCGGGCGAGGAGGGGCTATGGGATGAAGAAGACGGCTTTTACTACGACGTCCTCAAGCTCGACGACGGGACGGCCGTGCCCATAAAGGTCCACTCGCTCGTCGGCCTGCTCCCGTTGCTGGCGGTCGCCGTCGGCCAACGCGGGATGGCCCTACGAATTCCGGGGTTCCGCGAGCGCCTGGTCTGGTTCGTCAACAATTCGCCCTCGCTGTGCGAAAACGTCGCGCTTGACGAGGAAGGCTACGACGGGCGACTCCTCTTAGCGGTCGTCGGGCGCGATCGTCTTGAGCGAATTTTGGCTCGCGCCCTCGACGAATCGTTGTTCCTTAGCCCATACGGCATTCGCTCCGTCTCGAAGTATCACGCCGCCCACCCGTTCGCGCTAGAAATCGACGGCCAGTCGTACAGCGTCGATTACGAACCCGCCGAATCGACTTCCGGTACGTTTGGAGGCAATTCGAACTGGCGAGGCCCGGTGTGGTTTCCGATCAATTTCCTGCTGGTCGAGGCGCTGCAGAAGTTTCACTATCAGCTCGGCGACGATTTCAAGGTGGAGTGTCCGACCGGATCGGGAAAGATGCTGACGCTTTGGGAAGTGTCGATGGAGCTGTCGCACCGCCTTTTGAGCTTGTTCGAGACCGACGATCGGGGGCAGCGGCCGATCTACGGTTCGGTCGAAACGTTTCAAAAAGATCCGCATTGGCGCGAATACGTTTCCTTTTACGAATACTTTCACGGTGACGACGGCCGCGGTCTCGGGGCAAGCCATCAAACGGGCTGGACGGGCTTGGTGGCGAAGCTGATTCAGCAACACGGCGAGTATTGCGGGCGTGGAACGCATCCGTTCGCAACCGGACGTACGAAAGTCACGCAAGCGCAAGTAGGAGCCTAACATGAGCGTACTGAGCGTCGACGTAGGCGGCACCCACGTCAAGATTTTGGCGGACGGACAAACGGAGCGGCGCGAGTTTGCCTCCGGGCCGGCCATGAGTGCCCAAGAAATGATCGACGGCGTCAAACGACTGGCCGCCGACTGGGCGTACGACCGCGTCTCGATCGGTTATCCTGGCCCGGTGCTTCACGGCATGCCGGCGATCGAGCCGCACAATCTCGGGTCCGGTTGGGTCGGCTTCGATTTCGCCGCGGCGTTCGGATGCCCGGTGCGATTGGTCAACGACGCGGCGATGCAGGCGCTGGGAAGTTATCGCGGCGGTAAGATGCTCTTTCTGGGATTGGGCACGGGACTGGGAGCGACGTTGATCGTCGACGGGATCGTCGAGCCCATGGAGTTGGCTCACTTGCCGTATAAGAGAGCTACGTACGAAGACTACGTCGGCGTGTGCGCTCTCAAACGCCGGGGTAAGAAGAAGTGGCGCAAGAACGTGGCGGCGGTCGTAGAAGCGCTGACGGCCGCATTCGAACCGGACGACGTCGTTCTTGGCGGCGGTAACGCCAAAAAGCTCGACGAGCTGCCTTCGCATTGCCGGTTCGGCGACAACGCCGACGCGTTTCAAGGAGGATTTCGGCTTTGGGACGAGTCTACCGCAGACGCTGACAAGGAGATCGCGTAAATGCAATTGGGAATGATCGGCCTCGGCCGCATGGGGGCGAATATGGTGCGCCGCTTGATGCGAGACGGGCACACGTGCGTTGCCTACGACCGCAACCAGGACGCGGTGCGCGCTTTGACGGCCGACGGCGCGCAGGGCGCCGCGTCGCTTGAGGAGTTCGTAGGAAAGCTCGAAAAGCCGCGGTCGATTTGGCTGATGGTGCCCGCTGCGGCGGTCGACGAGAGCATCGCCGAGCTGACGCCTCTGCTGGAAAAGGGCGATGCCCTGATCGATGGTGGTAACTCGTACTACGTGGACGACATCGCACGGGCGAAGAAGCTTCGGGCCAACGGGATCGACTATCTAGACGTAGGTACGAGCGGCGGCGTCTGGGGTCTCGAGCGCGGATATTGCATGATGATCGGCGGTCCCGACTCCGCGTTCGATCGCTTGGATCCGATTTTCAAGTCGCTAGCGCCTGGCATCGGCACGATCGATCGTACGCCGGGTCGCGACAAGGCAGGAGGAACCTCCGAATTCGGCTACCTCCGCTGCGGTCCCAACGGGGCGGGTCATTTCGTCAAGATGGTGCATAACGGCATCGAATACGGAATCATGGCCGCGTACGCCGAGGGCCTAGGGATCCTCAAAGAGGCAAACGTCGGCAAGCGCAAGCAAGAGATCAACGCCGAGACCACGCCTTTGCGCGACCCGGAACTCTATCAGTACGACTTAAACCTTCCCGACATCGCCGAAGTCTGGCGGCGCGGGAGCGTCGTCGCGTCGTGGTTGCTCGACCTCACGGCCATCGCTCTGTTCGGCGATCCGGAGTTGACGAAATTCGGCGGGCGCGTCTCGGACTCGGGCGAAGGCCGCTGGACGATCAAGGCGGCGATCGATGAAGCCGTTCCCGTTCCAGTTCTGGCTTCGGCCCTCTTCGAACGGTTCGCATCGCGCGGTAACGCCCAGTTCGCCGATCAACTGCTTTCCGCGATGCGGTACGAGTTCGGGGGGCATCTGGAGCAGAAATGAGCCAGCCGCATTCGGACGCCTTGGTGTTTTTCGGCGCCACCGGTGATTTGGCGTATAAAAAGATCTTTCCGGCGTTGCAAGCCATGGTTCAACACGGGACGCTGAACGTGCCGGTCATCGGCGTGGCCAAGGCGGGCTGGAATCTGGACCAACTGAAGGTGCGAGCGCGCGATAGCATCGAGACTCACGGAGGCGTCGACAACGATGCGTTCGACAAGCTCTGCGCCTTGCTAAAGTACGTCGACGGCGACTATGCCGACGACGCAACCTTCGGGCAGCTCAAATCGACCCTGGGAGGGGCGCAGCATCCCGCGCACTATCTCGCCATTCCTCCGCTGATGTTCGAGACCGTCATCGAGCAGTTAGCGCGCTCGGGATGTTCGAACGGCGCCCGCGTGATCGTGGAAAAACCGTTCGGCGAAGACTTGAAATCGGCACAAGAACTGAACCGCGTGCTGCATCGCTTCTTCAGCGAGGACGCGATTTTCCGGATCGACCATTTTCTCGAGAAGCGGCCCGTGCGGAACATGGTCTTTTTCCGTTTTTCCAATCCGCTGCTCGAGTCTTTTTGGAACCGCGAATACATCGAGAGCGTGCAGATCACGATGGCGGAAAACTTCGGCGTTCAGGGGCGCGGCAGCTTTTACGACGCGACCGGGACGATCCGCGACGTGATTCAGAACCACCTCTTTCAGGTGCTGTGCAACGTGGCAATGGAACCGGCCTCGCGCACCGATAGCGAGTCGATTCGCAACGAAAAAGTGCAAGTGCTTCAGGCGATTGCGGCGCTGGAACCCAAAGACGTGGTGCGCGGACAATTCGACGGATATCTCAAGGAGAAGGGCGTCGCCGCGAACTCGACGACCGAAACCTTTGCCGCGGTCCGCCTTTTCATCAACTCGTTCCGCTGGAGCGGCGTTCCATTTTTCATCCGAGCCGGCAAGGAACTGCCGGTGACGGCCCTCGAGATCGTCGGTCGGCTGCGCAAGCCGCCGCAGATCTTTCCGATCGCGCCGACGTCGGACTACGTGCGCTTTCGCCTCAGCCCCGATACGGCGATGGCGATGGGCATGACGGTGCTTTCCGACGCCGAAGACTCCGCCCGATCGGTCGAGCTGACGGTGAGTCGTCGGGTCACGGCCGATGGCGGCGGGGACGACGCCTACGAGCGCGTGCTCGGCGACGCGATGGCAGGCGACCAGACGATGTTCGCGCGTCAAGACTACGTCGAAGAGGCGTGGCGGATCGTCGATCCGGTCCTCAACGACAAAACCGTCTATCAATACGAACCAAACACTTGGGGACCGGCGGAGATCGAGCGCGTTACTCCGCCGGGGGGCTGGGCGAATCCGAGCTTGGGGATGGCGACGGAGGCTGCGGCGGGTCCGTGATGCTGTAGTTGGAAAAGCTGGCGTCGGCCGAAAGCGGGAACATGTGCGGATAGTCGACGTCGGCATTCAACGTCGCCGGCAAAAGAAATCCGGCGACGTCGTTGG
>DASXDV010000204.1:0-9146 GCA_036490465.1 Candidatus Tumulicola sp. | reverse complement strand
TTTCAAGCGTCACCGCCGTTGCCTCAAACGACGTGTGGGCGGTCGGCTACGAGAATACGAGCAAGGACCGCGTGCTCAGAACGCTCATCGAGCAATGGAACGGGAACGACTGGCGCGTCGTACCTAGTCCGAATAAAGACCCTAAGGGCTCTGCCTATCAGCAAAATAACTGGCTCGACGCCGTCGTCGCCGAATCGCCGACGGACGTTTGGGCGGTTGGATATTGGACGTACTGGCAACCGCTGACGCTTTTCGAACGCTGGGACGGGACGCGTTGGACGGTGCAGCGCGGTCCGGGCGGCCTCGAGTCGAAAGATCGCTCCGCCGAAAGTCAACTCCTCGGAATCACGAAAATTGGAACGGAAGGACTGCTCTGGGGCGCCGGTTATCAGTCTATTCCGAGCCAGTGCTGCTCCGAAACTCTAACGGCGCGGGCGACGCGCGCGCAATAAGTGCGGACTGGTTTCGGGGACCGAAGGCGGCTTTAGCGCCTGCCATGGCGCTTCAGCCGAACGAAAAGCGACCGTACTCAGGACTTCTACAACATTCGTCGTATGCAGATACCACGGCGGCCATTCCAAGGAGGATGTATTCCTATGCGTTTTGCTACGGTCGGAGCCGCGCTGTCGTTAGCCGTTGGCCTAGCGGCGTGTGGCGGCGGTACTGCTTCCAATGGAGCAGTACCGGTCACGGAGAACGCCCCGCAACTCCTTAATCGTCTTCGCTCGGCGGCACCGGCCCCGAACGGTGCGAAGAACAAAATCAAACACATCGTCATTATCGTTCAAGACAATCGCAGTTTCGACAACCTCTTTCAAGGCTACAAGGGCGCGGACACTCAGTCGTACGGCTACGCCAGCGATGGCACGAAAGTCACGCTTCAGCCGGTCGGCCTCGAAGCAAGCTGGGATATCGATCATAGTTCGACGTCGTTTTTTGAAGCATGCGACGGCCAAGGAAGCTTCCCAGGCACGCAGTGCAAAATGGATGGCTTTGATAAGGAGTGGGTTAGCTGCGGCGGACGTTACGAGCCGAAGTGTCCGAACTCACATCCGCAGTACGGATACGTTCCTCGGGCGGAATCGCAGCCGTACTTCGACATGGCCGAACAATACGTGCTCGGCGATCGCATGTTCACGTCCGAACTCGACGCGAGCAGCTTCACTTCGCATCAGTACATCATTCGAGCGCAAGCGAGTTCCGCCGTCGATTATCCAACCGGGCAGTGGGGCTGCGACGGTGGCCCTAACGATGTCGTAAGCACGATCACTCAACAGCGTCAAATCCAAGGCAGCGAGCAAGCATGCTTCAATACGGCGACCCTTGGGGACGAGCTTGACACCGCGGGATTGTCGTGGGGATACTACACGGCGGCGCTCAACGGTGACGGCAACTTTTGGAGCGCCTATCAGGCAATTAAACACATACGTTATGGACCGGACTGGAATAAAGACGTCATCAGCCCGCAGACGAAATTCTTCGACGTCGTTTCGGGTGGCACGCTACCCGCGGTGAGCTGGATCACGCCGACCTGTGAGAACTCCGATCACGCCGGTTGCGGATCGAATACCGGACCGGCCTGGGTAACCTCGCTGGTTAATGCCATCGGCGACAGTCAGTACTGGAACTCGACGGCCATTTTTATCATGTGGGACGAAAATGGAGGCTGGTACGATCACGTCCAACCTCCCATGGTCGACTACGACGGGCTCGGACTCCGCGTGCCTCTCCTGATCGTCTCGCCCTACGCGAAGAAACACTACGTGTCGCACGTGCAATACGAGCACGGCAGCATCTTGCGATTCGTGGAAGATACATTCGGGCTGCCGCGCCTGGCCGCAAGCGACGCCCGGGCGAACTCGCCGGCCGACGCGTTCAACTTCAAAACGAAGCCGCGCCCGTTCGTCGACATCAAGGCGTCACTGAACAAGAGTCAGATCCTGCAGCAGGCTCCGGATCACCGCATACCCGACACGCAGTAGCGGTGCGTGCCGTTCTGAGGCCCGATCGGTTGTCTGGCCGCGCGGGCGATGGCCGTATCTGCGACGCAGCTCTAACGCTCCCGTAGCCGTTCGACTACCGCCTCGAGCTGGCGCACGATCGGGGCACGCCGTTCGTCGGGCGGGCCGGCCCGATAAATGCCCAGTAATTCGTCGTAGTTCCAGATTGTGTCGCCCCGTTCGGCTTCGAAGCGATCCCACACGCCGTCGCCGTGGGTCACCAGGTCTTCCAGCGTCGCCCGCGCGTTGTGCAGCTTGTCGGCCGCGCTGACGAGATAGACCGACCGGTCGAGAGTCTCGCGGAGATGCCGGTGGTAGTCTTGCTTGCGCGTCTTCCACTCGGCCTTGCGTTCCGGCTGCTCCTCGAGCGAGTCGCTGCAGGCTTCGACGATGTCGGCCACGCGTTGCCCAAACCGTTCGCGAATGTCGTCGAGCCGGGAGCGGCCGCCGCGATCTTCGGCGGCATCGTGCAGGAGCGCGGCGATCGCCTCGTCTTCGTCGCCGTCGTTTTCGAGCACGATGGCGGCAACGGCCAGCAAGTGACTCACGTACGGGATGGCCGTCTTCTTACGCACCTGCGTGCGATGCACGTGCGCGGCGTAGACGAGCGCCTTTTCGAAACGCGGGGAAAGCGGCTCAGATATCACGATTTTTTTTTCCAAGAGCTCGCTGACCCTTAGCGTTTCCGCCGCCGATGCCCTGGCCGGTGCCGGTGCACCCGGCGACCGGCCGCGCCGAGGACTCCGGCGAGCACCGGGCCAACTCTCTATCGCCGAGATCGAGGGAGCAAGGACCCAAAGAAGTGACGCCGCCGGATCTGCTCGCGCCGGATGCGATCGTTGACGAACCTTCGGATGCCGTCGAGCGCGAGGCGCTGCGGGCTCGGGCTCGAGTTGCCTTAAAGCTTGCGGTGGGCCGCCATCTTGACGACACCAGTGCGGCGCTGGCGCAACTGGCGGCGATCATCGATCCCGGTGACGACGAGATGATGGCGCGCTATTACGTCGCCAAGGCGGTCGCGCAACTCAAGGAACGCGCACTCGACGAAACCTGGCAGTCGTTCGAGTGCGCCCTCGAACGCAGCCGCGCGTTCGGAGAGATGGGACTGCTTGCGGGAGTGCTCACCAACTACGGCATGGCGTTGGTGCAAGACGGCCGCGCCGAACGCGCCGTCGAAGTCCTGGAAGAACGCCTCGCGCTGTCGCACGCGCTCGCGCGGCCGCCGGCGATCGGATTGCTCGGCTTAGCGGAAGCACTGCTCGCTGCTGGCGAACTCCGGCGCGCCGGCGCGCTGCTTCACGAACTCTACACCGAGCACCGGACGGAAACCACGACCATGCTGGGTGCGGCCACGGCCGGAATGTCCGTCGCCGCGCTGCTCGACGATCGCCCGCTCTTTCGCTTGAGTTACGATCCGTCGCTGATCGACCTCGCTTTTGCTCGCGCCGAACAGTGGCTGATCGGGCCGCTCGTCGAGGGATTTTGCGCCTACTACGAGAGCCAGGATATGCGGGTGGAACACGATGCGTTGCTGTCGCGCGCGGTCGCGTCGCTCGGATCGCTGGATAACAGCATGCTCTTAGGCGTTCGCATTGCTCGCTTTTGCGACCCGATGCACGTGTCGGTCGCCCAAGGGCTGATGGATCGCTATTGCGACGCGCCGTCGGCCATCTTAAACGGGTATCGCGATCTCTTTGAAAGCTGCCTCGTCGAGCGATCTGGAAAGCGGAGCCTTTCGACGCAGCTGGCGCTCCGAGCGGAACAGTCGTTTTCCTCCGCCGGTCGTCCGGGTCTACAGGCCGTTGCGCTCGATGCGGCCGGACTGCCCGAACGCGCCGCGTCGCTCCTTCGCCCATACGGCGCCGTCGCGTACGCCGGTCGGCGTTGGGGCGGTAAGCCGCTCCACCGAAGTTCGGCTCAACTCACCCGCCGGGAGCTTGAGGTGGCCGGCCTCATCGCTCGCGGGCAGACGAACCGCGCGATCGCTGCGTCCTTGGGGATCAGCGAACGGACGGTCCATCGCCATTGCGAATCGATCTTCGCCAAGCTCGGAGTATATTCGCGCAAGCAGATTGAGCTTTAGCGCCTCGCGTACTGTGCGGGCGATACCGCAACGCCCGCGGCCTCTTCGAAACCGCCGGCCAAGGTGTACTTAAAGTTACCCGATGGATAGGCGATCCGATCCATAAGCGTGTCGTCGGCTGCGAAGAGCGCCTTGCCGGCGTGGTTCAAGGCGATCTCGAAGGGCGAATCGCCGTTCGGAAGTTGGATCGATTGCGCGGGCTGCGTCTGTCCGGGAGGGTAGACGTTGATTTCGGACGGCTGCAGCTGCTGCGCGAGGACGATGTTGCCCTTGGCGTCTACCTGAATGCCGCCACCCCAATGAAAGACCAGGTTCAGGTTGGTGCCGGTCGTCGCGCCGGGGCGGTATTCGTTAACCGCGCTGCTGCCCGTTGCGTTGAGATCGTACATGACGTAGAGATCGTTCTTGCGATCGAGCGCCAGCGTAAGCGGCGCGCCGCCGCCGAAATCCGAAAGCCGGTATTCTTTGCTCGCATCGCCCTTCGGATACACGGTTACCCAACCGTTTGAAAGCTCATTGAAGTTGGAAACGTACACCGTCCCGTCCTTGGCGACGGCGACGTCGGTCGGGCTGGACAGATCGGTGTCGTACACTTTGGTGGGCGCCGTTGCGCCGGGTGCGAAAACGTCGACGTTGTAGCTGGAACCGATTTTGCTCTCGTTGGCGACGTACAAGTTCCCCTGCAGGTCGACGGTGATTCCCGCCGGCCGGTTCAGGCTCGTGATCGTGCCGATGGGGCTTTGGTTCTTACCGCCCTGCTTGAAAACGTCGATCGCTTCCCCCGGAGAATCCGAAACGTACAGCAAGGCGGTCCCTTTCGGCACCTTTGCGAGCGCAACGTGGCGAGCGAGCGGCGCGAATCCCGAATGCTGGTGCGCCGTCGTTCCGGCGACGACGCCGAGCGGGTAGGCCGTGAGGGATGCGTCCGCCGGAACGTTCGGCGTCGGCGTGCTGGCGCCGGAGCAACCCGCGACCATCGCCAGCGTCGCGGCCAGCGCGAAGGAAAGCGGCTTAACGGTCATGACGGAATCAGCCTCCAAAATGGTTGAGCGCGGTGACCCTTAGCATAGGCCGCCGGCCCTCCGGCCGCATGCGCAATTACCCAAAGCCCTAGCGGCAGTGTGGAATTCGGCTTCCCGCCGGAGGCTTGTAGGGATTCTTGGGGTCGTACATCAGGGGATTCGGCTCCGTGCCGTCGACCGTCACGTCGTACGTCGGCTCGTTTCCGCACCAGCGATTGAAATCGAACGTGTCGCCGTTCTGCCTCAGCTTCGTGACCGTCAGCCGGCCGGAGACAAACGGCATGCCGGGTTCGATTTGCGTGGCCGCACCGCCGCGAATCAAGAACGCCCCTCCGCCGCGGTATTGCAGCAGCAGCGTGCCGATGCCGCGTTTGTCGATAACCAGTCCGCTGGCTTCGTCGACGGCAACCGCCCGCACGATCGGCACGCGGCGATGGACGCGGCCGTCGGCGAGTTGCCGAGCCATAAACACGGACGTCCGCCCAAACCGATTCCGGCTCGCGAAGTGCTGGTCGGTGATGACGTCGCGCAATACCGGGAACTTCAGAAAATCGTAGGTGAAGGTGATGAGGCGTTCGTAAGGATCGTGCACCGCGTTATCGGTGGTCGTATCGCGGTTCCCCTCGGCGACCGCGTCGAACACGTCATCGCCGAGGATGGCCTCGCCCGCACTCGTCCCGCCGACGACGCCGCCGCGATCGTAGACGCCCTGCACCGCGGTTTGAAGCGGCGTGTTCTTCCAAATCACGTAGTCGGCTTGATTGCCGCCGGCAAAGAACACGGCGGTCGATTTTGCGACGATCGCGGCGGCCTCCGCCAATATTTTGGGCGGCGCACACGTCGGCAGCAGCAGCGTTCGCACGGAATGGTACGGTGCCAAACGATAGATGTAGCGATCGTAGGCGTTGTTGCCGGTCGACCGCAGAACCACCAGGTCGCCGCCGCGTTTGATCGGCGAGCCGGCGATCGTATCGTGAATCCAGACGAACTCCGCGTCGACGTCGGTGCCGCCGCCGCCCAAGACCAGCCCTGGCCCTTGCGGTTTCAGGTTGCCCGGTTTGCTCGCGCCGCGCGGTGTGTAAAAAACCGGGCGGCAGCCGCGGCCGGCAACCGCTCCAGAGGCCCTGCGCGCCGCAGCGGGAATTCGCGAGGGCAACGGCGCGGAAGGTCCGCCGGCACACGCCGATACGATCAGCCCGCAAATCGCCAGGGCAAACGGCCGGTGCAGCGGCACGAAACGCACGGGTCGACCGTTAGTCTTTCGCTCCGGCGGCACCCGCCCGGCGCAAATCCTTCGCCCCGAAGGGTCTGCTCGGCCCGGCGCGCAAAGGCTCGCTTGACATCGCACGCTCAAGGAGTCACGCCAGCAATGAAAGCTCCGGCCTTTTTTTCGGCAGTTTTTGCAACTCTGATTACGGTGGTCAATGCCGGTGCGGCCTCGTCGCCGGCGGTTACGCTGAAACCCTCGACGCTCAGTTTCAAACATGCCGTCTCCGCGTGTTCCGGCGCGCTCGGTACCGTAACGTTTACGCTCGGACACTCGCGCGTCGCCGGTCTGCCCGGGGTCACGGAACAGATCGACACGTCGGGGAGCGGGATCGATACGATCACCTTTACCGATGCGGCCGGCAAATCAGCCGTTGCCGTCGCCAACGGACACAGCCACACCGTCAGCGCGAAGAACGTCAAGGTGAAATGGAACGAGCAACTCGCCTGCGTCATGTCCGACTAGGCTCTAGACTCTAGGTTTTCATGCTCCAGGTTGGGATCGACGTCGGCGGTACGTTCACCGACTTAGCCGCCGTCGACTCCCAAAGCGGCGACACGGTCACTCTCAAGGTCGCGAGCACGCCGCGCGAACCCCAACGCGCCGTGATCGACGCGCTCGATACGCTACTCGCGCGCTATTCCGAATTGCCGGAGATCGGGTTTCTCGGTCATTCGACCACGATCGCCACCAACGCGCTGCTCGGGCAAGTTGGGCTCGAGCTTCCGCGGGTCGCGCTCGTGACGACGCACGGGTTTCGCGACGTCATCGAGATCGGACGCCAAAACCGCAGCGACGTCTACGACCTGTTCGTAAGGCGGCCGCGCCCGCTGGTCGCGCGCGAGGACCGCTTCGTCGTGCGCGAACGGATCGGGTCCGGCGGCGAGATCGTCGAGCCGCTCGACGAAGCGTCGCTCGCGCTCGTCTGCGATGCCTTGCAGGCGTGCGAAAACCTCGCGGCGGTGGCGGTGTGCCTGCTGCACTCCTATGCGAACCACCGCCACGAGCGCCGCGTCGCCGACGCGATCGCCGCCGCATTGCCCGGCGTCAAAGTCGCCCGTTCCTCGGAGATCGACCCGCAATATCGCGAATACGAACGCTTCTCGACCACGGTCGTCAATGCGGCGCTGACGCCGATCGTCGCGCGCTATCTCGATCGGCTCGCGTCCGAGCTGCGCGCGAAGGGTGTGCAGCGGCCGCTGTACGTAATGCGCAGCGACGGCGGAATGGCGACCGCGCAGTACGCGATCGCCCGGCCGGCGGCCACGATCGAAAGCGGCCCGGCCAGCGGTGCGGTCGCCGCCGCCGCGTTAGGAAAGCGGCTCGGCGTCAACCGGTTACTGTCGTTCGATATGGGCGGCACGACCGCGAAAGCGGGCGCTATCGTCGACGGCGTCGCGCAAGTGGCCGGCGAGTTCGAAGCGGCCGGCAAAACGCACAGCGGGCGCGCGGTCAAGGGCAGCGGCTATCCCGTCCGGTTTCCGTTCGTCGATCTTGCCGAAGTCAGCGCCGGCGGCGGCACGATCGCCTGGCTCGACGACGCGGGATCGCTGCGCGTCGGACCGCTGTCGGCCGGCGCCGACCCCGGTCCCGCGTGTTACGGCCGCGCCGATCGCGCCACCGTCACCGACGCCAACGTCGTGCTGGGCCGGCTGAATCAAACCCACTTGCTCGGCGGCGCGTTTCCGATCGACGCCGAGCGCTCGCGAGCGGCGGTAGCGGCGCTGGCGCGGCCGCTCGGGCTGAGCGTCGAAGCGGTCGCGGCGGGAATCGTGACGCTGATCGACTCGCAAATGGCTAAGGTTCTGCGGATCGTAACGGTCGAGCGCGGACTCGATCCTCGCGACTTCACGATGGCGGCATTCGGCGGCGGCGGCCCGCTCCACGCGTGCGAACTCGCGCGCGAACTCGGGATCGCCCGCGTGCTGATTCCGCCGCGTCCCGGAATTTTCTCCGCATTCGGCCTGCTGGCGGCCGACGTTCGCGAGCATTTCGTCTATCCGGTGCTGCGGCCGCTCGAGGAACTCGACTTCGATGCGCTCGAAAAGGCGCTCGCAGCGTACGAAGCGCAAGGACGCGCGACGCTGCTCGAACAAGGCGCCGGCGCCGACACGATCGCGTTTCGTCGCGAGTACGACGCCCGTTACGCGGGCCAGAGCTTCGAATTGAGCATTCCCTACGACGCTTCGACCGGCGCAATCGAGCGCCGCTTTCACGACGCCCATCGCGCGCGCTACGGCTACGCCGCCGCAGGGGAAGGCATCGAAGTGGTCAACGCCCGCGTGACCGTGAGCGGCACGCTCCCGCACGCCCCCGAGGCAAGCCGGGAAACCGCGAGCGCCGCAGGCACGGGCCGGTCAACCACTCGGCAACTCTGGAACGCCGGCACCTTCGTCGACGCGCCCGTCTTCGCGCGGACCGATCTGGTCGACGGCGTCGCCATCGCGGGACCGGCCACGATCGAACAGTACGACACGACGACGTACGTCGCGCCGGGCTGGTCGCTCGCCGTGCGCGACGGCCTGCTCGTGCTCGACGCCGAAGCGGCCGCCGCATGAGAGCGATCGATCCGATCGCCGTCGAGGTCATCAAAAACGCGCTCGCCTGTGCGAGCGAAGAGATGGGCATCGCCGTCCGCAACAGCGCGTACTCACCCAACATCAAGGAGCGGCTCGACCATTCCTGCGCGCTATTCGACGCGCACGGCCGGCTGATCGCGCAGGCCGAACACATCCCGGTCCACCTCGGCTCGCTCCCGTGGGGACTGAAAGAAA
>DASXDV010000162.1:0-1691 GCA_036490465.1 Candidatus Tumulicola sp. | reverse complement strand
CGATTGCTTCGCGTTCTGTCATCGACATTCCGTCCGTCATAAGATTGGTTACGGCCTCCGCGCCGAGGGCTTCGTTCAATATTGCGACTGCACGATTGTATTGGGGTTGACCGGTGAGGTCTCGATCTGAACCCAGTGCAGCTAAACGCGAGTTTACGAAACCGAAGACCCGCGCAGCGTTCTCGTATGTCACGGATGGCCGTTCCGGCGCCAGCTCGGAGGCTAGAGTGGCGATTGCGGCGAGGTTTTCAAGATTCCAAGCGATTAGAACCTCAAACCGAAGATCCATTGCAAGTGCCAGCGATTCCGTGGAGCGTGCTGTGGCCTCGGCATAGCGACCCAGCGCAACGAGGTACCGTGACGTGTTGCTCAGGATCATCGGGCGGATGTCCGCCGCTTTTCCCCGGAGAGCATGGCCCAATGCGAGCGCTTCGGAAGCGCGCTCCAACGCCGATTCTGAATCGCCGGCGAGGAATTCGCACTCTGCCAGAACGTTCAGACTAAGGGGCACATCCTGCCTGCCCCCTGTTTCAAGAAGCCCTAAGGACTCACCGGCACATCCACGGGCACCGGCGACGTCGCCCGTTCTCAACATCGCCAGCGCAACTTCTCGAAGGAGGTTTGCCATCAGCCGGTTGTTGCCGGAGTCACGCGAGACCTTGACGGCCTCAAGAAGGAAAGGCATGCCTTCCTCCGCCCGATTTAGACCTGTTAGGGCCAAACCCGCAAACGCCAGCGCGCGGGCAAGTCTCATCGGGTCGCCGGCCGTCCGATAGTGGTCAAGGGCCGCCGCAGCCGCTGTGAACGCAGCTTCAAAGCGCAGACCCTCACCTGCGACCGACGCTTCAGTTAGACGAAGCCTCGCGAGCACGTCCCCGGGCGTGCGTTCGTTCGCGAGGCTCAAGGCGGCATCGATCCAGCCACGTGCTTCGGCGACAGTAAAAGATTTCCAGGATGCCGCTACGCCGACCAACCGTTGACCGACGACCACATTTCCGTGCTGAGTCAGCGCCCAGTAAAGAGCCGCCCGGACGTTGCCGATCTCGATGAAGACCGCCTCGCCCGAAGCGGAGAGGTCGCGTGAGATCGCGGCGCCTATCTGCTCGGCGAGCGCCAGCGTCGCGAGCGCGTGACGGAGCGCGATTGCAGTGGCTTCGCCGCGTGACTTCAACTTTTCGCGTGCATACTCGTGGAAAGACTCCAACAGGCTATAGCGTGGCGTGGTTGCTTCGAGATCGACGATGACGAGCGACTTGTCCACCAGCGAGGCAAGTACGTGCGTCACCACATCATCGGTATCGTCTTCTTCCGAACATACCGCCTGAGCGGCCTTGAGCGTGCAGCCGCCGGAAAAGACCGAAAGCCGCTCGAACACGAGACGCTCGGAATTCGGCAGCAGATCGTAACTCCAATCGATCGTCGCACGCATGCTCCGCTGGCGCGCGTCCGCCCTTCGGTCCCCCACGGTCAAGATTGCAAACCGGTCGTCGAGTCTTTCGACGAGCGATTCGACTGAAAAGACGTTTGCACGCGCGGCGGCCAACTCGATGGCCAGCGGAAACCCGTCGAGACGCCGGCAGAGCTCGGATATGGCAGCAGCGTTTGCCTGCTTCAACGAGAAACGATGGTTCGCCGCCACGGCGCGGTCTGCAAAGAGCGCGATGGCATCGTCGGCAGACAACGCCGGCACC
>DASXDV010000157.1:0-47001 GCA_036490465.1 Candidatus Tumulicola sp. | reverse complement strand
CAGCAATCATAAAGCCGGCAAGCCTGTCATTTCTGGAAGGGAGCGAAGTAGAGGCGTATATTACCCGCGCCTATCTTTCGGTGGCTGCCCCGAATCCTCAAGACCTGTCAGTTTCGTGCCCGACGGTAGTGGATTTGTCAGAACCGAAGCGAGCCATCTGCCTCGTTCAGCTGAAAGACAAGGATCTCGCACAGAGGCTCAGCATTTGGATTGAGGAGCCCAACGGTTTCCGCGAGCGCCCGATAGATGCGGTCCTCGATAGACAGCACGTCCAACAAATGGCGCAGACCGATCTCAATAATCGCCTCCAGGCGAACGGTCTACCCACGGACGCAGTCGTCGATTGTGGCACGGGACTCGTGGTCGTTCCGGTCGGTGGAACCTTCGAGTGCAAATCGGCCGTAGGCGGAAAATCTTACCGATTGATCGTTACAGCCCTAGACTTCAAAGGGACCGTGTCTTGGCACGGCATCGAAGTATCGCAGGGTTCACCGCCCGCGTCAACACTGCCGAGGTAGAAAAGAGGCTGCCGTCTGACATTTTCTAACGGAGCGGCCGGAGCGAGTCGGAACGAAGCAGTGACTATCAGGGAGCAGAGCTCGGCAATGCGCGTGATCTTGCTGATGCGGTGCGCCACGACGACCTCTATGTGACGAGCGAGTTCCCGTTGGGCGCTCCTGATGCCAAGGCTTCCCTTCGACGCTACGACATACGAACTGGCGCGTCTATCGGGGAATGGTCGCTTCGGGGAACGTCTGCGTTCCGGAGTGTCGAGAAACCGCGCGGTATTGCGTTCTCCGAAGATGGACGGTTGCTGATATGCGCGCAGAATTGTGTCGCGGTTGTTGATACCGAGGAAGCCGACGGCGTACAGGTAATCGTAGAGGATGAGCGTCTTGCCGGTCAGTCGCTGGCGCTCGTAGGGTGCCCTTAGAGAGTATCCTCAGGAACCAAGGCCTGATAACCGCTTTCTCTTTGTTGTGAAAAAGGAGGACACATGGTAACCGTCGGTCTGCTCGTGCGCTTGGAGGCGAAAGCCGGAAAAGAAGCCGAACTCGAAAGCTTCCTCAAGGGCGCCGTGTCGCTCGTCAACGCGGAGCCCGCGACGATCGCATGGTTCGCAATCCGGATGGGCCCCTCGACCTTTGGCATCTTCGATGCCTTCCCGAACGAAGACGGCCGTACTGCGCATATCAGTGGCAAAGTCGCTGAGGCGCTCTTTGCGAAGGCACCCGAACTCCTCACCCAGGCACCGACCATCGAGAAGGTTGACGTCCTGGCGACCAAACTGCCGTAGCCGAGAGAGTTCGCGTTAGGCGGCGCGACCGTCGAGACTTCGCTACGGGATGGCTGTACGCTAAAGAACGACAAACGTGAAGTCGTTCGCGGTGCCGAAGCCCGGCTCGCGCCCGTCGTGGCGAACCGGAACAATCCGGAAGCGGTCGACGAGCGTTCCGTGGGATGAAGGCAGCATTCAAGGCCTGCGATTTCGGACCATAGAAGCATCTAAGATGGCCACCCAGAACCCCGGCTCGCCGCCGACGACGTGCGGTCGAAATTTGAAATCGGTGTAGCGTGAGACGTGCAATTGCGATTGTCTTGGCATCGGTGCTGGGATCGTTGGCGGTGGGAACGCGCGACGCTTGGGCCAATTCGCCGGCCTCAGTCGGCAAGTTCCAGCGAGTTGCGACGCCCGTAGTGCACAAGAACGGGCAGGCGCCGTTCTTCTTTATGAGCGCCTTGTTCTGCCCATACTGCGCCGCGGAACGCTGGGCGATCGTCGAGACGTTACAGCGCTTTGGTTCATGGAGTAATCTCGAGCCATCGACGAGCACGAGCGGCATCGATAGTTTTGCGGCGCTGCCGACTTACGATTTCTTGCATGCTTCCTATACGAGCCGTTTCGTCGACTTCACTGCGCGCGATGTCGCCGATGCGCAAGGCCATCCACTGCAAAAAATGGATGCGGCGCAGCAGGCACTAGTTAACCGCTTCGATCCCAAAGGTGGATTTCCGTTTCTGATCATCGACGGTGCATACGTGCAGACTGACTCCGGATACCCGCCAGGTCTACTAGCGCACAAGACGTTTGCGCAGGTCCAAAGCGCAATTCGCCACGACACGTCGCTGGGGCGAGCGATCAAGCAAGAATCCGATATCCTCACCGCGCTGCTCTGCATTGGTGACGGTAACCGCCCGACGGGCGTGTGCAGCGCTGCAGCGGTTCGCAGCCTCGTGCTCCAAGCGCGATGAACGTTCGGGCGGTTCTCGACCTTACACTTTCCGATCGCTGGGCGGTGGCGTCGGGCGTCGTGGTCGCATTTGTGGCGCTGGGATTCTTTGTGTTTGGCGGGCAGATGATCTCGGCCGGAAGCAACGGCCTGGCCCTCCTCGCCACGCCCGGAAAGCTGGCGATCTTCGCCGCGCTCGCCTTCTTTGTCGGCACCATGGTTACGTTGCAGGTCGCGGCCATGCGGTTGCGCTTACGCAGCGGCGGCAAAGCGGCCGGCGTTGCCGGCCTATTACTCGCATTCCTCGGTGCCTCATGCTGCACTCCCCTGATCTGGCCGGCTGTGCTTTCGTTCTTCGGCGTTTCGGGCATGACCCTGCTCGGCCTGAATATGGAGTTGCACCAATCGTTTTGGCTCTTCGTGCTGTTAGCAGCACTGGGCCTCGTGTTCGGTATCTGGACGACCGGACGCGCGATTACGTCATCCTGCCGTACGACCGTTCAGTAGGGCTCGGAGTTACGCCTCCGACGCGAGGGTGACAAGGGCCGAAAGCAACGGTCCTTAGCAGTACGGCTAGACGTAGCCTTCGAGCGCAAGGTCGGCGTCGTGCGTCGTACGGTCTTTACTCTTGACCACCGACGTTCGATGGTTCCAGGTTAGAATTGAATCCTCCGGTTGGCACACAATCGGAACCGTGAACACATTCTCTGGTGCGAACATAAGTTTCGGTGAAGAACGGCCTGCCAAGGGACTTAGCGCGGCCTGAGCTGTGCAGATAATCCGCCTGAAGATATTTTGTTCAGCACCTAATAAAAGAGCAAGAAATCATTCGCGTGGGCGAGCCGACCCGAATATTTGGCGAAACGAGATGTAAAGTACGAGCGTCACCATTTTGGTGAAAGCTACCATTTGATTGACGTTTTGAGTGCGAATCAAGAATGTGCGAGCGGTTGATGTCGGCGTGCCCAATTGCCGCGGAAAACCATTAAGGAATCGGACGCTGTTCGATGGTGAAGAGGGGGAGTCACACCAAGCGCAAGTTAGCAAAAACCCACTTTTCCGTGATTTCTGGACGTGCTTTACGCCAGTTATATGCCGATAGCATGCGCAACTAGCGCCAAGCCCACGCGACGTTCGGATCCGTGCCAGATTGTTACCCTGACAGAGCTAGGGATGTAGCTCAGCGAGTGCGGCGAGGATTGCGCGTCCGGTTTCGGAGTATGTCCGACCCACCTCGTGCATCACCGAAAAGCCGCCGATGTTGCTGGCGCGCGAGCGGACGCGTGCATGCATGAAGTCGGGCGCAATCAAAGCGTGGCGCGAGTACGCATCGTGGCGTAAGCGTTACGTCATTCGCGGCAACTGCTCGCTAGTTCCCAGTGCACCAGCCTCAACGTAAAGCGTGTACGTCGGGCTTTCGCCGCTCATTTGACGAGGTTGCGCGAATAGTGAACGATCGCGCTGACTCGGGTCCTCTGGTGCGGCTGAAAGGCCGCAAGCCTGGAATCGTGCAGGTCGACAAAACCATTGTCGCTGATGAATAAGCGGACGGACCCGAAACAGGCGTCAATCGCGTCGTCAGCGTCCACCCACGTCGTGCCCGTCGAGTCAAATACGCATGATTTTCGCTTGTAGGTGCCGAGCCCCAGCGTGGG
This sequence comes from Candidatus Tumulicola sp., assembly GCA_036490465.1. GTDB lineage: Bacteria > Vulcanimicrobiota > Vulcanimicrobiia > Vulcanimicrobiales > Vulcanimicrobiaceae > Tumulicola. The sequence continues at coordinate 43,115 of DASXDV010000157.1, read as the reverse complement.
TTACTCCAAGCCGGTCATCCAAGAGGCCGCGAGGAACGTACCATGGCGGAGGTAATCCGTATGCGAAGTCGTTTCGTCTCATCGAACCTCGCGACGCTCTGCGCTGCGGCCGCTTTGGCGGCATGCTCAGGCGGGGCGCCGAGCACGCCCGCTGCGAACGGGGCGCTTGCCTACGCCGATCCGCGCGGCCTCTTGATACTCGACGGCAGAACGCTGCCGGTCGAGCATCGGTTGTCTTCCGTACTGGTTGACGGCCGTCAGTCGGTGAAGCGACGCATGCTCTTCGTTTCCGACGGTTCAAAGTCGGTCGTCATGCTCAAGAACCGAACGTATAAGAAGGCCGGGGAGATGACCCAGGATCTCCTTTATTCCGATGGCGTGTGGGTCGACGCAAAGGGAAACGTATACGTCGCCAACTCGACGGACCAGTGGGGCCAAGGCGACAGCGTCGTTGAGTACAGGGCGGGCAGCACGAAGCCAAAGTGCGTCTACACCTCGGGCCTATTCGACCCTGTCAACGTCACCTCGGACCACGCGGGAAACGTCTACATCGCCGATTTCAACTTTTTCGGGGCAACCGGATACGTCGACAAGTATGCTCAATGCAGCAACACCATTTCCACGCAGTACGCCATCACGAAGGGTCCCGAGGGCGTGGCGGTCGACCGCGCGGGCAATTTGTTCGTTTCCTTCTCCGGTGCCGGTTATGGTGGCGCGTTTGAAGAATTTAAAGGCGGTTCCGGTCCGCCCGTCCAGCTGGGTGCGACCGTCGCCTCGCCGGGGGGATTAATTCTCGACAAGAATGGTGTCCTGATTACCGATGACCAGGAGACCGGCACCATCGACACGATCGCTCCGCCATATTCCTCGGCGAGCGTTCTCGCAAGCGGTTTGGAGGTTCCGTTCCACTGTTCGCTCGACGTGCGCGAGCATCGGCTTTTCAACGCCAACGTTGGCTACAGCTATATACCGCCGAGCGTGACGGTGTATCAGTATCCCTCGGGTAAGCTTCTGGAGACCTTGGACAGTAATGAAGGCATCACGGATTCGTACGGTGTGGCCGACTCACCGGACGCCGCCTTTTAGAGGCAGCGAAGATTTGCCGACGGACCTGCGAGTCCGTCGGCACCGTGGGTCGACGAAGGGGGCCCGAAGGAGCTCTCAACCGAGATTCTCCGTATGACGTTAGTGGTTGCTTGCGCGGTCTTTTCGACGCACTCGCCGGGTGCGTCGTCAACACATTATCAGCGGCAGTCCTCTTAGATTCTTGACAATCCGGTCTGCTTCGCGCCACTGGCGACGCCTATTCGATTGTTTCGGCTGAAGGCTGGAATGGCGTCGCGCCATCCTTTGAACGTGAGGAACGACGTCGTGCTCTTCCTTACGACGGAGCGGCGTCGCTTCGAGCTTCGCGAACTGCGCGAACAAGTAAAGGTGGGAATTGCGGAACCTGGAGATATGCCCGCAATCGCCGTTCCAATCTTCGAAGGCGACGATTTGCGGGGCTCCGCGCTCTATGGCCTGCATCGTGACGGCACAAAGCTCGACCCCCGATGAGGTCGACGTTCTCGAATCGCTCTGCCGGACCGCCGGAGCCAAACGTGCGGACTGAAAATCTGCGGATGCGCCAGACTGTCCGCGCGTTCGTGTCTTGGCTTCGAGCCGTCAGAGCCTCGGCATCTCCGGCGAGAACGTGTTTCACATTCCCTCGCTGCCTGTCGCGAACCTCGCGGTTACCGATGCTGGGAAGTACGCGGCGATCACGCTATTCGCTGAACGGGCAGCTGCCGTCGACAGTCGGTTCCTGCTCACCGACGAAAACGTCTGGCGGCCGGGGAGATTTGCCGACGCCTCGACGGCATTCCGTTAGCCATCGAGCTGGCAGCGGCACGCATACCGAGGCTAAGCCCGCGGCAACTGCGCGATCGGTTGGACGAGAGGTTTCGTCTGCTAAAGGGCGGCAGGCGCGACCTCGCGTTTCGCCTGCAGACGCTTCGCGCTACGCTCGATTGGAGCTACGACCTGCTGACGAGGATGAGCGCGCCCTCGCTCGCCGGCTCGGCGTGTTCGCGAACGGTTTCACGCTCGAAGGCGCGGTTGCGGTCGGCACCGGGAGGGAGATGGACGAAGCGCATGTTTTCGACGCGCTCGCCTCATTAGTGGACAAGTCGCTGGTATGGCGGATGACGATGGTGGCCAGTGGCGCTACCGCATGCTCGAATCGACCAGAGCGTACATTCGCGAAAAGAGTGAGGCCGCGGGGGAGGCCAGCGCCGCGCGCCATTTACGTCACTTGCGTGACATCTTTAGCCAAGCGCGAAGGCGACTCGAGCAAACCGGCCGGTACACGGATATGGAGCGGCTGGTGAAAACGGAACTTGAGGATGTGCGCCTTGCTCTCGATCGGGCAGTGAACGGCACCGAGGAAGATGCATGCGCGTTACTCGCCGCCATCTGGGACAGTTGGAAAGATATTGGTCTTGAGAATGAAGGCATTGCGCGTTTGGCGCATTTTATTGCCCTCAGCAGCGAAGACCCGCGCGTGGTGTGCCAACTCTGGACCTCGCTTTCTCGCCTAGCGCACAATGGACAGACGATATTGGCGTACGAGAGTGCCACCAAGGCATTGGCGCTTGCACGTACGATCTCCGACACCGAACTTCTTGCGTACGCCCTCCAAGCGTACGCGGATGGGGCTGGCTTGTCGCTCAGACTTGAAGAAGCTAAGGCGGCCGTTGAAGAAGCAGAAATACTTGCGTCACGGCATTACAACGTTGACCTCCGACTTACAATTCTTCAGACACGAGGCATACTCAGTAGCATTTTCGGCGATCAAGAGTCAGCCGCACAAGCCTACGCGCAGGTGCGGGCGACGCTTTTGTCACTGGGTCAGTTGCAAAGAGCAATTATACCTGGGCTCAACCTGGCCGAAGCCGAACACCAGAGCGGTCGAACGGAAAGCGCCTTGGCTCTCGTGCAGCATTTTACGCGTCGACCTCGACAAGAGTTCGCAGCGTATGCAGCATCTTCGCACGACGCTCGTCGATAACAAAGCCGGATACCTGCTTGCGCTCAATCGAATTCCGGAGGCGTGCGCCGCGACGCGCGAAGTGATCAGGAACGGTGACACAAAGCACCCTGGGGTGGCGATTGCGATCGAACATCTCGCGTTGGCGCTGGCGATCGACGGCGATATCGGGCGCGCCGCGCTACTTTCCGGCTATAGCGATTTCGCGTTTTCGCGCGCCCGGCTTCGAGCGCCAGTTCACGGGGCAAACGACGCGTGCGCGGCTGGAAGCGTTGCTCCGGGACTGCATCACTCCGGAAAATCTGGCGCAATTGTCCGCGAGAGGCGCGGCTATGGCGCCACGCGACGCCGTCGCGCTTGCGCTCCAAAAACCTTAAGTGGGTTTGCGGGCCTGGCGCGGTTCTTGGGTGTCAGCAACTCCCACTTGGGGCTGCGGAAACGGCTTGGGTTAAGCTCGCTGCCCGCGCAAAGCGCCATAAATAGCGGCTGCTCCTCTAACGACCGTCTAAGATGAGTGCTCGCCCGGGCGCGCGAGGCCGGCGCCCCTGGGAAAAGCCCAGCCGGAGGCCGATGGCGTCGCAGTAGCGCCCCGAAAGCCGAAGAGGAGGGCGCCCGCTCCTCGTCTTCCACCGCCCGAATCAGTTTCGGGCTGCCGGCAACGGTGTCCTTAAGCTTGTTCAACGGCAACTTGTAGAGGTATTTTGTAGAGATGTCGGTTGTTGCGGCCGTCGCTCGCGCGCATCATTATCGCGGAACCTCCGACTCAAAGTCAGCCAACTCATCTCAACCTAGGAGACCCTCGTCACCTCGAAACGAACCAACCGTCCGCGTGCGCTACCGCTCATCGTCGTACTGTCGCAACTGCTACTGCTTACGCTGATATTCGTGTGCAGCCCTCAGCGCGCACAGGCGCTCGATCCAAAGTGCACCAATCGCGCCGCAACCGGCGCATTCGTATGCACTATCGACCAGCCAAACGTCACGCAGCCTGAAACCGTCATCCCGGCGGTGGAATTCGTCCCCGGCGACATCGTCAATATAGTGGCTGACGGTTGCGTGCAGACGGGCGGATTAGGCGCAACCTGGAAGCGCTACGTCAATCCCACCGGCGATGGCGTCGCGAACCTTTACCACGGTCTCATTCGCATTCCGTCGGCCGAGCCTGCCGGCAGTGGCTTGGTGCGAGTCGAGGACGTTATAGGACATCCGCAAACAGTCACCGGCGCCGGCTTCGCTTTATCGCAACTCGTGCTTTCTTTGGGCTACGAGGACGACAACTATTCCGACAACGGCTACTATAGCCATGACGACGGCAACGAGGACCAGTGCAAGAACGATCTCGGTCACGGTGGCCCCGCGCGAATCAGCATTGACATCTACCGCAGCGTCACGCCACCGCCATTCGTCAGCCGTTTCGACTTCGATGTATTGTCGACCGCCGTCGACTCCAATCTGATACCGCTCAATCCACATTGGTCGTGGCAAGAACGCTCCGCCAACCTGGGGAAGGTGCCGGACACATCGATCTGTCACAATTTCAGCGCGCCTGACACGTATCTCGGCGTAATACCGACGCTCAAGCCGAATTTTCCCGACTGCACCGACCAGACCGATCCGAGCAAGGTAGACACGCCGATCGAGGTTAACCGCGATATCTGCGGCGTGGGCAGCTTCCTCGAAAGCAACGGTTTCGCCGGCCACGTCAACTGGTTTCCCGTTACTCTGGAAGGCCATGCTGCCTGGGGCGGCGAGGAGACCGATGACGATAACTCGTTTACATTCACAAGCGACGAACCTGGTCACCCACTCGGTGTGGTCGGCCACCCGACCCTGCACGTGGAGTTTGATTCCGACGAGACGACCAAACGTTTTACCTCCGATGAGTGGAAAACGTTTCACGGTTGGGTGAACACCAATAACGACGATCTCGCCCGGCAGTACTTCGATGGTCACACCATCGTTACGGGCATGTTCGGACTGGACAGCGAGCACGACCTAAAATCGGAACTCCACCCGCTGTATGCAATGGCCACCAAGCGAGACAATTTCGGAAACGATTCGACGCACGAAGACTGGTTGATCTTCGCGCGCAATCTCGGCGATGAGGGTTTCTGCTCGAGTTCTCTGTGGAATGCCGAGTTCGAGGATTACACTTTCAAATTACCCTGGCTTGCCGACATGAAATGGGTCGACGTCGATTGGAACGACACGCAGTTTGAGGGGACCGATGGTACCTCGGGTCCGACGATCGCCGCGATACCCGCTCCATTGGCCAACGCCGGTGTGTATGTGACGTTCCACTTGGGTCCTGCGTCGAACGCTCCGTTTATCGATGGCTCGTTAAAACTGGTCTGGACCCCCGGTATTTCGATGCCGGGGTTGGGGATTGTGCCCGGGCCCATAGCCCGCGTCGGCACGACGCGTCTTGCAGTGCCGCTCGAAAATGAGACCTCGGACGAGACCGAGCAAAGGATCGGTGCCGCTGAAGCCTCGCTCACGGCGATACAACGCGGGTCGGTGCAGTCGGCGCGGCTGTTCACGGTCGTGACCCCTGGCGTGCATCCTCTGCCCAAGGGCGGTGCGGTGCAGAAGATCGCGGTGTGGACAACCCCCGCCGGCATCGCTAGGCCGGGTGCGCTGAACGCGGGTCCCGCAACCGTGAAGCTGCAACGCGACAGAGCGCAGATTCAGGCAATGTGCGCTGCCAGCCACAACGCACCGCCAGGTCTTTCGACCAGCGTGTGCGCCAGCGCCGCACGTCCGCCCGCTCACGGCCCTTGAACCAAAGGAGCTCCGCCCGAAAAGGAACATGTCAGATGGCTGTGTTCCGAGCTGCGCCTCGACGTAGGCATACTACCAGCCGATGGCATGTTCCGTCGACGCCACTACCGGAAATCTTGCGGTGGCTGCTGTACACGGAGTTGACGTCTCGTTCACGCCCGCGGGAAGGCGCACGTCTATCGAAGCGACGTGTGTTACCCGTTTTGGGGCCGGGCTACGACGACGCTGGCAGTCTCTACGCCGAAGCTTTGTTGTACGGCTCGGCTAGACGGCTACAAGGGTATGCCGATCCTCTTGCTTGCGAGCTGCCGCACGGAGGCCGGTCGTTACGACCCATGCTCTTCAGCGGATTCGGCATCTATTACCCGGCGAGCATCACGTGGGACGCACGAAACCTATCAGTACCCTGCCGGTGGCGCGGTCGTCGACGCCATTCAACACGCCCGATCCGTCACTCGGTACTCCCGTCGACGAGCGAGCGGTCGCTTGTCTGGAAAGCCATGTTCGGCGGACTATTGTATCCGGGCTGCATTCCTGCTAACATCGCCCCACAACCGAGGTACCCAAAAGGAGTGCAGTTGACATGGCGGATCAATCCAAGGGATCGCCTAACGACCTGACCGTCTTTACGGCCTCTAGCACAGGTCTCAACGACGCAGCGGTCAAGGAGCTTAAGGAAAAATACGGCCTCGACATGCGCGTTCGCTCGAGCAGTGCGATCGTCAATAGCGTCTTGAAAGTCGCAGATGATGTCGTCGCCTATGACCGCACAAATCCTGGCTACGACCGCGTGTATGACAAGGATCCGAACACACGCTCTCAGTTTGGCGGAGAATTCATAAATCCGGCGGAGCGCGTTTCAGGAGAAATCAGCAACGTCGCCGCCAGCGCCAAAAACCAGGCCGGCAAGTAACGCGGTAGCGCCGCCGGTGGAAGCGCCGCCGGTTTGCACGTCGCTCGTCGTCAAGCTTGCGATGCGGTGCAACATCGCGTGCAATTATTGCTATTGGTTTAAAGACGAGGACGTCATGAGGCGCCCACCTGTCCTTCTTGACGAAGTCGCGAGCGCGCTGGTATCCCGGATCGAGGAACATCTCTCACGGGCCGATGTCGCAGGGCTAACGGTCTTGTTTCACGGTGGCGAGCCCCTTCTGTACGGCGTCGTGCCGTTTGCGAAGCTGTGTGCAGAACTGCGCGGAGCCGAGCAGCGCTCGGGAGGCCCGCTCGACCTACGCCTGATGACGAACGGGTTACTTCTCGACGATGATTGGTTCGATACGATCATCGCCCACCGAGTCGCACTCGGCATCAGCCTTGACGGCCCCGAGGCAATTCACGACGCTCGTCGTGTTGATCACCGCGGGCGCGGAACGCAGCGAGCGGTAATCGCTTCGATCGAGGCTGCACGGCGGCGCGGGATCGACGTCGGCGTCCTCGCGGTGTGCGATCCGCAGAGCAATCCGGCGGAGGTCCTAGACGCGATCGTCTCGGTCGGTGTAGAGCGGCTCGATATCCTGATCCCTGACGCGACTCACATGGACAGGCCGCAGCCGATCTCATCGTACTACATGGGGCTGTTCGATCAATGGTACCGTGTGTATGCGCCCCGCGGTGTTGAGATACGCTTCTTCACCGACGTCGTCCGCGGGCTTCTTGGGGCTCACAGCACCTCGCACGTTATCGGCGGCGGCGCGATCACCGGAGCGACCATTTGTACGGATGGTGCGCTCGAAGCGTTGGATACTCTCCGCGTTGCCGGCACGGGAAGTGTGCAAAGTACGCTCAATCTGTTACGCGACGATATCGCCGCCATCGCCGGAGATCCACTTTGGCGTGAAATCGTTGCGGCTACGAGCAATCTGCCCACCCCGTGCCGGGGCTGTCCCGTTTCTCACGTTTGCGGTGGTGGACATGTCGCCCATCGGTGGTCGCCGCAGACTCGTTATGACAACCGCTCCGTATACTGCGAAGATATCAAGCTGATCATTGGGTATGTGTGGAAGGAGATTTCACGAGACTTGCATGTCGAGTACGGCGACGGTCAGCTGGCGGACATTGTGACGCCTTGAGCGAGGAGTTTCGAGAACACCCCTTCCCGCATCTCTTGATTTCGGACCTTGTTGCTCCGCATCGAGCTGAAGCGTTACTTGGTTGGCTGGAGAGTGGCGCTCGATGGCGATTTCAGCAGACGTCGTTCTATCAGCAGTACTCATGCTCCAATATCGCGGATCTGGCTGACGGCGACGAGGGGTTTCTGGGAGCGGCCTTTCTCGCTTCCCAGCGCCGAAGCCTCGAGCGAACCTTTGATGTCGAACTTGATCCGCATCGAATCTATGCGTGTGCCCACCGGCTTATTCGCGGAACGGGAATTGGAATCCACACCGATCGGCCCGGCGAGGGCCGAGAGACTCACCGGCTCGTCGCCCACTTTACGAGGGATTTTAGCGATGCGAACGGTGGACATCTGCTCTTTTTTTCGGCACAAGATCTCGGTGCACTCCATAGCATCGTACGGCCGCTCAACAATTCTGCCGCGGCCTTTGCGCTATCCGATCGGTCGTTCCACGCCGTCAATGATGTAACGGCCGGAGTCCGCTACTCCATTGTCTTCTCGTTTTGGCGCGTCGGCGTAGACGCGGATCTCGCGGTCGGACCCTCCCCCGTGGATCCGCCAACGCCACTGCCGATCGCCCTTCGGTCGGGCGTGGCCGTTGGGGCACGAGCAATTGCGTTGCTTCATCGCCTTGGTGCGCACACGGTACCACATTCAGAGCGCACCCTTCTCGACCACCTCGTCGGAACCGCGCGTATTCTAGCTGAGTGGGGCGAGCGGCGCGCAGTAGTCTTAGCCGGTCTAGTCCACAGCGTTTACGGAACTGCAGGCTTCCCGCTGGCGGTGGCAGCGCTTACCGAGCGCGAACTAGTGCGCGCCGCCGTCGGCGAACAAGCCGAGGAACTTGCGTTGTACTTTTCAACCGACCCAACTGTACCCGCCGGCGGAGCCACGCAGCGTGATCTCGCGATCCTCTCGCTCGCGAACGCGTTCGAACAACGTGGCCGGCCTGAGTCGAGTTGGGATGAGGACGAAGAGATAGCGATCATGCTCGACCGAGATCGCGCTCTGATCGGCCCGGGCATCCGCGATTACGTCTTGGCGCGCCTTCGCGTCGAGAACCTCGCGTGACCGCCGAGATCGTCGATCCGCCGATAGAAGCTGTGGCGCTTCCGGGGGCCGGGCGTGCTGCACTCGGACGGCTAATGAATGCCCACGTCGTGCGCCGCATCATCGCTTTACTCGCGATTGTGCCCCGTGCCTCGCAAGAGGCGCCGCGCGAGGCGCCCGCGCTTAACGCCTTGGTTGACTATCTCGTAGCGCTCTCGCCGGAGGATACCAAGTTGCTGTTTGGAGACGCGCGCAGCGCCGGCGCGATAGCGCGCGTCCTTTGGGCCGCTGTCGAACAGCGCGGCCTGCTCGCCCAGCGCATCTCGACCTTGCCCTCACATATTCCCGCTCTCTCCGGGCGCGTTTCGCGCGATTGGGAAGTGATTGTTTCGCCTGGCGAGGCGGTGCCGCTCAATGAAGAAATAGTAATCCGAAACATCTCGCCGGGCGAACGCAAAGTTCGCCTGGAGGAACTCTCCGACGAGCGCGGCCTCATGCCGGAAGAGCGCATCCGAATCACCGATCTCCGTCTCGAGGTCTTTGATCCACGCGATATACCTGAACTATCGGAGCGGCGCTTGCCCGAAGAGGGCAAATCGGAGCTCTCTTTTCCAGAACTCGAGTCCGAGCTCAACGGGGCGCTCGACGCAATCCATGACGCGTGGCCGGAGGCGATGGAAGACGTACGGACGTTCTTCCGTGGGCTCTTGGCGATGAAGATGCCCGCCGAGCGTTGGAACAGCGCTTCGACAGGCGAATATCCCAGGGTTCTACAGCTGACGCTTAAACCCGGCGGAGAGCCGTTGCTGCTGGCCGAATCCATCCTGCATGAGTCATCGCACACTAAGCTCGACATCGCGATGGCACTGCAAACGCTACTAGTCGACGACGGCGTGCGCCGCTACCGTCATCCGTGGCGGCCGGACCTCCGCCCGATAACCGGCGTTCTTCTCGGCGCGCACGCGTTCCTAGCCGTGCTCGAATTCTATCGGCGTGTGGTAAGGTCAACCGGCGATCCATTGGCGAAGCGCGAGGTTGCAACGCGCGAACGTGAAGTCGGCATTGCAATCGATCTGCTTGACCGAGAAGGCAGCTTCACGAGCGCCGGCCGCTCGTTATTCGGCCAGATGCGCGAGGCTTACTTCGGCGGCCACCGCGGGTAATCGGCAAAGGCTCGCAGGTCCTTCGGGAGGGCCATCGGAGAAGAATCTGAGCCTTCCCGCGCATCCGCACTCAACCAGCGCGTAATATACGCGCGCCGCCGCCGAGCAGTCGGGTTTCCGCGAGCACGATGTACTGTGCTTGCATCGTGAGCGATTGCGTCGCCAACCCGCAAGGCTTTGGAAAAAAGACGATACTGGTCGCGGGCGCCGTCTATGTCGGGAATGTCTTCGCCGGGAGCATCGCACCATGCCTCACGTTGCCGCACCGATGTCGGCCTAAAGCGGCGGTTCCAGACGTGTGAGCCAGCCACATATTCCGTGCCGCCGTTTGCCGCGTCGACGGGGTCAAGCGCGAGCCAGATGCTACAAGCGCGGCCTTGAACGGGCCAGTAAGAACAGTCGACATGCCATGGCGTTGGCACGATATCCCCGGGCAGCTTCTCGAGGAACTCGTCGTAGAACAAGATAACCGGCCCGCGCAAAAACGCAGAGGCCAGGTCGGCCAACCCAGAGTCAAGCGCAAGTCGGGCGAAGGCCGGACCGAGCCGCCATACGAACGGGCGCACTGCGAACCCCGCGTCTACCGTGCGGATGAGTATGTTTGTCCACGCCGGCGTGACGGCATTTTCAACGACAACTACGCCGTCGCGCCGGAATCGCTTAGCGAGCTCTCTGGTATTTTGCAGCAACCGTATTGGGGTTTGAGCAACTGAAGCGTAGCCCTGCGCTACCAAGCATATCTCCGCGATCCCGGTGAGCATCAGCCTGCAGGGGGATCGCAAAATATCAACCTGACCGCCGGTACGACGAAGTACGGTGGAAGCACGCCAGTGACGCCGCAAAATCTGTGGCAGATCGGCAGCGTCACCAAGTCCTTCACCGCCGCGACGACTCTGCAGCTCGAAGCGGAAGGAAAGCTGTCGATCGATCAGACCATCGGTAATTGGCTACCTCAGTATCCGGCTTGGAAGAACGTGACGATTCGGCGGCTGCTGAACTTGACGAGCGGCATCCCGTCGTACGATAGAGTGCCGGCGATGCTCGAGGCCTACGTAAAGGATCCGAACCGTAACTTTACCGCCGCCGAGCTCATTGCTTACGTCTATCCGGGGCACCCGCACGCACCGCCTCCGACAACCGGCTATGACTACTCGAACACCAACTATCTGCTCTGCCAGCTCATTATCGAGCGCGTCACTCATAACAGCTATGCGAGCGAGATCGAGCGCCGGTTTTTGCACTCCAATGTCGGATTAACGTCGACGTATTATGCGCAAACGCAGTATTCGGCGAACGTACTCGACCGCATGGTGTCGGGATATCTTTTCAGCAGGGAGGGCGCTATGGCGCCGCTTGCGCCCTTGCTGGGCGCCGACGTTCGCGACGATAGCGTTTCGTGGATGCAAGGCGCCGGCGGAATCGTGTCGACGCCCGAAGACGTCGCACATTGGGCGCGCGCATTTTACGTCGGCCCGATGCTCGCGCCCAAGCAGCGCGCCGAGCTCCTCACGCTTGTTTCGATGAAGACCGGCGAACCAATCAAAAGGACGACCGTTGGCGATCCAAGTGGTTCTGGTCTTGGCGTCGTTCAACTGATGGAGCCCACAGCCGGCACCGTGTGGTTCTACGAAGGCGAAACGAACGGGTACTCGCCCTCGGCGTGAACAGCGCGGTCGACCTAGAGCAGGACGCATCAGGGAAACTCGCGGTCGAGCTTTACGAAACGCTTCGCAAAGCCGGTCGCCTCTAGGCGTTTCACGCCCCGCCTAAAGCACTCGATCGCCAAGGTGGCGTTACCTACTACCGAACGGGTGCGCTCGCGCTGGGCGATGTCGAGGTTGCGATTGCGGGGATTGACCGCTAGCGCTGCCGGATCGCGATTTTGGTCGTCATGACGGCGTTGCAGCACCCCTGCAGTTTGATTCCGGCTAGCAGCGGCGGATGTTTAATACGAGTTGGTTTACGCCCTTGCTTTGTGTTGAAGCGCAGAGTCCCTGTTGATCGACAACCTCAATCGTGTAGTCGTCAAGCAGTGACTTGCCCCACTTTACCCTTGCATAACCGCTAGCGGGCCTTTCGATATAGTAAGCGAATTCGAGCCGCGAATGCTCGAGATAGCACTCCGGCTCGTGGCTGGTTTCGACAGTTTGATCGTTTAGACGTTCCGGGTCCGGTTCGTAATATCGTAAGTCCGGCAGGGTTTTCATGCAGTTTTCGTTGTGCGGGAACTGCCTGATCCTCTCGCCAGTTTTGTTCCTTACGAAGAAGGTCCAGGTATGAAACCAGTTATTGGGCGAAACGACGGCGGCCGCGCGTGGCGCGCCGGCGGGCGAAGACGGCACGTCGGCCCGAGCGGCGCAGGCAGCCAACGCAACGGTTAGTGCAATACCGATGAAGCGTGTATACGGAGAAAACATTTATCGACTCTCCTCGAAATCTTAGAGGCAGCTCATGGCTCAATGGCGAGACCAGTTGGTTCAAACTTCCCTGGCGCAATGGTGAGAAACGGGTGGCTTTGGCCGGGATGGTAGACTTGAACGTTGCCGGCATCGCGGTTGGCGATGTAGAGATTGCGATTGCGGGGATTGACCGCGAGCGCCGCCGGGTTGTTGGAGTTCGTCGCAAAGTAAACGGGGCAGTGTTGAAAGTCGCAGCGAAAGACTCTGCCCGGGCCGCTCTCGGAGACGTAGATGGTGCTCGCGCCGTCGCCGGCCATCGCTTTGAGATTTTTGCCCTTGATAATTTGCCGCAGGAAGCCGGTCTTGGCGGAAAAGACGTTCACCGCCCATTCCGGGGATAAGAGGTTACGCAGGAATACGGCAGCCCAGGAGCCATCCGCGTTGACCGCGATCTTGGAGGACTCGACGCCCTTGATCGAGTGCGAGAACTTCGACTTTCGCGAGCGCAGTTCGTAGCCGTCCAAAAAGGCGCCGTGCACGACCTCTGAGGCAACCCAGAGCGTGTCGTGGGCGGCTAAGGTCGTTATGGGGTTGCCGGTATCCTTGATTTCGAGGCACGGCTTGCGGTCGGCGTTCGGCTTATAGATTTTTATGTCGCCGCCGAGAAACGCTTTGGTGTTGACGTACAGATAGTTCTGGTCGTCGGTAACGACCGAGCTGCGATTCCATCCGGGGAGGTCGGTGATCTCCCGGATTCTCTCCAGGCCGTTGACCTTAAACTCGGTGACAGTATACTTGCCCGGAAAGTTAGTGTCGTTTACGCCGACGTAAAGGTGTCCGCGATGGTCGAACGTTATCGAGTTGGGCTGGTACCGCTCGCCGTGAGTGATAATCGTCGCAAACTCATGATCGCTGTCGGGGCGAAAGAGTCTGACCGTCTTCGTCTTGGGGTCGGCAACGTCAATCACCGCCAGCGTTCCGTGACCGGCGATAAAGGGCGGCGGCACGGGCGGGGAAGTAGGTGGCGGCACGACCGAGGAGCCGACACGGCCGCCGCAGGCCGTGCAGAGCAAAGCCGGCACGATCCACAAGATGTAGCGCCGCAAACTATACATAGTGCGTAGCCTCCAGTGCGGCGTTCGTTCGGCTTGGTGCGCCCCCCTCACCTGCGCGCAAAGCGCGCTCGCCAATGGGGCAGACTAGCGGCGATTCTTAGCGGTGGAACAGCTGAGGCGCTAGGCCGAGATCGTAGACGCGCGACCAAATCGCACGGTGAGGTCCGCCTCCGCCGCAGCGAACGCGGACCCTTTTCGCGCTTACTTACGACGTTTAGAGGGCAGTGTGAACTTGCACACGGTGTAGCAGCCCGCGTAAATAGTTCCGTTTACGATAGCAGGTGTCGCCTCCGAGGCGCCGTTTCCGGCGATCTGACTGCTATCCCAGATCAGCTTCCCGTTTTTCTCGTTGAGCGCCGTGATCGCAGTGTCGCCGTTGTTCCCTCCAAAGGCGTTCGTAAATACGATGCCGTTTGCGACGAAAATGTCGCCGCCGGCCTCGAAGTCACCCTGCGTCTGCGTCCATAGGATCTTGCCGCTCTGGGCGGACACGGCATAGAGCGAGAAGTAGTTGTTGACGAACACGCGATTGTTTGCAACGGCTATCGCACCAACGTTATGATACACCCCGGCGACGTCCAGTCGACGGCGCCAGTCTTCTCGTCCATCGCCACGATACTCGTACCAGACCCGATACCTTCTGAAGCGAAGACTTTGCCTTCCACAGCCACGAGACGATTGACGTACACGTTCTGCGACGCGGTACACCACGCCACCGCTCCGGAGCTCGCCGAGAGCGAGCAGATGTAGGTGCCGGTCTTGGAGCCAACCGTGTAGCACGGAAGCACTGCGAAGACGTGGCCATCGGCCGCGGGTAGTGGATTCTCCGGACCGCCGGCGTCGGGACAATGGAACAAGTACGGACCGCCAACATCCCAAACGATCTTGCCGTTCTTGGGGTCGACGCCATCGACGTCTGGCTGTTCGTTTATCCCGTTCGTCATTTGAAAATAGGCTAGGCCGCCATAAACGGACGGCGAGGTGCCCCGGTTGAAAACGCCCGCGCACGTGTTGCTTTGATAGGGCTTGCAAAGGGTGGTCCATTTCTTCTTCCCACTCTTTGCATTAAGCCCGCAGAGGCCGCTCTTAAACGTACTTCCCGACCCCGTACTGCAAGGCGAAAGAACGATATCGCCCGAAACGGCAGGCACCGCCAATAGATTTACGTTGCCGAGGGCGACGTTGGCCGCCCAACGTTGCGTGCCCGTAGCGGCGTTGAGTGCGTACAGATCGCCGGGAGATTCTCCCAGGGACTGGCTGGCCGCGGTTCAATGCGCGGAGCCTCGGCTGCGAGGCGTAGCAGGCTGCGGTTGCAAAAATGGTTGCGGTCGGAGGCGACCGATCTTGCCGCTTAGTAACCGGCTGACGCTAAATGCTTTCCAATGGCATCGCCAAAAAAGTCCAATCCTCGCTCGTTACGTCGCCGTCACTTCTTCGAGTTGATGTAGCAATGCTTCCCATTGGATGACGCGCTCTCGACTGCGCACTGTCAGTCCAGCGAGTTCTTCGCTCAACGCCCTGGATCCGGCCGCGTCGGTGTAGATCTCGGGCGACGCTAACAGAAGCTCGATTTCGATGACGCGCGCATCGAGGCCGGCGATTTCCCGTTCGATTCGCTCGATCTGCCCCTTTAGCTGCGAGCGTACGCGCAACGGCGTTTGACGCGACGCCTTGGCACGCACGGTCGACTCTTCGACCGCGCGGTCAATCGCCGCTTCGTCGCGCTCGCGCTGGGCCGCCTCGTACACGTCGTAACCGCCGTCGATGAGTCCCCACGCGCCCCGTTCAACCCACAATATCCGGTCGCACAAACGCGACAGAAGATAGCGATCGTGCGAGACGACGACGATCGTTCCCTCGTAGTCGCATAAGACGCTCTCAAGTGCTTCGCGGCTGTCGATATCGAGATCGTTGGTCGGCTCGTCGAGCAGCAAGATGTCGGCCGTGCGCGCCATCAGTCGCGCCAGCATGATACGGCGCCGCTCGCCACCGGAGAAATCGCGCACAGCTTTGTCGGCGGCATCGCCGCTAATACGCATGCGGCCGAGTAGGCCGCGCGCCTCCTGCGGAGTCAGCGCAGCGCCGTCCAGCACGGCTGCGAGCGCGCTCTCCTGGGCGTCGAGTTCATCGTGTGAATCCTGGGCAAAGTACGCGGCGTGCGCCGCGGGGTTGAAGACAATCGATCCGGAATCCGGTTGCGCTGCACCGGTGAGTATCTTCAGAAGCGTCGACTTTCCGGAGCCGTTTGGACCCACGATGCCGAGGCGCTCTCCGCGCTCGACATCGATCGCTAACTGGCTGAAGAGTTGTTGATCGTACGCTTTGCTCAAGTCCCGGGCTTCGAAGGCGAATCCGCTGCCAGCGCGCCGCGATGGGCGCAAGCGGACAGAGATCGGGCGTTCGGGAGCCGCCGGAGACGGGACTCGGGTTGTCGTTTCGACGCGCGCCAACTGCTTCTCGCGACTGCGCACTTGGCTGTAATCCGAGGAGGTGTGCGTCGCTCGCAGGCCGGCGATTGCCCTGCGCCGCTTGTCGCGCTCGACAACGAAGGTTTCGTACTCGCGCCGCTCCGTTTCTAAGCGCACGTCTTTCGCTGCGACGTACGCGGTGTATGCGGGCCGTGCCGGTGCGTAGGCGTGAAAGCGCCCTCGCTCGATCTCCCAGATGCGCGTAGATATCCGGTCGAGAAAGTAGCGGTCGTGCGAAACGACTATATAACCGCGGGGATCCTTGGACACGAACGATTCGAGCCAGCGGATCGTCGCGACGTCGAGATGGTTAGTCGGTTCGTCGAGAATCAGGTAGTCGGGCTCGTCGATCAGCACGTGTGTTAACGCGACTTTCGCCCGCTGGCCGCCGGAAAACGAGCGTAGCGGACGGTCGTATTCCGTCGGCGCGAAGCCGAACGCGGAGAGCATGGTGCGCAGCGCTTTGTTGCGCACGCCCGACTCTTCGTGCGTCGCTCTAGCCAGCGCGGCGTCGACGAGGCCTTGCAGCGTCGACTCGGTTTCGTCGGCAACGCCCTGAGCGAGATATCCGAGCTTCAGCCCTTTTGCCCGTACGACGGTACCGCGAATGGCCGGTCGACGCCAGCGAGAAGACGCAGGAGCGACGACTTCCCCGCGCCGTTGGGTCCTACGAGGCCGATGCGTTCGCCGTGGTTGAAAGCTCCACTAAGACTCGAGAATACTTCGCGCGCCCCATAGTGACATTCGAGATCGGAAAACCGCGACAATTCCACGCCGAGCCGTACATTTGCGCGCGCCCAGCCCGCAGGCCTTCGCGTCTGAAACTCGACCCGATGGACGGTTAGGCTCCCTCATACGCCCGAGAGAAGTGGGATTCGAGCGATTAGCAACCACCGCCGGCAAGCCACCAAGACGTTGGTCCGTGTGCTTTAGCCAAAGGGCAATCCGAGCATGGAGACCTCGCTATCATCGTCGATGCGCTCTGTAAGCGGCTCGGCTTTAAGCTTGCTACACGGACCGTAAAAGCCGCCGAAGCAGCGGCAGGGTCCGGTCTCGTCTAACGGCCGTCTAACGGATTCCGCAAAACTCGTCGGGATCCGAACTGGCCAGCCGAGACTCAAGAGCGCGAAAACCCGTAGTGCAGGAGTTTGCCCCCACGCCATCCGCGCGGACGATCCTGCCTTTTGCAGTATGCTTGTTCTGAGAGGGCGCCAGATTGCAAAACCGAAGCCATTTGAGTGCTAAACGGAAACGGAAGCCCACTTGCTTGAACGTAAGGAGAAGTAGATTCAGGAGCGAACCGTGCGGAGCCGAGTTGAGGATGTGGCGCATCTGCTGCGGCATCTTCACAACGGTGCGGTGCTCCGCGCAAACCCGATCATAGAGCGGTGTCTAGAGCTGGGTGCCGCTGACGGCAATGGAACGCATGATGGGCGGCCCACGATTGTAGCGCGCGCCCAGGCAATGCTCCGCGCCGCACTCGAGCAAGCATTTGCGGCTCCCAAAGATGAGCAAGCCGTGGAGCGTTTTCGGCGCCAACGAGCCATCATTGAACGCTGCGACATACAGCGCGAACTTCGCGCGCGGGTCGCGGCAGACTTGGGCGTCTCGCGGCGTGAATTTTACCGGGAGCGTAAGCGCGCATGTGAACGCCTCGCCCAGTACTTTGCCGCCATGCCGCAAAGGGATTTGATTCAGACCCTTCCCAACGAGCTTGACTGTGGCATGGCCGTCGTCGACGGGCTCCGCCGGCTCGGGCAAACGGCGGCCGCCATCGATGCGCTGCAGACATTGCGTGCCGGTACCGCTGGCAAGTCAGAACGGATACGAGTTGAGATTGCTCTAGCCCAGGCGTACTGCGACGTTGGGGGCCTTGAGCCGGCGGATAGCGCGCTTCACCGGGCTCGTGAAATCTGCGCCGCGCACCGCGGGGACGAACCCCTCGAGTTGCTCCCACTTGAAATCGAAACCGCGGCGGCGAGAATTCTTTGGCTCTCCGGGAAGCCGGTGGACGCGCAGGCTAGACACCGCTGCATCTTGGCGGAACTGCACGGGACGTCAGGCATCCGAACGCCACGCGCATTCGAACTCGAAGCCCTCGCCCAGATTCGGCTAGGAATGCTTTATCGCGATATCGGCGACGCGAGCGCTTCTCTAGTGTTCCTGCGACGGGCTCAGGCCGTCATGAGTTCGCTTCAAACGCCAGACCCGCTGATCGAAGCTGAGTTGATGGGCAATCTCGGGCTGACCTTGATGGTCACTCCAAGCGGTCTTCCGGCCGCGACACAAGCACTCGAGGCCTATTTGACATTTTCGCGCGAACGCAATCTACTGTGCGAGGTGGCCGATGCACTGGCCAGTCTGGCCACGGCGCATTTGCAGCAGGGCGATCCAGCGCGGTCGGCCGCGGTCGCACGAAGCGGCCTCGCCCTTGCAGGCTGGCTCGCTGCCAGGCCCCAGAAAGCCGACATTTGCGTGGTCGCGGCGATGGCTGAAGCTGAAATCGGCGACTTTCGCACTTCACTTGCACTCGTGGCACGCGCTCGTGCCGACGCGGTGCCCGGCGGCTCGAGCTGGGGCCTTACAAAGCTCGCCGAGGCCCAAGCGTTGCTGTCTGCGGGCGGCTATTGGAAAGCCTGGCGCGTCGCGACCGAGGGCGCCGAGCTGATGAAGACACTCGGGCTCTTGCGTTATGCGGGCAGCGCGCTGCGGATTGCCGCCGAAGCCGCCGAAGGGGCGAATCGGTTGACGAAGGCCATTCCCACCATTCGCGAAGCGGTGCGATTACTTGAAGCGCGAGGGCATGCGTCGTCGCTCGCGCGCGCCTATGCCTGCTCGGCGCGCTTGACGAGCAGCGCGCGTGATGCAGCCCGCGCGCGCGACCTGTTCGCGCAGCTGCGAGAGCGGCGGCCAAAAGTGCCGGGATTAGTGCCCTTCCAAGGACCCCTCGTGTAGTCGAAATAGAAGCACAACCCTCTGAAAAGGAGGGTCACTTACTATGCGCACATCACTGGCGGCGGCGAGCTTTGCAATCGCCGCCACAATGCTTGCCGGCTGTTCCACTTCATCCTCGGGGACGCCGGCAGTAGCCGGGCCATCCGGCGTGACGAAGTCGTCGAGCAGTCACTTCATCTCGAGAGGCTCGCCGAACCGCGAGGCCTTGGAGATGTTCCGTTGGGAAGCTGAAGGTAGGATCCCCGGTCCAAATCCACCGGCAGTGCTCAAATGGCGCCTTCATCAGCTCGAAACGCAGCCCCGTCCGATCCTGCACTTCCCGGCGGGCCATGTAGCCGGCGTCGGCGGCTACGGCACCTGGACAAACTTTGGCTATTTGGTGGCTCTGAACAAGCGGTTTACGAAGACGCTTTCAGCGATCAACGTGGAGAACAACGAGTGCTATTACCCTACGGGAATCAAAGTGGATCACAACGGAAACGTCTGGGTCGGTTGCCAGTACGGCGGAAACTACACGTTCGATTACGGCGCGATCCAGGAATATAACAGCAGCGGATCGCTGATCAATACTTACGCCTACAGCGATTACGAGAGCGAGTGTCCATCGGGCTATGAGTCGTGCGCCGTCTACGGCTTCGACGGCGGCTTCGACAACAAGGGTCACGTCTTCGCTCTGCAATCTTCGGGCTTCTACCAAACGACAAGCGTCTTCGCAACCATGGGCTCCGGCCTCTGGTGGTGGAACGGCAACGAGTCGTCGCAAACGGGCACCTTCATTAGCTTTAACAATCTTCCCGGCGGGCAGTGCGCGGACGGTGTGGAGATGTGCTACGCGCTCTACATGGATGTCGACGGCAGCGGCAATGTCTGGTTCGATTTCATGGGGCACGGCTTGAGCAACTGCTGGGGGGCCGGCCTTGGCGAAGTGACCAACCCGACCACATCGCCGAGCGTCAAGATCGTCATGCCGCCTTGCACATATGGATTCGCCGGCGGCATTTACGCGAGCAACGGTGGTAGGGTGCTAAATATTACGGATCAAGCGAGTCGCGAAACGTTGCAGTACCACCTTCCCGTCACGTCGTCGTCGACACCCTTCAACACCCTTGGGCCGACGAAACTGAACGTAGGCGGCTACGGCGACCCGGTCATTGGCGGGTTTAACGCGCAGGACACGCGTTTTGCCTCCGGCGACGGATATGGCTGGCTCGATTTGATCAAGGTCCCGACGAACAAGGCGCTAGCCCGTGCCACTTTGAGCTGCGCTCAGGCCTGCCTCGGCGCCGCCTACACGCCTTCGGATAAGTAGGGGTTTTCGGACCCGATCTTGGTAAGCAGCGAACCTAATCGCGGGGCCCTCCTCATGAAGGGCCCCCTTCGCACGGCCAACATCGCGATCGTGAGGTCGTGGAAGTATGCGGTAGCGTTAGCCGGCAACTCTATGTTGCAGAAGCCAAGCTTCCGAAGCATGATTAATGCACTGCCAATTCCGCCGCGACTGCCCGAGCTTGGCGCCGGACTCCGCATCATCGCGAAGTTCGGGAGGCTTGTCGCGGCGATGTTCCAGGTACCGAAGACGATCGCAGCTACGAGGCCGCTCGAAATACGAACGTTAAGGGTCGATTTAAAATGCGCTACGGAACAGGGGCGTTTGGCCCCTGTTCCGCAGCGGCGTACGCTATGCGATAGCTTCGCCGATCGTACTATTGCTTCGAACGCGGATTCACTGCGACGCCGTTCGGAAGTAAGCTTGCCGACAGATCGCTGTTATAGCTGTACAGGAACTTAAGGCTCTTCGTGCTGTACCCGTAGACGTCGACCGTGCCGTCGGTTCGGTCCACTGCCGTAAACTGATTATTTGCAAAATCGAGCTTGCCCCAGAAACTTTCGCCCTTAAGGGCGAAGGGACCGCCGACGACCGTGCACGTTGGAGCGCAGCCGCTATAAATGTAAACGTCCTCGGCCATGTCATCGATAATCACCAGATTGCCACTCTTGTCGATGTCAATGCCGCCGTAGTAGGTTTGCTTAAAACCTGAGGCGACGACGCCGCTGCCGGCACAACCTTTGTAGTAGACCAGCTCTGCACCGCCCGAAGCGCTGGTCTTTACGTCGATCCAACAGTCGCCGGCGTTAGACATTCCAACGCCGCCGACGTGGAAGTAGTTGGCGTTCGTGAGATTCACAGTGCAGCCGCCCTTGAGCGTGCAGATCGAAAGGCTGCCGGCGGTTGAGGCGTTATCTACCAGGTTGCCCACGGCGATCTGGCCGGTCACGGCATTCGGGCTTGTGGCGTCCGAGGGCTGCCCATACGGGTCGGGGATCGCACCGATCAGCTTGCCGCACATTGTTGGGCCTGCGTAGATGTCGACAGCTTCGCCTCCCGTAACATCGCCGGGGTTAGGCAGCATCAGGTTGCCCGTTCCGTCGACCCCGACGTCGTTAACGAACGCAACTCCGTTAATCGAGCAAATCGGCTGCTCGTTTTTCTTGTTGTTGGCGGCATAACCGAAAACAGAAGATGTGTCAAATTCACTGACGTAGGTGCCCTTGTTGGGCAGCTTTGTCTTTTTATCCGGCAGCATCAGTGAATGTAGAACCGAGACGACGTGCGGTGGTGCGGCGTCGTCAAAAACGCTTATTGGACCGGTTCGCCCTTGTGGGCTAAGTCCCAACGGCGAAGTGCTGTTAGACCCCATGTTGCCGGCGCAGCCGGCGAGGAGACCGATGGCGATCGTGCAGACCGCCGAAGTAAACAAACGCATGCGATAAGTCTCCTTGGCGAAATAGCAGTAGCGTAATTGGGAAGGCGTTCGGCGTTGCCCGCGATTTGTGAACCGTGCCCTCGAAACGCACAGCCGAACGACAGGCCGTAGAGCGATGCACGCGCACTGAAGCATCGCAGATTACCTAACGCTTTATATGAGACGTTGTGACATCGAAAATTCGCTCGAGCCGTTCGGTCGCGTCGAGCTTTGAAGCGCTTGTGGTTCTTTTTGGAATTATGCGGGCGAACGGTCGCTTGGATGCTCATCTCGTAGCCCCTTTTTGCCGCGTCTCTTAACTTGTCGGCGTGGACGTTAACGTCGCTAACGGCGAAACGCGCTTGAAAAATGAGAGATGCTTCCGAACACATACGTAGAGCATACCAGCGACCGAAGCGTCGAGTTTATTGAGAACATCGCAATCGTGCAGGGTTTGAACATGGTGCGGGAGCGAAAAACCCTCGTGGCGAGCTTGTGCTATGCTGACGTATACGAATGGGCGGGTGGACGATGGCAGGCGATCTTCTCACAAGAAACACCGATCCAAGCAAAACCGCGGAGCTCGCAACGGCGCTCCTAGCGGCACTCGACGCTCTTCGATCCTACGACTCTATTCGAACCTCAACGGATTGAACCAGCGTGCGATCTCATCGCTTGCGCGCGATCTTTAGGAAGAGCTGATCGAGGGACCAGAGCTTCGAGGGGTACGCCGCGAGGAGAAAGGCAGCTGCCGACGCGGAAAAGACAGAATATGCGAGCGGTGCGCCGATACCCAGTGCAATCGCCATCGTCGTCGCGAAGGCCAGGAGCAGCAGCGCACTGACGAGCGACGAAATCCGGAGCGATAGACCCGCAATGAGCGTGAGGCCCAGAACGAGCTCGAGCGCGCTGTCCATCCATGCAAGCGGGGCGACGAGCGGTTTCGGAACGTACCAGTTCAGCGTGGCGACGTAGCTTGAGAAGCGCGCAAACGTTCCCCACGAGACGTTCGCCGAGCCCGGTGGCCCGAGCAGGGCAAAACGGTCGGCGACGGAGTAGAGAAATGAGGCGCCGAGGGCCACCCTTAGCGCGAGCGCGGCATAGTTACGCATAAAACCGCCTCGAGGATACCGCTAAAAGCGCGAGAGCCACGGCGGAAAAGAAGGCGAGTTCAAACCCTTCGAGTCCAGAGTGCACTCCCTCCACGAGGTGACTGAGCGCGTGCAACACGCTTGCGACGGCAACAATCGCCATGACAGTCCGGTGCTTCTCCGGTGCGGGCGACACGTAGAACAACCCAACGCCGATTGGCAATAAGAAACTGCCCAGATCGCGCTCGTAGTGCGCGTTATAGGCGCCGATGTGCCCGACGTGGGCGTAGAAGAACGCTGGAAATTCCCACAGAAGCGCGCCGACAATCGCATAATAGGCGCCGGCGCTTGCCGTAATGGTGACGGCAACCCAACGCGGGATCATGAGAGTATTCCGCGGAACAGGAGCCGCGCGATCGCGTGTGAGCGCTTCCTTACATCGAGGCTGTGAACGCTCGCCGCACCGAAAGTCTGCGTAGCAAAGCCGCTCATGAACGGAAAGAAGCATAGCGATACGATGCTCGAAAGCGCGTTGCGCGCGTCGAGCCGCGACCGCCGGTTTCGCAGAAAGACGGGTTCGAGGATAGCGAGCAGCTCGCCAAAGAGCTCGCTGGAGGGCGCGAACGGTTGCGAGTTCGGACTCATCTCTGAGCCGGCTGCGAGCATCTCCCACTGCAGGAGCCGCACCACGCGGGGGTTGCGCTCGAGATATTCGAGATAGGTCTGGATGCAGAACCCGAGCACATTTTCGAGCGAGCCTTTCTTCGCGCATCGGCGCAGCGGCTCGCTAACGGTGCTGCGCAAATCTTGCGCAGCACGGCCGACGACCGCGCGGTATAGCGCATCCTTGCTCCCAAACAGATAGCTTGGCAGGCCGCGCGAGACCTCGGCTTCGGCGCATATGTCGGAGATGGTGGTGCCGTCGAACCCTCGCTGCGCGAATGCGATTTCCGCTGCGTCGAGGATCGCCTCACGGGAGTTGCGGGAATCCGCCAGCGCCGACATTCTCTCATCCTAGCATACTGAATGAACGTTCAGCAAGTGGTTGATTTAGGCCATTAGAAGCCTTTAAAACAGCTGGTCCGTCACGAAATGTCCGGCGGTACCGTCTGGCGCAAGGGAAGATCGCGAAAATGCAGGGCCAAGTTGATCCGGGAAGACCGCGCATCGCGCCCTCTGGATCGGCCGTCTCTCGCCTACGGCATACCCATAAGCGGAAGGACGATGTTATCGCCGCGGCAGTTAACGAGCAAGATTGCAGCCGGCACCTATGAACGTGTTTACGCGTGAATTCACGTGAGGTTCAGAAAGCGCCCAACCGCGACGAAGCCGGCAAGGAGAAAAAGCGTGATCGGCCCAGTGGCCGATTCGTGACTTCGCAAGTGATAACCCATTGCAAGTAACGTGATAGCTGCGAGGCCAACCGCGGCCCACGGGGTTAGGGACGGAGCGACGCGGAGCGCCATCGGAAGGACGACGCCGACCGCCCCCGCGATCTCGGCAATGCCGATGAAGGCGGCGAGGCCTCCGCCGACGGGCGTCGATCCGGCCTTTATTACGAAGTCTGAGTACTTATCGTAAAACAGCTTAAGGGCACCGGCGAATAAGAATCCGGCTGCGAGCAGAATCTGCGCGGCCCATAGCGCGTACGTCACAGCATGTTAACCTTTCTCGTTGGAATTGAGCATCGCGAAAGCCTCAGGCGAGGCCCGTGCCGCGGGCTTGATGAAGTGGTGCTCATCACGTCAACCTCCTGACGAGATTGGGCACCGCTTTGTGACGTGCTCCAGCGAGGCGGCGGGATTACAAGCATGCGGTTTCATGCGCGTAGTAGCAGCGCGAGGCCAGAGCGTGCGAGTTTTGCAGCAACTGAGCGCCTGCGGTCATCGAAGGTGGTCAGCGGCGTCACTCGCGTTTCCAGCTGCGGCCAAACCGGCAAGCTTGTGATGAGGTCGTCCAATTCTCTTGGAGACTCTGCACTTACGATAAGCGCAAGCGAGACGCCTTGAAGCTCCGTTACTTCGTTGCGCTCGATGAAGGAGGTCAATGTCTCCGGTAGATTTGCGTCGTCGCGGCGCTGACGCCGCCGGGCCTGCGCCGCGGCGTCTTCAAACCGCCGGCGCGCCGGCGCCGACATTGACAACGCTTTCACAAGCGCATCGACTGTGTTGCGGTGCGGTGCGCGGCGGATACTCTGCTCAAGTGCCGCGACAGCGCCGGGGCTCAGTCCGGCGCGCTCAGCTAAGGCTTCTTGCGAGTATCGTGCCGTGCGCCGATGCTCCCGAAGAAGCTCACCGAATGTGGGGTCGCTAGGCATACAGGGCCGACTTCGCTGGTACTGCGGCTAGGCCTCGCGTAGCGTTCCGTCCCCTCTTGTCGCCTCTGCCCCGGGCGAACGCTAGCCGCGCCGCAGCAGAGCGGTCTCGTCGTAAAGAGAGATCGGCGGTCGAGCTCTTGAATAAAAATAACCGCATGGTCAAAAAGCTTCCAAGCGGTACGGTGCACACTATGCCCGCGGATTTGAGGAAAGCTCTTGCGGCTGATCCCAAGGCGCTCGCGGTCTGGGAAGATATCACACCGCTCGCCCGCAATGAGTGGATTTGTTGGACTACTTACGTCAAGACACCGCAGAAGCGGAAGGAGCACGTCGGTAGGGTCATCTCGGAGCTTAAGGAAGGAATGCGCCGACCGTGTTGCTGGTATGGGTGCGTTCACCGAAAAGATAAACCGTTGAGCCCATCGCAAAAATTTCTGAGTGGTAGGCAACTCAAAAAATGAAACCGCTTGCTTTCGCCGCGAAGGCGGCCATCTTTCGAACCGTGCCGCCGTTACGTGACGCACGCATTCCGGTGCCGGATGGGTTCGCCCTCGAACTCGGTGCGGTACGCCGTCACTCGGGCAGCGCGCTCGGCGTTCGATAGGCATGAAGGTTACATTTTACTACGATGTTTGTTCGCAGTGGTCGTATTTCGGCGACTTAAGGTTGGATAAGCTGCGTGAAAAATATGGCGCCGATCTTGACGTCAGTTGGCAGATCGCTCTGATAAAGGACGGCGAAGCGATCGGATATACGCGCGAGGCACTTGACTGGATGTACCGGCGCTCAGAGTCGATCACGGGTATCGCCGTTACGTCGCGATGGATTCAGGGCAACGATCGTACCCTCTATGCGAACCTCGCGGTGGCTGCAGCGCAGCATCTGGGTTATGACGTGCGTCGTCAGGTCGCCGAGGGGATACTGCTGCGCGGCGAACCCATGGGATCGCAAATCGGCGCGGTCGGTGCGGTCTCGCGGCTGATCGCCGTTTCGCCCGTTCAGTTGGAGGCGGCGATGCGGGTCGTCGAGCCGGATGTCCGCAAGAGCACGCGAGAGTTCCGGGCACTACCGGTCACCGTCGTTCCGACCTTTCTCATTCGCAATGAGATCGGCGACACAGCGCTGCTTTCCGGCCTGTGCGAGTTCGAAACGCTCGATGGGGTGGTCGCGGAAATGCTTCGCGCAGAGCGCGGATACGCAGCATTCGGTGAGGCCAACGCACCCGATCCTACCTAGCCTAGGCGGCTTTGAGTAACCGTGGCGCAGAGGCTCTAAGCGCGAACGACTAGAGCCTCATTTAAAGCGATAGGAGCGATACTTTAGCGAACGACGCGCGGTCCCAAATATGCGCGGCGATACGGGCGCGAATACGGACGACGTACCCGGTACGCGGGACGCGCGTATCCAACAGGATAGGGCGCGTAGCCGTATCCTCCGCCAACGTAGCCTGCGCCGTAGCCGACGCCGATGCTAATGCCACTGCCATACGGAGAACCGTAGCCGTAGCCGCGGGCATAGGGGTAGCCGTAACGATACGGGTTGCCGTAACGATAGCCATAGTTGCGGTATCCCGTTCCGTAGTAGCGGTTGCTCGGTAGCACCCGCCCCGTCGCAGCCGATCGCACGGTTCCGACGGAGACGTGAGCCGCCGATGCCGGCGCCGCTGCGCCGAGTAGCGATCCTACGCCCAGGGCGCATGCCAGTAAGATGTTATGCGATTTCTTCACGCTTTCTTTGTAGCATTGTTAACGCGAAAGCTCTCGTTCGTAACGATTAGAAGCTTCTTCGAAAAAGATGAGAGGGCGGCCGCCGCTTTGGCGCCGGTGCACTTCGCCTCCGTTATCGCGATTCTGGTACCGCTGCAGGTCCCTGCAGTCGGAGCCCCGCTCGTTAGCCGGTCACTGCGGGGCGATGCTGACCGACTGGCCGACAGGTTTCGCCAGCGGCGATTGCAGCGATAGCGTCGGGTTACCGCCCGCCGGATAGGCCCAGTAGTCGAACTTCGACTGCGATCCGTAATAGCTGCACCGGAGGTCTCCGCCAACGACGGTTTTTCCGGCGATGAACGGCTGTGGCACCTGGACGTCGTTGCCGTCGCAATCGTCGGTAAGAATGCTTTGCCCGACTGACGTGAGATTGCCGTACGCATCTTCCGATACGCGATAGATTACCGTCTCGCTGCTGCCCCGGTTGCCCTGATACGCCTGATCGGTGAGCGTGAGGTGTTTGCCGTCCCACATGACGCTCGCTGGGTAATAGATGCCGATTCCGCTGAAGTGCACGGGTCGTAGCGACTTACCTCCATGCGGAAGCTCGCAAGCAAGAGGGTCGCTATATCCTTGTAGCCGTTCGGCCGATCCGTACAACAAAGCTTCGGCGTAGAGATTGCCGGCGTTGTCGTAGCCCGGCGCCCAAAACGGATAACACACCTCGCTTCGATAGACGTGCGCCTTCCCGCGGGCGTGAACGAAGACGTCAACTTCGTCACGGGCAGCCACCGCGAGATTTCCGGTCGTTGGGTCGACGGAACGGCGCCCCTTCCCGCGGCTCGACGCGCGACTGACTGTCGCGATCCTTAAACTCGTGGTCCGGGCTTTATGTGCCGCGAAACGGTAGGGATGAAACGGGCGCGAGGTTCGATACTACGCCGTTCGGGGAGTTCAACCTCGCGATTCGCAAGCCGTGTACGGATCGGCATTTGCCTACGTAGCGCGAGCAAGACTCCGAAGACGCTATGGGGTCAGCGCGAAGACCGTTCCACACCCAATCGTGCATTTTGTCGAACCACCGCCGTTTAACGTCGTGCCGTAGAGCATACCGCCGTCAACGAGCAGGTTCGCGTAGGGGAATGCGCCATCGCTTCCGCCTCCGAAACGGCCCAGGACTTGTTCGGTGCCGCCGGTCTCGCTAAGCTTAAACACGGTTCCGCAGCCGGAGCTGGTAGAAGATGAAGTGCAGCCGGTTCCACCGCCGTAGAGCGTCGTTCCATAGAGCGTGCCACTGTTAGCGGCGAGGCCCGCTTGCACAAATGCGCCATCTTTGCCGCCCTTCAAGGCGTATAGGAGTTTGTAATCCGAGAGCGTAGGGTTCCGCTGCTTTTGCCGCACGGCTGGCGCTATCCCGAATGTGGGGCGGGCTATCTGTCCGCGCGCGTCGCTGTACGCCGATCCTGACGGCGCTATTTGGAAAATGGTCCCGCACCCCCCACTGCACGCAGTTGCACCGCCGCCTAATGCGGTCGTACCGTAGAGCATGCCGCCGTCTGCGACCAGCCCCGAGGTAGGATTTGAACCGTCTTTGCCGCCCTTGAAGGTGTATAGAACCCGATAGTCCGATCCAGACGGCGCTATCTGGAAAATGGTCCCGCATGAGCACGTGCCGTCGCTGTAGACGGACGTGCCGTAGAGCATGCCGCTGTTAATCACCAAACTGCCCTGTGGAATCCCAGCGCTCTCAGGAGCGGTATCGTCGCCTTGGAAGCTGTACAGAGTCTTGTAACCCGATCCCGAAGCTGCGATTTTGAAAACGGTTCCCCACCCAATGCCGCCGTTGCCGGAACCACCACCGTACGCCGTCACGCCATAGAGCATGGCGCGAGAGGCGATCAGACTCGCAAACGGAATTGCGCCGTCAGTGCTGAAGCTTTTGAACGAGTACAAGATCTTATAGCCGGACCCCGACGGCGCTATTCGGAAAATAGTGCCGCATCCGATCCCATAGCCGTTATTGCAGAGAGTTGCGCCGCCGCCCCTAGTCGTCGTGCCGTAGAGCATTCCGCCATGATAGAGCAGGCCTGCCGCCGGTAATTCACCGTCATTGCCCCCCTTAAAAACGTATAAGACCTTGTAGTTCGATCCCGACGGCGCTACTTGGAAAATGGTTCCGCATCCACCGGCGCACGCAGTTGCGCCGCCGCCGTTTTCCGTCGTCCCGTACAGCATGCCG
This sequence comes from Candidatus Tumulicola sp., assembly GCA_036490465.1. Taxonomy (GTDB): domain Bacteria; phylum Vulcanimicrobiota; class Vulcanimicrobiia; order Vulcanimicrobiales; family Vulcanimicrobiaceae; genus Tumulicola. Next base: position 13,946 of record DASXDV010000157.1, on the reverse strand, counting down.
CCCACAGCGACAAGGGGCGCTTCCGGCGATGCACCATCGCTTCCACTTTTGAAGGCGTAAAGAAGGTGATCCGACAGTTGCACGCGCCCGATCGCGTCGCCCAGGCCTTCGGTGAACCACAGCGTGTTCTTCGGACCGGCCGTGATGCCCTCAGGACCACTGTTGGCGGTCAAACCGGAGAACTCAGTAACCTGCCCACCGGTCGTGATTTGTGCGATTTTATTGGTGGCGGTCTCCGTAAACCACATATTTCCATCCGGACCAGCCGCGATGCCATAGAGGTTGTAGTTGCAACCGCAGCTGCTTATGCCCTTAGAGTACTCCGTGATCGTACCCGAGGTCGTGACCCGGCCGATCCGAGCGGTGCGGCCACTTTCAGTGAACCATAAGTTACCGTCTGGACCTGCTGCAATGCCTTGCGGCCACGCTCTGGAGCTTAAGCCGGAGGTGTATATCGTCATGCTGCCATTGACCGTGCTCTTGCCAATCGCATTGCCGGCGTTAGCCTCCGCGAACCATAGGTTGCCGTCCGGACCCAACGCAACGCCTTCCGGGTTGCTATTGTAGGCGGTCGGAATCGGGTACTCGGAGATCTGACCGTGGGTTGTGATCGTGCCGAGCTTGATACCGTTCGGGTATGAAGCGCTCTGCGTGAACCACAGAGTTCCGGCCGGACCTGCCGTTATGCCGTTAGGGGAACTGCTAGGGCTCAAGCCGTTCGTAAATTCGGTGACCTTACCGGCCGTCGTGATCTTACCGATTCGGTTGCCGGCAAGCTCTGTGAACCACAGGTTACCGTCTGAACCCACCGCAATGTTCTCGGGCTGACTGGCGGAGTTCGGCAACGTGAACTCTTTGATCTTGCCGGCAGGGGTGATTCGGCCGATTCGATTGCCGTCGGATTCCGTGAACCATACGTTGCCGTCCGGCCCGCCGCAATGCCGAGTGGCTGACTGCCGGCGTTTGGCAGATGAAACTCAGTGATTTGCAGTTGGGCAGAAGCAATGCCACGCCGGTTGTTCATGTCGGTGCCGCTCGCGCCGAAGCTCGGTAGAGATGAATTTGAGCCAACGCTCGAGCAAGCAGAAAGCAGGGCAATCGCAGCGACTGCCGCCGCTGCGGCGGAGCCTGTTTGCGTGGTGCGTCGCATATCGCTCATGAAGAAGCCTTTCTTCAAGTCCCGAATCAGCGAGCTGAGAACGTCTAGTAGTTGCTTTCTTTAGGAGTGCCGGGCCGCGTTCGAGTTGCGAAGCTACTACGGCAAGGATCCGATGGCCCTGATGGTTACCTGGAGGCCTAGCATGCGACCTAAAGCCACTAAACCCTGCAGGCAACTGGCTGCCTGGTAGAGCTAAGTGCTACACCGCGGTGAGACCGGACTTTTTCACTGGCCACGCTGCGTTTCTAGGCCAGCAGCGCCTGGACTTCGGCCGCCCCTTTTCGAAGGGTGGTGGCTAGCCGTTACGGACTTAATTACCAGGGGCTTTCTACCTTTCCGCCAAGGGTTTACTTGTCTGCCTTGTCCGGCGACAGAGGACGCTTTATGAAGAAGCTTATTATCGCTCTCGCCGCTTGCGCGGCGTTCCTAGCCCCTAGCGTTACGAGTCCGGCCCTAAGCGACACGCCGATGTCCATGTCTACCGTGGGTGCGGGCCCGGGCGGATATGACTGGCAGATCGGAACGTGGTCGTGCATCAACCCCGCGCCATCGGCAGCGAGTGGGCCGGCCCATCAAACCGAAACGATCAGCAAGACCAGCGGCGGCGCGATCCTTATCCACACTACGGGCACAGATTTCGATTTCTCGGATTACGATGTGTACGTGCCGACCAAGAAAATGTGGGTCAGTCCCGTTAGCGGTGCGGACGGCACCTATGGCAGCGAGTCGACGTCGCAAACTGGGAAGAAGATCGTTTGGGCCGGCTCGGCTTACTTCCCCGATTCGGGTAAGACGATGCCGACACGGGACACCGTTGTCAACAGTCCTAACAAGTACACCGATTTAGGTGAATTTAATTCCGGCGGAGCCTGGAAGGAGCTCTACAACATTACCTGTACGAGAACCTAAGTCGTAGCAACGAGGCACGAAGGGCGACGGCCTCGCGGATGCGGAGTCGAGCCGCTGTGATCGGAGATTTCATCGGGTCGTCGCGCCAATGACTGCAGACGCGCGCTCGCCAGATCTTGATGTAGCTATCCCGCCGCTACCCTCAACTCCGAAAGGGATTCGTCGAGGATGCCGATGGCGATGTCGATGTCCTCGCGGTCGATGACGAGGGGAGGGCATAGCCTGATGGTGCTGCGCCCACATCCGAGTAGGAGGAGTCCCCGCCGCAATGCAGCCTCTTCGATTGCCGGAATGATGGCGTCGAAAGGCTCTTTTGTTTCACGATCGCGCACGAACTCAATGCCGATCATCAAACCGGCGCCGCGAACGTCCCCAATGACGTCGTGCTTCTCTTTAAGCGCCCGCAGCCGGTCCAGCAGAACCGCTTCGAGCATCCGCGCGTTTTCTGCCAAGCCCTGCTCAACGAGATCGAGCGTTGCGAGCGCAGCGGCACAGCAGACCGGATTTCCGGCAAACGTGCTGCCGTGGCTGCCGGCCTCCCACGTCATGATCGATTCTTTGGCAATGATGGCGCCGATTGGCATACCCGATCCAAGCCCCTTGGCCGTTAGGGTAACATCCGGCGTGACGCCCAGCGTCTGCGCAGCCCACATATTGCCTGTGCGACCGATGCCGCTCTGCACTTCGTCGAAAATCAGCAATGCGCCGTGCTCGTCACAGAACGATCGCCAGTATTCGAGAAAGCCCGGCGAGGGAACGACGTAGCCCCCTTCGCCAAGGATCGGTTCGACGAACACGGCGGCCACTTCATCGGGCGCCACGCGCTGCTGAAAGAGCTCTTCGGCAGCTTCGCGCCAGGCGCTCGGGCGGTACGGATTTGCGTACGGCAGATGATGGACGCCGGGAAGCAACGGCCCGAAGTGTCGCCGGTACTTCACCTTGCTCGAGTTGAGTGAAATCGCACCCAGCGAGCGGCCGTGAAAGGCACCTTGGAAGGCAATGAGACTCGACCGCCGCGTGTTGCTGCGCGCTAGCTTGATCGCGCCTTCGATCGCCTCAGTACCGGAGTTCGTGAGAAAGACCCGTTTGCGCTCGGGGCCCGGACCGAGCAGCGCGAGCCGCTCGCAAAGCTCGGCGAAAGCGGGATAGTAAAAATCGGTTGCGCAAATGTGTAAAAACTTCTCGGCGGCCTTCTTAATGGCGGCGACGACCCGCGGATGCGCGTGCCCGGTCGCCGCGACCGCGATACCGGTCATGAAGTCGAGGTAGCGGTTACCGTCGACATCTTCGATCATCGGCCCCTCGCCGCGTTCGACGACGAGCGGATACTCTTTGATGTACGAGGGCGACGCGTAGCGCTGGTCTTGTTCGATTACCAGTCGCGCCTTCGGCCCCGGGATCTCCGTCGAAATATTCGGATAGTTCTTCATCGTTCTACTTCCGCTAGATCATCCGGGTGCGGCTCTGCTCGCGCATGAACTGTCCGACGTAGTACGGGCCGCAGCCGCCGCGACCGCTCATCCCAGAGCCTTTCCAGCCGCAAAACGATTGCACTCCGGGCCACGCGCCCGTCGTCGCGCCGGTCTTGCGGTTCACGTACAGCACGCCGGCTTCCATCTCGTCGAAGAATCGCTCGATCTCGCGCTCGTCTTGCGAAAAGAGGCCGGCCGTCAGGCCGAAGTTCGAACGGTTTGCCTCGTGGAGCGCGGCGTCGAACGAGTCGACGACTCCGACGGCGAGGAACGGCAGGAACAGCTCCTCTTGGAAAAGCGGGTGATCGAGTGGGAGCTCGACGATCGTCGGTGCGACGAAGTTACCGCGGTCGAGCGGCGGCGACGTCAAGTGTTCTCCGCCGATTAAGAGTTTGCCGTCTTGGCGCGCGCGGGCGACGGCACTTTCGTAACGTTCGACGGCGCGTTCGTCGATCACCGGCCCGATGTAGACGTCGCGCTGGGTCGGATCGCCGATAAGCAATGCGTTGGTCTTTGCGACGAGTAACTCCACGAACTGCTCGGCGACTTGGCCTTCGACGTAGACGCGCGAGCACGCGCTGCACTTCTGGCCTTGCAGCCCAAATGCCGATCGCATCACGCCTTCACTGGCCATCTCCAAGTCGGCTCCGCCGGTCACGATCGCGGCGTTCTTTCCGCCAAGCTCCCCCAGGACCGGCTTGGCGTGCTTACCGCCCACCGCGAAGTGCTTCTGTAGGTGCATGCCGACCTCAAACGACCCGGTGAACGCGATTCCGTCGACGCCCGGATTGTCGGTGAGCAGCCGCCCGATCTTCGAGCCCGAGCCGTAGACGATATTGAATGCTCCTGCCGGCAAGCGCGAACCGCTGAAAATCTCCGCGAGCGCCGCGCCGGTCAGCTTCGCGCCCTCGGCGGGCTTGAACACGACGCTGTTGCCGGCGAGCAGTGCGGCACTGCTCATGCCCGTCGCGAGCGCCATCGGAAAATTGAACGGTGCTATTACCGCAAAGACGCCGTACGGCCGAAGCACGTCTTGCGTCTGCTCGTTCGGCGAAAGCTGCCCGAGCGGCTGCACGAATCCGTCGGCGCGCTCGACCTGATCGGCGTAGTAGTCGATGAGATCGGCGGCCTCTTCGGCGTCGCCGAGCGATTCAAAGCGTGTCTTACCGATCTCGAGGCTCATCACGGCCGCGAGCTGGTACCGGCGCTCGCGAATTCGCTCGGCGATCTCGCGCATCACTGCAACTCTCTCCGGCCACCGGGTTGCAGCCCATGCGGCTCGAGCGGTGCGTGCAGCGGTGACCGCGGCCTCGACTTCTTTCGGCGTCGCGCTCGCGAACGTGCCTAACAGCATCGTGCGATCGATTGGAGAGCGCGACTCAACGCGTTCGCTTCCGTCCCGGACCTCTCGACCTCCCACGCGCGAGTAATGAATTGCGCCGAACGTGTCCTTTACCTCGACGAGGGCCGCCTCGAAGCCGCGATGGACGGCATCGAGATCTCCGCCGACCGCCGAGTAGGTGATCTTCGGTTGAGTGTTGAGCGTCGGGGCCGTCATGCGTACATCTCCTCGGTCGGCTTGCTGGGCTGGTCGTCAATGCGAAACGTGGCGGCGATCTCGTTCAACGTCCGGCGCAAACGATCGACCAGCTCGGCGATCTCTTCTTCGTCGATCGTAAACGGCGGCGCAATCATGACGAGGTCGCCGTTCTTTCCGTCGGCTTGTCCAACGTTCGCCCAAAGCACGAGCCCGTTTTCGCGGGCGCGGGAGACGACGGTTTCGCCCAGCTTACGTTTGCGCGCAAATGGCTGCTTCGTTTCGCGGTCGGCGACGAGCTCGATTGCCCACAGCATGCCAAGCCCACGGACGTCGCCGATCAGCTGAGCGCCGGGCGAATCTTCGCGCGCGAGGGCCGCCAGCCGCGCGCCGAGGTGCTCGCCTACCGATGCCGCCCGGCGAACCAAGTCGTGTTCCTCGATATATCGTTGAACCGCGAGGCCCGCCGCCGCGGCGAGCGGATTGTGTGAATACGTTTGCGCGTGCATGAAGGCGCCGCTGCCGGCGGCAATCGTGTCGACCATCCGACGAGACGTAATCACGGCGGAAAGTGGGGCGAACCCGCCGTTGAGACCCTTGCCCATCGTAATGATGTCGGGCGCGATCGTGGTTCCGTCGGGGCCGCTGAAATGCTCGATGCCAAAAAACGTACCGGTGCGGCCGGCTCCGGTCAGCACCTCGTCGCAAACGAACACGATGCCGTAGCGGTCGCAGAGTTCGCGCACGCGAGCGAAGTAATCTGGTTCGGCGCGCGAAGCACCGGTCGACGAGCCGCCGATCGGTTCGGCGATAAAGGCCGCAACGTTCGCAGGACCGGCCGCGAGAATAAGGCGTTCGAGCGCCGACGGATCGGGCGCGAACCGATAAGGATAGGGGGCGGCGATCGTGACGACTTCCGGTAACCACGGCGCGAACATCGTTTTGTAGTGCGCGCGAGCCGAAGCCGCCAGCGCAAGGATCGTATTTCCGTGGTAGCCCGGCTCTTGCGCGATGATCACGCGCCGGGACGGTTCGCCGCGTTCGACGTGATACTGGCGCGCGAGTTTGAGGGCGGCCTCGACGGCCTCCGAGCCGCTGCTCAGGAAATAAACGCGATCGAGCCCACGGGGCGCCTTGCGGGCAAGCAGCGCGGCGAGCCGCTCCACCGGCTCGCTGGTGAAGGCGGTTCCGTTGACGTAGGCGACCGACGCCGCTTGGCGCCCAATTGCCTCGGCGATCTCAGGTACTCCATGGCCGATGTTGACGACCATAGCGCCGCCGGAGGCATCGAGGTAACGCTTGCCGGTCTCGTCGACAAGCCAGACGCCCTTGGCGTGTGCGATGGTCGGTAGAGGCGCGGCCAAGTTTCGATAAAATACAAATCGTTCGGTCATTGCGGATTTTTCAGCTTAATCTGTTCGGAGGATGTGCCGTATAATACAACATATTAATGGTAAAATACTCTTTTTTCGTCCAAATGAAAGGGATCCGCGGATATGGCTCAATTCCTTGAGCTACGCGAGGCCGTCGAGGCGTACGTCAGCGATGGAAACGTCGTGGCGATGGAGGGGTTTACCCACCTCATCCCCTTCGCTGCGGCGCACGAGGTTATTCGTCAGCGGAAACGCGATCTCGCCCTCGTGCGGATGACGCCCGACCTCATCTACGATCAACTGATCGGGGCGGGATGTGCGCGGAAACTCACCTTTTCATGGGGCGGAAATCCGGGCGTGGGCTCGTTGCATCGCTTCCGCGATGCGGTCGAAAACGGCTGGCCTTCGCCGCTCGAAATCGAGGAGCACTCGCATGCCGCGATGGCCGCGGCGTACGCCGCCGGCGCTTCGAACCTTCCGTTTGGTGTCCTGCGGGGTTACGTCGGCTCAGATCTTCCCAAGCACAATCGCAACATTGCATGGGTCGAGTGTCCGTTCACGGGAGAGCGGCTGGCAGCGGTGCCGGCGCTTCGTCCCGACGTCACGATCGTTCACGCGCAGCAGGCCAATCGCGCAGGCGACGTCTTAATTCACGGCATCGTTGGAATTCAGAAGGAAGCCATTCTTGCGGCAAAGCGCACGATCGTTACGGTTGAGGAGATCGTCGAGGAGTTCGCACATCCGCCGCACTCGATCGTCATTCCGCACTGGGTGATCGCGGCCGTCTGCAAGGCGCCGGGCGGCTCGAAACCGTCATACGCCCATGGCTACTATCAGCGCGATAACGCGTTCTACATCGAATGGGACGGCATTGCGCGCGATCGCGGACGCTTCTCATCCTGGATCGAAGCAAACGTTTTGAAGGATGTCGCCAATGCCTGACCTTGCGTATACAAACGAGGAGCTGATGGCCGTGGAGGCGGCGCGTCATCTGCGCGACGGCGCTGTCTGTTTTGTTGGAATCGGCCTCCCATCGACTGCGGCGAACTTAGCGCACTTGACGCACGCTCCCAATCTGGTTTTGATCTATGAATCCGGAACCATTGGCACGAAACCTGCGGTGCTGCCGCTCTCGATCGGGGACGGCGAGCTTGCTGAGACGGCCGACGCGGTCGTTTCGGTGCCGGAAATCTTTGCCTACTGGCTGCAAGGCGGGCGCATCGACGTCGGCTTCTTGGGAGCCGCGCAGATCGACCGTTTCGGAAATCTCAACACGACCGTCATCGGCGAGTACGAGCGGCCCCAAACCCGACTGCCGGGCGCAGGGGGAGCGCCGGAGATCGCCACGTCGGCGAAAGAGGTGCTGCTCATCATGAAGCAAGATAAACGCACCTTCGTCGAGCAGCTCGACTTCGTTACAACGGTAGGTTACGGTACCGGCGGCGAGAGCCGAGCGCGTTCCGGCGCGCCCGGGGCCGGTCCAACCCGCGTAATCACGAACCTCGGCGTCTTCGAGCCCGATGCGCAATCGAAGGAGCTAACACTCGTCCAACTCCACCCCGGCGTCGAGATTAACGACGTCCGCGAATCAACGGGTTGGGCGATCTCAGTTGCCGACGACCTTCGGAGAACGCCGGAGCCGGCTCCGGAAGTGCTCGCGGTACTGCGCGATCTGCTCGCTCGAACTGCCGCTGCTCACGCGGGCATCAACTAGGGCGTAACGGATTCCACCGGGGCGCTCCGGCGGGACCGAGCGTCGCGGTGACGAACCTCCAAAACTAGCGCTCGTCCAGCTATTTGGAGGCACACGTTATGAGCTTTAGCCGCTGCGCGATTGTCGCGCTTTCGTCAATCGCTCTCGCCGCATGCGCAAACCCGCTCGGCGCGACAAACGGAGCAGGCGCCAACGCAGTCGTTCCAGCGGCGAGCAGGGTGCACCCGGATGCGCAGGTCGAGATTACGGCTCGTAGGGGTGGCCTGCCGCTTCCAAATATCGAAATCACGATAACGCATGAGAAGTGGCCTAACGGTAAGCTCATCACCAAAGGCTCGACAAACCGCCAAGGACGCGTGAGGCTCACGGGCGACTGGACAGATCAAGAGTGGATCTGTGCCGGAGGTAAATACACACAGGGGCACCACTCCGAGGAGTCCAGTATCTGCCTAAGGCCGTTCCTGAAAACGCTCGTCCTCTACTTCAACTAAATATTGCCGGGGCCGCATCATTGCTCGCAGTTGGCGGTCCGCTCGCACTGTTGGCGTCATGAAGCGCCGTGACGACGGTATCAGGCTCGTCGAAGACGACGAACCGCCGCAGGTATCCACGATGCCTGTCGTGGATAACACGCGGAAGATATTGCCACAGCCCTGGAGCGTTGGGCCGATGAGCACGCCACAGAATTAGCTTGATTGAAATCGGTGGGGCCTGCTGCACTGTCAAATTCGTTGTGTCGAGGGCCTCATAGATGCCGGCGCCTCGAAAAGAGTGCCTTTATGCGGACGGCAACCGGTTTTACGCGTCTGATGCGATAGTCTTGGAAACGCGGCCTTCGACCGTGGGGCGTCGGGCCTTGGCATACTGGTATAGGAACTGGGCGTTCTCCCAAACGTTGGGATTTCGGTGCGAGATCCGCATCAGCTCGACGACTTCCTCTAATCGCTCCCAACCCTCTAGAATGAGCTCGGCGCCAAAATCCAAGAGCGCAGATGACAAAAGTAGCCTGTTCCGGACGTAGATACCCATTTCTTCAAGTCTCGCGAGAACAATCAATTCGGGGTGACGCGCTGCAGCGATATCCCAACCGCGAGACGAGATTAACTCGTCGCGGTAAACCGGATCCGTCATGCGCTCTGGCAACTTGTCGATAACATACATCAGCGCACTAGTAAAAGACGGGTCGAGCATACGGTCGACCATTATGCGTGTCGCCTCGAACTGCGCCGCACGGCGAACTTCGAACAGCTGGTAGAGTGCAATGGCACCTGCAACCAAAAGAAGCAGCGCCTGAAACACGGTGGCGGCAGCGATCACCGTTTCCGAAGTCATCATCGTAATGCTTTAGTTCGCACGCGTCTCTTCCGGCCTTTGGCGATCATCCTGCAAAAGGCGGAGGTTGTCAAAAGCTGCTGTGCGTTTCGGCGGATCAACGCGGTACTCGACAGGACGTCGTAGAGCCTCCGTAAGAAGTCGTCAAGCGATTGCTTTTGACGGTTCGCTAAGCCGCTCTCAATTACCGAATAGCCGGCGACAGGCGTGGGTACCGCACCTGCCCACGGGTGGCGAGGCGACTGGAAACTGCCTGCGCGCTCTGTCGCACGTAAAGGGCGCGACAGCTACTTCATGTTGTGCGCTAGGTTCGCGCGCAAACTCCCACCGACGCTGCCGACGAAGTCGTCGATCAGCCAGCCTTGCGCCGTCCTTATGACGACTACGGTAACGTGACCGCTCCCCGCCGTTCTCGCGTAGTGGATCGTTACAGGAACCTTCGCGCGGTTGCCGCTGATGCGGGCGGCACCGACGTTCGCCGATGACGCTGGAATCTGCGCGTCCTCGAACGGCTGAGCGTCGAGCACAGCGGCCTTGTTTTTCTGCTCGAACGGACCAACCTGACTCACTAGGTTGTAGAGCGACGACGTGAGGTACGGCTTCGCGCCGCTGAGATGGTCCAGCCAGCTCTGCGGATACTTTACCGACAAATCCCAGTTGTAAAAGGCGCGAACGACCGCTTCAGGAGTGGTCGCTGCGGCCACGGGTGACGCGCAGGGCACGAGAAAGGCAAGACCGGCAAGAAGCGCAATACGGCGTAACATACATTAAAAGCTTCGCGGCGGGCATTCGCTTGACCCGCGCGAATTGCGCCGCATTGAGCGACGGGCCGAACGGCGATCACCGGCATGGACGGCTGGAATACCGCGACCGAACCATTATGCCGGTACCTGATCCGGCGAATGGAACGATCGCATCCGGAATGAAGAGGTGATCGTCGCCGACGGCGATACCGTAGGTTCCCACGTGTGGGTCCACTTGAAGAATCGTCGGCGGCTCACTTGGCCGGTACGGCAGTTTGTAGTCGTAAACTTGACCGAGCGTGTAGAGCGAGACATATAGGTGGTGGCAGCGACGATCGGCGGCGACACCGGTCGCACCGTCGTACTGTCGTGCTGTGCTGATGATGTACTCTGCAGGCTGGTTCGGCGTAAGCGGCAGCGAGTAGGCGCCAACGGTTCCTGCGGTCGTTGAAGCAACGTACAGCGTTCGGTTCTCCGTCGCGATGGAGAGAAAATCGGGCTGCGAGAAGCCGGTGACCAGCACAAACAGCATGTCGCAGACCGCATCGGGGCACTAAAGAATCGAGAGAAGGCGTCGCGCATGCCGTGCAAAAAATCTCGTGGCCCCTAGCAGCTTGCGTGGCCTACGAGGGGGCCATTAGTTGCTTTTCCCACCGCGCGATCGTGCTATTCCTTAGGTGCTATGTTGCGAGAAACAGCGTGGCCGGCAAAGAAGGTTAAACCTTGGGTAGTCGTAATGAACAACACGCGGGCGGGCAGCTCGCACAGACATGCGAATCGACCACGGTTCAGGCCGTATGCGCCGGTAAGCTAATCACTCACAGTTCCTCGACCAGTGGAGAATTTTATTGATGCCTATCTCATCGCGGCTTGAATACGCCTTAAGCGCAACCGTGGCTTTTGCATTTCTGGCGGGTTGCTCGGGCGGCGGCGCCGGAGCTCCCGCGGCAACCTCAGCCTTTTCGCAGCAGGTTCCACAGAGCTCTAGCGTCCTGCGTCCGGGCGTTCCGCAACTGCACTCCAACCGTCCGCCTACTGCTTTCGTTAGTAATGAAATCAATGCCAAGGGCGGCGCGTCTATCATTGTTTCCGATGCCTCGGACAACGTGGTCGATATTTTCAACTCCGCGGGCAAGCAGACGGCGCAACTGACCGGCTTCTCAGAGCCGCAAGGTCTCGCGCTCGATACGGCAGGAAACCTTTACGTCGCCGATACGAATAATAGCCGCATTCAGGTGTACGCTGCGGGGTTCAAAGGTACGCCGACGACCATTAACGATCCGGGCGAATCTCCCGCGAGCGTCGCGATCGACAGCAAGGGTAATCTCGGGGTGACGAACATCCTCACGACCAGCGACGGAGCCGGAAGCGTCAGCTTCTTCAGTAACGGCGGTACGCTGCTGACGACGCTTTCGAACGCCAATTTCGCTAAAGTCCTTTTCGATGCGTTCGACCGCAAGGGCAACCTTTACATCGACGGAACGAACGCGTCCGGCGCATTCGTTGCCGGAGAAGTCGTTGGCGGCGTTAGCGGGAAGGCGATCACCCTTCTAGCCACCGGCAACGCCGTCGGGTTCCCCGGCGGTGTCGCAGTTTCGTCGAAGGGCAAGATCGCATTGGACGACCAGGAGAACGTCGCGATCTACACATATAACGCACCGGTGAAGGGCTCGCTCGGCATGCCGATTGCGACGACGCCGCTCACAGGCGCCGGCGACCCGATAAGCTTCGCGATCACCCGAACGAATAAGAACATCTGGGTGGCAGATGCGGCCCGCGCAGGGTTAACGGCTTCCTCGCCAGGGCCCGATAAGGTCCTCGTAAGTTCGGCCGACAAGTATCGGTACACAAAGGGTGGCGCGTCGAGGAAGGATATTCTCTTCAGTCATGGTTCCCAGCCGGACGGCATCGTGGTGAGCCCAGACGAGCAGCCCTAAAGGCGACACCGCCGCGGGCGCCCGTCAATCATCGGCATGGACGGCTGGAGTATCGCGACCGAATCGTTACGCCGGCACCGAATCCGGCGAATGGAACGATCGCATCCGGAATCGACATCGACGTTAGCGGCAGCGGAAATGCTTCGACTCCGCCTGCGGTATCGTCGGTGACGAAGAGGTGATCGTCGCCGACGGCGATACCGTAGGGGCCCACGTACGGGTCTACTTGAAGGATTGTCGGCGGCTCACTTGGTCGGTACGGCAGTTTGTAGTCGTAGATTTGACCGAGCGCGTAGAGCGAGACATATAGGTGATGGCAGCGACGATCGACGGCGACACCGGTCGCACCGTCGTACTGGCGTGCCGTGTCGATCGTGTATTCGGCAGATTGGTTCGGCGTAAGCGGCAGCGAGTAGGCTCCGACGGTTCCTGCGGTCGTTGAAGCAACGTACAGCGTTCCGTTCTCTGCCGCGATGGAGAGAAAATCGATCTGCGAGAAGCCGGTGACCGAGCCGGACGGCACCTGCGGTCTTCTCAGCGGGAGTGCGTACTGCAGAACTTCGTTACCTGAAGTACCATCGCCGGCAACGTAGAGGTATTTATCGGCGACGGCAAGGCCAGACGGGTCACCGACTCCGGCACAAAAAGCACGGCGCAGACTGCCGCATCGGGGCACGCGACGCTTCTGCCTGGCAAACGGCGTTACGAAACGACCGCGCGGTGACGACCCGCGGAACCCGTTATCCGAAAGCGGCAGACTGAACGTGTAGATGACGCCGTCGTTGAAGCTGCCAACGTAAAGATGGCGGAAGTCATTCGCCAGCGGCACGGGTTCGCTGACTTCGGTCTCGTGCGCGATCGGATCTGCGCTGCCCGAGAGCGGAAGCCGATAGGCGTTGAAGAAATACGGCGACGCCGATGCGACATAGAGTTCGGCGTCGAGATGAAGGCCCGGCGATGATGCCGATGTCGCTGGAGAAAACGTCGAGTCGGGAAGGCTGCTCCTGCCATCACCGCATGCGGCCACCGCCAGCGCTCCGATAAGAGCGAGGCCAAAACGGGCGGACTTCATTCCAAGCGACTCCATGGTAGCGACGAGCTCTCTCGACATAGTATCTCGCGTATCGCCGCTGACCGCGTGAGGCTAAAGACCCCGCTCGTGAGCCATTTGCAGCGCTAAATCACCTGGGGGTCTTCGCGTTCGCCGAGCGTGCAAATGATGCCTACGGACGCTTCTTTCGGCGCTAACTGCTTACCTTGGGGGCATCGCCGGCTCGTCGTGCGATCGGCAGAGCGTCGCTCACGAGTGACATGAGAAACTGCCCTGGCTTCTCGGTCATCAAAAGGTGGGCCGCGTTTTCGAACCATACGAACTGCTTCGAAGGCGCCGTGACCGTAGAAAACCACTCTTCTGCAACATAAGAGTTTACATTAACGTCTTCGCGCCCGGCAAAGACGATTAGCGGGCATTTGATATCCCTGATTCCCGAAAGATCGAGACTAAGGAGTTTGGCCAAGAGGTAGAACTCGGAGAATCGGTTGCCTTCCCAGATTCGCAGTAGTTCATCGCGGGTGTAATCGGGTGACAGCTTTGTAAGATCGCTTTCTGCTGAGTTTCCGTGACGGAAGGCCATAACGCCGCCGTAATAGTCTAACCATCGCCGCTGCGTGTAAATGTTCTTCAAAGGTGCATCATGACCGAATGCAAAGTACGGCGAGATCGATTCGAGCTCTCGTATCGCCTTCGAATTTCCGGCGCGTCTTGCGGCG
>DASXDV010000122.1:0-6831 GCA_036490465.1 Candidatus Tumulicola sp. | reverse complement strand
GATCGCGGGCGCCAGCGTGACGCCGCAGAACGTTCCTGCGCGCCTGGTGCCGCTCGAAGGGACGAGCGCCGCGCGAACTTCGGACGGGCGCACCGTCGTAACGTTCGATTTCGTAACCCCAAACGCGAACGTGGGCGCCGTCGCTTTTGAATCGGCGACCCGGGAATTCTCGCGACGCGTCACGTTCGAGACCGCCAACGCCGGCGTCACCGGCAGCGACCTCGTCTGGGAGGATGCCGGCGCGGCTACAATCTCGCGGTTTTTCGCCGGCCGGCCCGAACTGACCGTCGATCTCGGTAATCGTCACGCGCGGATGCTCCGGGCGACGATCCAAAACGGAAACGATCTGCCGCTCGCGTCCCTGCGCGTCACGCCGCTGGGATACGAGCACCACTTGATTTTTCGCGCGGATCCCGCGACGGCGTATCGCTTACTTTGGGACAACCCGGCCGCGGCCGCGCCCACCTACGACTTAGCCGATCTGCTAGCGCACGAGAGCTGGCGCCCCGGGGCCGTCGCGACTCTGGGCGCCGCTGCCTCCACGGCGCTCGAAACCCTCCAATCCCCTGCGCGCACGACACCTTGGCTGCAACAAGCGGCCCTGCCGATTGCGTTATGCATCGCCTTCTTCGCGCTGGGCGCGATCGCGTTGCTCTCGTTACGGTCTAAGCCGAGTTCCTAAGAACGCGGGTTTACAACCTCGGTAAGCCGATCTGGAATGCCCGCGATCCGCACCAAATGCGGATAGCGCGGTCCCTCGAAATACGCCAGGTCGATCGTCCGGAACACGTCGCCGTGGCGAACGAGTAAGGCGATCGGCGAGCGCGTTTTTGCCGCCTCTTCGAGCGCTTCGAACAGCACGTCGCTCGAGTAGGCGCGTCCGTTCACGGCGACGAGCTTCGTATCGATGCCCAAGCTCGCGCGCCATGCCGGAGATCCTTCGCGCACGTCGCTCACCGCGGCGTCGGTCTCTGAAAACCCGAGCGAATACCAGAAATTGTTCTTGCGTACCCAGTGCGAGGGAACGTCGGTGTACTCGAGCTTCCAGCCGTCGGCCGTAAAGCCGTCGGGAGGATGGATCGCGATATCGTCGACCCACGTTCGAAAGAATCCCGCCCAGTCGTAAGCGACCACCGCATTGAGGCCGGCGACGACGTCGGCTCGATCGTAGGTCTCGACGATCGGCCCGGTGTTGCGGCCGCCGAAGAACGCTCGCGCGAACGTGTCGAGAGATTCCCGATCCGCGGTCTTTTCGCGAATGATGCTATCGGCCTTGAGCCACATCAGTTCGGCTTCGTCGTAGAAATCTTCGCCGCGCCGCTGCGCGCCATAGCCGCGCGGCGCGGAATAGATGAACGGACCCGACGTCGCCGTGTCGCCCAGCGTGCGCCAGCGCCGGCCGGGCTGATTGTCGTGATAGGCGTACGTCGCGGCGATGTGGTCGGGGTACGTGTCGGCTTTACGGATTCCGTCGCGCCACGACATCACGTTGCCGTAGTATTGCGTCATCCCCTCGTAGACCCAGAGCAGCGAATCGTCGTACGGCAACTGGAGGTTAGGCTGGTAGAGACCCGCAGGCATCCGGTATTTCCCATCCCACGAATGGTTGAACTCGTGCGAGAGCAGGTCGGCACCGCGATCGAGCGTTTCCGAATCGATGAGATAGCTGCCTCGCGAGCCGTCGTCGCTCGACTCGTGATGTTCGATCCCCTCGCCCGGCATTGCGTCCGATAGCGTCAGCAAGAAATTGTAGTCGCGCCAATGACGCGCGCCGTACATCGCCAGCATTTCGCGCACGAGCTTGCGATAAGCATCGATGGTTGCGTCCTTCGCGGCCAACTCCGAATCGGTATCGGCAAACGCGTTGAGGTACGCCGACGAATCCCCGTCGTGCCACAGCAGCCAGCGTTTGTAGTGGATTCCGGCGTCCAGCGGCGAGTCGATCAGATGCTCGAGCGAAACGGCGTCGAAGCTCGCAACGTTTCCGCTGCGCTGCGCTCCGCGCAGCGCGGTGGCGAACTGCCAGTCGTTTCCCGGGAGAACGATCGACGGTTTGAAAACCGTATTTTGGATCGTCCCGGTCGACGGATACAGCAAGTTCTGATCCCAGGTGACGACCAGCAAGTTCGGCGTCGCCAACCGGGACGACGAATAGCGTCCGAAGGTCGCGCCGAGGTAGGTGGCCGCGACGTCGAGCGAAGTGACCCCAGCGGGCACGTCGACGTCGAAGGCAAACATGTCGTGCGGCTCGCGGCGCCAAGGGAGCGTCACGCCACCGGCCGTCATCACGAGCCCCGCCAGGTTCGCGATCGGGCCGACCGGCTGGTGCTGTCCGGGGATCCATTGCGGATAATAGAGCACGAGCTTCCCGGGTTGCACCGGAATCGTCTCGCGGGTGAAGACGACGTTCTGCTCGGGAGCTTTCGAGGCGTCCAGCTGCAGTAAAATCGGCGCGCTTGCGGCGCGGGCCGAAAGTGGAACCAACGCAATGCAAATGAGGCCCGCGCCCGCGGCGAGCGTGTTTTTGAACCACGGCTTCATCTAGCTAAGCTTCAAAACCAATCCGTCGTCGTCCTCGAATCCCAACCCGCGATACAGCGGTTCGGCCGCCGGCGAAGCCCGCAGCGAGAGGTGCGTACATCCCCGCCCGCGCGCCCACTCGACGGCCCGCGTCACCAGCCGGCGCGCGATCCCGGCACGCCGGTGCGTGGGCGCGACGAAGACCCCCGCGAGCACGGCGTTACGACGGTATAGCACGTCCCAGGTGACCGATGCCCGTACGAACACGGCCGCCGTGCCGGCAAGCTCGTCGCCGGCGAAGGCGAGAAACCAGCCCTGCGACTCGTCGCCGATCCCGGCCGCGAAGTACGCGGTCAAACGCTCGCGCCAGTCGGGAACGAAACCCTTGGCAGCGAAGCCGAGTTCGTCGCTCATCGCGCGCCATGCGTCGGCCAAGAGGGCTGCATCGGACGCTTCGGCCGGCCGAATCCGCTCGCGCATCCGCCGTCCTGCGCGCCGCGTCGTTGACATTCCCCCCAGCCGGCGTGATATGCTCGGCGAGCCGAAGCAGTGGCCCGTGCCACTCACCGGATGCCCGCGGGCGATCCGGTCTTGCCTCGAGGGACCGTCGGCCGGTTCCGCGCGGTGGGGTCGCTTCGGCGACCGCTTTTTTTTTGGGGAGAAAATGCCATAGCACGACCGCTGCGCATTAACGATCAGATTCGCATCCGCCAGGTCCGCGTCATCGACGAAAATGGCGAGCAACTCGGGATCCTACCGACCGAAGACGCGCTTGCGCGAGCGCGAACGGCGGGTCTCGACCTGATCGAAGTTTCGCCGACGGCTCAGCCGCCGGTCTGCAAGATCGCCGATTACGGCCGGTTGAAGTACGAGCAGTCCAAGAAAGACAAGGATGCTCGTAAGAAGCAGCGCCACTTCGAGCTCAAAGAAGTGAAGCTGCGGCCCAAAATCGAGACGCACGATTACGAAACGAAAGCGCGCATGGCCGAGCGACTGCTCCTGGACGGAAGTAAAATCAAAGTAACGATCATGTTCCGCGGACGCGAGATCACGTACACGTCGTTCGGGCGCCGATTGCTCGATCGAATGGCCGAAGACATGGGACCGTTGGCGACGGTCGAACGCGAACCGCGTATCGAAGGCCGGAACATGTTCATGATCTTGGCGCCGCGTGCGGCGCCGACGGGTCCGCCGAAGTTCTCGCAGCATCGCGAGAAAGAGGCCGACAAAGACGAGAAAGCGGCCGCACCCGAGGCGGCCGAAATGGAGGAACGAACCAGTGCCTAAGATTCGAACGCATCGCGGGACCGCAAAGCGCGTTAAAGTCACCGCTACCGGCAAGGTGATGCATCGCCATCAATTCAGCGGCTGCGGTCACATTCTCAGCAAGAAGACGCGCAAGCGTAAACGCAACTTCCGCAAGGACCAGCCGACCTTCAAGGGCGATTTGAAGCGGCTCGCACCCACGATCCCATACCTGGTCTAAGGAGGGCTTCGCACGATGGCACGGATTAAACGCGGCGTCTCGGGTATCAAGCACCGCCGCAAAGTGATGAAGCTCGTCAAGGGCTTTCGCGCGGCGCGGCGGCGCAACTATCGGGTCGCCAACGAAGCGCTGCTGAAATCGCTTGCATACGCTTTTCGCGATCGGCGCGTTCGCAAGCGCGACTTCCGCTCGCTGTGGATCAGCCGCATCAATGCCGCCGTTCGACGCGAGGGAATCTCGTACTCGTCCTTCATAAACGGCCTCAAGAAATCGGGCGTGAGCCTCAACCGCAAGGCGCTGGCGGAGTTGGCGATTTCCGACAAGGCCGCGTTCGGCACGCTGCTCGATCTCGCCAAGCAGGCCGTCGGAAAGTAGGCTCCGTCCCGGCCCCGGCCAGGTCCCGCTGCGTTCATCCGCCGGGGCGGCCGGGGTCGTTCTTCTTAGCGTGAAGCTTGCGCGAGGCGTCTCCAGGCTCGACCCGGCGGCCGCGTCGAACGCTTTTGTCCATGCTCGACCGGGGCGACGAGGAAGCTCTGGCGACGGCTTTCGCGGACCGCGAGCGCTGGGCGTTCGACGAGGCTTATCGCCGCTTTGCGCCGTTGCTCTATTCGGTGGCCTATAACGTGCTCGGCGATGCCGAGGACGCCCGCGACTGCGTCCACGATGCGTTGGCCCGGGTCTGGCGGTCTTCCGGCGCCTACTCGCGTTCGCGCGGCGCCGTCCGCAGCTTTCTCGTCGTTTGCGTCCGCAATGAGGCGATCTCGCGCCGGCGGGCTCGCGGCCGTCGCCAGCAGCTGGCGCAGCGACTGTCCGCCATGCCGCAGGAGCATGGCGAGTTGGATGCGGGCGATCCAATCGAACGCGACCGGCTGCGCGCCGCGCTTGCCAAGCTGGCCCCCGAACAGCGAATCCCGCTGGAATTGGCCTATTACCGGGCGATGACGCATGCCGAAATCGCCGCCGAACTTGGCGAGCCCCTCGGTACGGTGAAGAGCCGGATCGCGGCCGGCCTGCGCAAACTGGCGGCAACGCTGGAGGCCCCGGAATAATGGCATTGCCGGCGCATCTGAACTTTGAGGATGCCGCCCTCTACGCGCTCGGGGCGATGGACGAGCCGGAGCGCCGGGCGGCCGATCGCCATGCGGCCGGCTGCGACGCGTGCAGCCGCCTCTTGGGGCAAGCCGAAGACGACGTCACCGTGCTGGCTGCGGCCGAGCCGCTCGCGAGCCCGGCGCCCATGCAGCCGGCGTTCTCGCGCCGCTCCCCGCGATTGCGTTTCGCTACGGCGCTGGCGCTGGCGGCCGCCCTGGTGCTCGCGCTGCTTCCGTCGGCCTTTTTCTGGCAACAGAACCGCGCGATGCACGCCGCCATGCAGGCCGATGCCGAGGCGGTCGGCCGGCTCGGGGTGCCCGCTTCCTTCCGCACGGCCGATTTCCGCGGCCTGGGACCCGGAACGACCGCCCGGGTGATGTACGCACCGGACGGCTCGTGGTACGTGGTCCTGGTGCGGGGAGCGTCCCGCGCCTTGCAAGTCGCCTGGATGCACGGAACCGATCGGACGATGCTCGGGGCCGCCGAGCCCCGTGGCCAGCTTGCCATGCTCTACCTGCCCAAGAGCCACCGGATGGATCGGCTCGCACTGATGGACGGCGGGCGGGTGGTTGCCGAGGCCCAACTTGCCTATTAGTCTAATGTTCCGGCCTATGAAACGCTGGGCCGTCGTACTGTCGGCGCTCTTTGCCGGTATGCTGCCCGTCCAGGCCCGCTGCGCGATCGTCGGTCACGTGTTTACCGCCGGCATGTCGTCGACGATTACGCGCCTGGGCGATGCCGAAGTGCGCGACGGCCGCACGCCGGGACTGACGATCGGGGTCGTCGAGGACGGCCGGCTCGTCTACGCGCGCGGATTCGGATTTGCCAACGCGGCTCGTAAGTTTCCCGTTGCGCCCGACACCGAATTTTACGTCGGCGACATCACGCACCAATTCACGGCGGCCGCCGTCCTGATGCTCGAGCAAGACGGCAAGCTCAAGCTCGACGACAAGGTGACGAAGTATCTGCCGGAGTTGACGATCGCGGCGGACGTCTCGATCGCGCAACTCTTACAGCAAACGTCCGGGCTGCCGGACTACTTGAAGGGCGCGCAGCCAGCCGTCGACCTCACGCGATCAGAGAAACCGGCCGACTTGATCGCCGCCCTCAACGCGATGAAACCGGTCGCGCCGCCGGGCGCGGTGTACGCCGACAATCCGACGAACTATTTGCTCGCCGGCATGATCGTCGAGCAGGCCGGCGGCGAACCGCTCTCCGACTTTCTCCAGCAGCGCATATTCGTTCCGCTAGTCATGGATCGCACGTTTCTCGCGGGCGATACCGGAATCTCGGCAGCGCGCGCCGTCGGGTACACCCACGGCGGCAACGGATTCGTGGCAGCCCGGCCGTGGGATCCGGCGTGGCTCGCGGGCGACCGCGGACTGGTAACGACGGTTTACGATCTTTCGAAGTGGGATATCGAGATGCCGGTGCTCGTCCGGGTCGACGCGGTGCGCGCGATGCTGACGTCGAGCGGAACCCCCGGTCCGTCGCATTACGGTATGGGCTGGGTGATCGATCAGCGTGCCGGCAAAAGCTTCGTTTGGTACGCGGGCCAAGTCCCGGGATATCAGGCGGCCAACGCGGTCCTTCCCGACGATCACATCGCCGTCATCGTATTGGCCAATACCGACGCGCTCCATGGCGGGCGCGTGGTCTCGCCGATGCAAGTCGCCGCGCGCGTCCTCGACGTGGTATCGCCGCCGGGGACCGCGCAACTCGATAACGCCGTC
>DASXDV010000081.1:0-25796 GCA_036490465.1 Candidatus Tumulicola sp. | reverse complement strand
TCCATCTAGGCCGTTCGGAAAGCATCGAGTGTACGCAATAGCTTTCGACTTGACAGTCGAGGTCCTGAAGCGCGAGTTCGGCGACAACCACAAAAACTGCTACCGAGACGTTCGTAGAATTCTCGAAGAACACGGCTTTGAGGGCATCCAGGGCAGCGTTTATTTTGGCAAGCAGGGCACGACTCCGGTCGATTGCGTCCTCTTGGTTCAACGTCTCGCGTATGAACTTCCCTGGTTTTCCGAAGCCGTTCGCGACATTCGGATGCTACGGATCGAAGAAGAAAACGACCTTCGCCCGGCGCTTCCGCAGCCCAAACTTGCTTTAGGATTAGGCGGCTAGACCGCCGCTCATAAAGTCCGGCAGGTTCGCAATATCTTCCAGCGTCCAAACGCGGTCTGTAACGCCGTGCGCGATTGCGGGCGTCGTTTTAAGCGTCGTGTGTCGGCGGACGAAGTTATAGTGGATCGCGTAGATAGCCAGCGATCGCTGTAGATTCAGCGCTTTCTTGGAAAAAGCGTTTGTTAGCCGTGTGAAACGCCGCATCGACATTCTCATAGTGAGGTTCTGACGTTCTATGTATGCTGTCGAGATATGCGCCGGATCGGGAGCACCCAACACCCTATGGCGCCGCATTTCGGTAACGACGGCGGGACTATACTTGCGATCCGGTTCCTGCGAATCATCGAAGCCAAAGACCTTTATCTCGGTTCCGTAATCGACACGATGGCCGAACGCGCGGCGAACCGCGTCTTTGTACATGGCGAGTCCGTCCGTCGAAACCTGAACGTAAGACTTGATGCGGCTGGCCAAGTCTTGCATGAAGCGGCGAGCAAAAAGCGGAGTGCGCTTGCCCACGATCCACGACACAAGGAGTTTGGTATCCGCGTCGATGCCGACCCAGGTCCAAAGATCGCCGTATCCGTCAAGGCCACGCAGTTTTGGCTTCAGGTTCCGTTCCTTCGCATGGCAGAAGGACCATATCTCGTCGCATTGCACCCGAACGCAGCTCAGGTTACGGATCGTATCGTCGTGGTAGGCGGCGCAGGCATCCCCAACATCAGCGAGGAGCTTCAGGACCGTATTCAGCGCCACGCCCGTCATCCGACAGGTGCCACGTATCGAGTTGCCCTCCACGAGGGCCGAGAGAACCTGAACGCGTTTGGCCAATGGGAGCCGGTTCATACTACTATTATACGTAGGCGCCTACGTATAGTCAACTGGTACCAGGAATTCGCAACAGTAGCCTTTGCAGGAAATTGGTCCTGGGTAGCGAACTGTAGAAAATACACGAACCCCGCTCTAGGCTCTTATTCCAAGAAGCGGGGTCCGGCAAGAAGGATGGCCGATGGAGCGAGTGTTGCGTTGAAGCCGCAGCGCTTCCCGGGGATCGAGCCCCGGGCATCCTCGTAAATTTAATACCACACAGGGAAAACAGGACGCAACAGGAGTTTTAAGATGCTGCTCTCGACGGAAATAGTCAAGGACCGAATCAAAGAGATTGATGCGGGCGCTAAGCTATTGTCAAAAGAAATTGCGGAAAGGCAGCTTAGCCAAAAGCAATTACTGAACGAGCGCAGCGTTTTGATTGAGCTTCTGCGAGCTAGGGGCGAACAAAATGGAGCAGTCCATGAAACTCGCGCTGACTCGCTTTGGACTATCGGCGACGCTATTTTGCATGTGTTGAAAGAGGCCAGCCCAAACGTGCTGCACAGCGACGATATTTTGCTTGCAGTTAGGGCTCTTGGAGCCGGAAGCAATCGCACGAACGCAAAAACCGTCGAGTGGAACATCTGGAAGATCAATGACGAAACGCGCAGCAGAGTTGATCCCGCTGGACGACCTGTGATCCTTGGCCACGGACCACACCTTTACAGCTACACAACGCGCAAAATGCTGGAGGGCTCTTAGGAAAAGTGGAGGGGTGGCCGAGCGGTTTAAGGCACCCGAGTTAGGTTCGGGCGGGAGCGTCCCTGAAAAAGTGCTTCCCGTGGGTCCGAATCCCACCCCCTCCGTCCATCTTACTCCTCGGGCGCCCGTTTACGCCATCGGGCCTCTGCGGCGTTGCGAGCCGCTTCCTTTCGCTCCTCGGGAGTCATCCCGGCCGCCCGAGCCTTCCCACCCTTAGCACCGCCCTTCAGCCCTAGCGCGACCGCAGTGGGGTCTTTCCCGGGTGGTGCGAGCCTAGGCGCCTCGCCCGTCAGTTGGGCGAAGATAGAGTGCGCGGCCTGGACCGGATCGGAAGGAGGCTTGCGTAGGCGCCTAGGCATGGGACGAGCGTAGCATGACGAACCCTGCTTTGCAAACAAGGGGGCTAGCATGAGTCATCCGCACCGCCATACCGTCGCGATCGCGATCTTTTGGTCGTTCGTTATCACGGTTCTAATCACCGAATGGCATATCTATGGCAAGTGGCTTGCCTTTGCGATCGTGCTGGGGGCTGGCCTCTGGGCTGGGCAGAACGCCCCCAGGATCATTCCCTTGGACGAGGAGGACGTAAGCTACTAGCCCGTCTTTCAAACTGAGTCACTACCGAGAGGCGGGTCGTGGTCTCTTTCAAATCGGGACAAGTGCGGGTTACCACTCCATCCACGTGGACGTCGTCGGAAGCTCCGGCTCCTGATGGCTTGGAATTATCGGCAGACGTCGTTAGATCGAACCAGGGGTGCCGCGGCTTGAGATGCCCGATCGCAGCGATCAAAATCGGTATGCCGAGAATCCCGGCGATAGACCAACAGCACGGGCCTCATGCTATCATGAGGGCATGCCTAAGCGCTCACGCAAGGTGCTTTCGGATCCGGACGTAGCCGCTCTCGACGCCGTCGAGCGGTCCACGGCCGATGAGGCGGTGATTCAAGCTGAGATCGAGTCCGGGGCCGAGGCGGCCGCCAAGGACCCCGCCGCGGTCGCGCTAGGGCGCAAGGGCGGCCTGAAGGGCGGACCGGCCCGTAAGGCCG
Organism: Candidatus Tumulicola sp.; assembly: GCA_036490465.1. Classification (GTDB taxonomy): domain Bacteria; phylum Vulcanimicrobiota; class Vulcanimicrobiia; order Vulcanimicrobiales; family Vulcanimicrobiaceae; genus Tumulicola. The sequence continues at coordinate 22,841 of DASXDV010000081.1, read as the reverse complement.
CGCTGAGGGCCGCGCAGCGTCAAACGGCGGCGCGCAAAGCCGCGGCGGCCAGGTGGAATAAGAAGCCCCGCTAGTCGTCCTTGTCAGGCAGCCGGGCCGTTTGCTATACTCTGCCGGCTATGTTCCAGTTCGATCTTCAACTGTTCGCGTCCAAAAAGGGCGCCGGCTCGACCCGAAACGGCCGCGACTCCAACGCCCAGCGGCTGGGTGTGAAGCGATTCGGCGGCGAGCGCGTCGTCGCCGGCAACATCATCGTTCGCCAGCGCGGGACGCACTTCTATCCGGGTCATAACGTGGGAATGGGTCGCGACCATACACTTTTCGCACTGGTCGAGGGCACCGTCGAGTTCAGTACCCGGCGCAACCGCCAACACGTCGATATTCGTCCCGCGGCTTGATCGCCGCGCCGACGCTGCAAAGTGGGGGCCGATGAGGCCCCCTTTCCTTTTGCGCCGAAACGAGCGAGTGCGTGCAGTTCATCGATGAAGCCACGATCGCCGTGGCCGCGGGAAACGGCGGAGACGGCATCGTCGCATGGCGCCGCGAGAAATACGTTCCCAAAGGCGGCCCGGCAGGCGGCGACGGCGGCCACGGCGGGAGCGTGTACGTCGAGGCGGTGGCGGAACTTTCGACGCTGGTGGAGTTCCGTTTCAAGCGGTCGTTCAACGCCGACGCCGGCAAGGCGGGCGGTACGTCCAACAAATCGGGCAAGGGCGGCGACGATTTAACCGTCGCCGTCCCGGTCGGGACGCTCGTCTATCGCACGCTCGAGGGCAAGTCGGAAACGCTCTTTGCCGATCTCGTGGCCCCCGGCAGCCGGGCGTTGGTTGCTAAGGGCGGCCGCGGCGGCCTCGGCAATCAGCACTTCGCCACTAGCGTGCGTCAGGCGCCGCGTTTTGCCGAACGCGGCGAGCCGGGCGAGCGTTGCGAACTGCGTCTCGAGCTGCGACTATTGGCTGATTGCGGCGTCGTCGGCGTGCCCAATGCGGGAAAGTCGACGCTGCTGTCGGTGGTATCGGCGGCTCGTCCGAAGATTGCCGACTACCCCTTCACGACGACCGAACCTCAACTCGGAGTCGTTCGCGTTTCCGACGAAGAGTCGTTCGTAATGGTCGACGTACCCGGGCTGATCGAGGGCGCGCACGCGGGCGCCGGTTTGGGCGATCGCTTCCTGCGTCACGTCGAGCGCACGCGGGTGCTGGTGCATCTGCTCGACGGTGCCAAGCCGCTCGACGAGATCCTCAACGACAAAGCCACGATCGAAAGCGAACTCGCGTCTTGGAATCCCGCGCTGCCCGAAAAACCGACGCTGCTCGTGCTCAATAAGCTCGATCTGCCCGACGCGCGCGAACGCTTCGGCGAGCTGCAGGCGCGCTTCCCGGAAATTCGCGGGATCAGCGCCGCGACCAACGAGGGCGTACGCGACTTGCTGTACGCGGTCGCGCGTGCGATCGAAACCGCTCCGGTCCCCGAAGTCACCGAACCGCCGCCCGCGTTGATCGAACTCGCGCCGGCCGACGCGTTCTTGTTGCGCCGGGGGAGCGACGGAGCTTTCGAACTATCGGGCGAACGGATCGAACGGCTCGCGGCGATGACCAACTTCGACTCAGACGAATCGCTCGTGCGTTTCGAGCGCGCGCTAGGAAAGATGGGCGTCGACAAAAAATTGCGCGAGATGGGAGCGGTCGAAGGGGATACGGTGCGCATCGGACAGTACGAGTTTACCTATTCGTGAAACTAGGAATTTTCGGCGGCACCTTCGATCCGATTCATAACGCGCATCTCTTCGTCGCCGAATCGGCTCGGGCGATCGAGGGGTTGGATAAGGTGCTGTTCCTACCGGCCGGCAACCAGCATTACCGCGACGCGGCGAACGCCTCGATCGAACATCGCTGCGCGATGATTTTGGGCGCCATCGCCACCAACGACGCCTTTGCGCTAGACGAGACCGACTTACGTCAAGACGCCTCGGGATACACCGCCGACCTGATCCCACGACTGCGCGAGCGCTATCCCGACGCGTCCTTCACCTTCATCATCGGGGCGGATTCCTTGGTCAATACGGCGTGGGTGCGGTTCGACGAAGTGCTGGAGTCGCTCGAGCGCTTCGCGATCGCGCCGCGGCCCGGGGTCCGCGCCGACGCGCTCGGGCGCGTGCTGGAGGCCGTACCGAATCGGCTGCGCGAGCGCGTCAATTCGCTCAACGTGCCCGAAGTTCCGATCTCGTCGACCGCGATTCGCGCGCTGTTGGGACAGGGACGCACGGCGCGCTATCTCGTGCCCGAACCGGTGTGGCGATACGTCGTCGCCCAGAAGCTGTACGGTTACGGGGGCGATGAGTAAGTTCGCGGCCGGGCTCGGCGCGACGCTTCTTCTGGCGGGCTGCGCGGGGGCCGGCGCTCCCAACGATGCGGCCCTGTGCGACGCCTATCAGGCCGGCCGCTCGCACGTCGAAGTCATCGTCGACGGTACGGTCACGCGCGTCCTCGGCGTGCAAGCCGGGCGGACGAGTCCGCACGAGGGTTTCTTAATGCAGCCGGCGTCGGGCTGCCGCGTCGTCGTTCGCATCGAAGCAAACACGGACCTCACCGGAACGTTTCCGATCGCGCGCGGCGATCGCGTGACCGTCAAGGGCGAGTACGAGTACTATCCGCTCGGCGGCGTGATCCACTGGACGCATCGCGACCCGCGCGGCCGCCACGAAGGCGGGTACGTCGAAGCCGGCGGCAAGAAGTACGACTAGTCTGAGCCCGCGCTAGCCCAGCTGGCTGCGGTAACGCCAGACCGAGAGCGAAACGACGACGAGCGTAAAGAGGCCCAATCCGAGAAAGTCAGGCCAGAGCACGTCGATGCCGCTGCCTTTGATGAGCGCGCCGCGCACGATCGTCGCGAAGTAGGCGATCGGATTGAGCAGGGTCAGCGGCTGAAGCCATTTCGGCATCGCTTGGATCGGCGTAAAAGCGCCCGACAGCGACGCGAGCGGCGGGTTCAGGAAGAAGACGGAGAGCTGTGCCTGCTGGGCCGTTTTGGTGAGCGTAGCGACGAGCATCCCCAACCCGATGCCTGAGAGCATGCACAGGACCGCTCCGGCGAAGACGACCAGAACGCTGCCCTGGAACGGGACGCCGAAGACGAACCGGATCGCGACCAGCGCGATCGTCCCCATGATCAGCAGCAACGTGAATAGCGGCGTGATTTTCGCGATGATGATCTCGGTCGTCGTCGCCGGCGACATCAAGAGCTGCTCGATCGTACCGGCCGACTTCTCTTTGACCATCATCGTGGACGAGAGGAGCGAACCGTTGAGGATCAGGAGCATCCCCAAGATGCCCGTCACCATGAACCACGATCCGACCAACCCCGGATTGTAAAGGTAGTCGGTCTTGAGGACGACGATGCCGCGGGTGGCCACCGGACGCACCCCTGGAGGCGGCCGGCGCACGTGGATCCCGCCCATCGCCAACTGGCTGGCGTACGAACCGAGCACGCCGGCAACGTAGCCTTGACCGATCGCCGCGGTGTTCGCATTGGTGGCGTTCATGAAAAACTGCATCGTCACCGGGAGGCCACGCTGCAAGTTGCGCGCGTAGTCGTACGGGATCACGACGCCGGCGTCGAGTTCGCCGCGGCCGAGCGCCGCGCCCAATTCATCGACCGACGAGTAGTATCCGCCTAGGCGGAAGCTCTTGCTCTCGGTCAACGAAGCGATGACGTCGCGGCTCTCCGGCGTCGCGCTCTCGTCGACCACGCCCAGCGGCAAGTTCGTCACCGTCGCGCTGAGGACGAAGCCGAAGACGAGCAGTTGGATCGTCGGCGCGCCGACCGCGACGAACGCGATCCGCCGGTCGCGCCGCGCCTGGCGGAACTCTTTGAGGATGAGCGCCCGAAATCGTCCGAGAAACATTAGCGGCTCCGAGCGCCCACTAGTCGCGCACCTGCATGGCGCGCATATTCCACCACGCTACCGAGTAGAAGACCGAGCCGATAATCCCGATCACGCCCACCTTGAACCAGGTCGCGGGCCAGCCGCCGCCTTGCAGCAGCGCGTCGCGCACGACCTCGATGTAGTAGCGTCCCCAGACGAAGTTCGACATCCAGCGCAGCGCCGGCGGAATGTTCTCGATCGGGAACAGCAGTCCCGAGAGGATGAAGACGAGCAAGAATCCGCCCAGCGCGACGACCGCAACCGCGCCGAGCTGATTGGGAATCGAAGCGCCGACCATCACGCCGAAAGAGGCCACGCAAAAGGCGTACAGGATCGAGGCCACTACAAATGGGGTCGGATCCCCGGCAAGTCGCAATCCGAAGTACGTCAGCAGCAGGGCCATCAAAATGACCGCTTCGCACGCGAAGACGACCATGATCGCCGCGATCTTTCCGAGCAGATATTCGTGGGCGGAGATGTTCGAGACGTACACCTGCAGGATCGTCTTTTCTTCGCCCTCCTTCGAAACGGCCAGCGCGGCCAGCAGCGTGGGGAAGAGCGTCAGCGCCAGTACGAAGATGCCGGGTCCGTAGAATTTCTTCGAATCGCGGCCGGGATTGAACCAGAGGCGAATCGCCGCGGTGACGGGGGACGAACGGCCCGGCGGCGCCAGACCGAGATTGTACGAATTGACGACTTGCTGGGCGTAGCCCGAAACTTGCTGCGCGGTGTTTGCATCGGAAGCGTCGACGAGCAGCTGCACCTGTGCGCCGCCCCCGCGCGCCATGTCGCGACCGAAATGCTCGGGAACGATCAGCGCTGCCCGAGCGACGCCCGAGGAGAGCGCTCGCTCGGGATTCACATCGACCGACCACGGCACGACCTTGAAGGTCAGCGAAGCGCGAAATGCGTCGAGCAGGCGGATTGACGCCGACGAGCCGTCGAGATTCTGGACGATCATCGGCATCTCGTCGACGGTCAGCGAGATGGCCGTGCTCATCAAAAGCAGCAGAAAGGCGGGCAGAACCAGCGCGAGGATCAGCGCCATGCGGTCGCGCACGATTTGGGTGAGTTCCTTGCGGACCTGGGCGAAGATTCGGCGCATCAGGCGACTTCTTGCGGCACGCGGACGCGCTCGACCGCTTGTATGAAGACGTCTTCGAGCGAGAACGGAATCTCGCGCGCGTCGAGCACGGCGACGGCGTTGCTTTGCAGGCGTTGCGTAGTCGCCTGCAGCCCGGCTGCGGCGTCGTCGACCACGACGTGAACGCGATCGCCGAAGACCGAGACGCGCCAGCGGTCGCCTTGCGCTTGCAGTAAGTCGGCGGCGCGCTGCGGCTTATCCGTGCGAAACTCGAGCAGGTGGCCCGGTTCGCGTGCCTTGATCTCGCTCGGCGAGCCCTCGAGTACGAGCTTTCCAGCGGCCATGAAACCGAGTCGATTGCACTGTTCGGCTTCTTCGAGGTAATGGGTAGTAACGAGGACTGCCGCGCCCGCGTCGGCCAGCCCGACGATGACCCGCCAAAACGCGCGGCGCGCGATCGGATCGACGCCCGAGGTGGGTTCGTCGAGGAAGAGCACGCTGGGCTCGTGCATGATCGAGGAACCGAATGCGACGCGCTGCTTCCAGCCGCCCGGCAAGCGGCCGGTGATCTCTTTTTCCTTGCCCTGCAGCCCCGAAAACTCGAGCACCCAGGCGATTTTCTCGGTTCGCTCGGCTTTGGCGACGCCGTAGACGCCCGCGAAGAAGTCGAGATTTTCGTCGATCGCCAAGTCGTCGTAGAGCGAAAACTTCTGCGACATGTATCCGACTTGCTGGCGGACGTTGACGTCGCGGCGATGACCGCCCTTGGCGCCGCCCAGCTGGACGGCGCCGCCGCTGGGGTCGAGCAGGCCGCAGAGCATTTTGATGGTGGTCGTCTTGCCGGCGCCGTTGGCGCCCAGGAGCCCGTAGATTTCGCCGTAGCGCACGTCGATATCGACGCCGTCGACCGCCGCGAAGCTGCCGAAGTTCTTGCACAAGCCCGCCGCGCCGATCGCAACTTTGCCGCGCAGGCCGCGATGGTCGCGACGCGCCGGGAACGCCGACTCCATCGTGTCCTGTCCCGAGGCCCGCAGCGAGGCGACGAAGACGTTCTCGAGCGTCGGCTCGTCGATGCGAATCGCGTCGACTTTCAGACCGGCGGCCTGCAAACCCGTCGCGACCGCCCGTTCGACCTCGGCGGTCCGGTCGTCGCGCGCGAGGACGTCGAAGTGGTCGCCGAAGCGCTGGACGTCGACGACGCCGACGTCTTGTTCGATCGCGCGTAACACGCTCTGGGCGGCGCGCAAGTCGCTCGGACGCACTTCCAAACGTTTGGCATGCAGGCTTTTGCGCAGGCCGTCGGGGGTCTGGAGTTCCACGATCTCGCCGAGATGCATCAGCGCGATCCGATTGCAGCGTTCCGCTTCGTCGAGATAGGGCGTCGCAACGAGAATCGTCAGGCCGTCGATCGCCAGGCGCGTGATCGCGTCCCAAAACTCTCGGCGCGAAACCGGGTCGACGCCGGTCGTCGGTTCGTCGAGCAGGAGCACTTTGGGTTGAGGCACGAGCGCGCAGGCTAGCGCGAGCTTTTGCTTCATCCCGCCGCTGAGCTGCGCTGCCAGCCGGTTGACGAACGGGCGCATCCCGAAAAGGTCTAAATAGTGCAGACCGCGCTGGGTGATTTCGTCGGGAGCCGCCAGCCGCAGATCGCCGACGAAGCGGATGTTTTCCATCACGGTCAAGTCGGGATAGAGGCTGAACGCCTGCGTCAGATAGCCGGTTTCCAGACGCGCGTCGCGCGCCGACTTTCCAAAGACGTCGACGACGCCCGAAGTCGCGTTCATCACCCCGGCGAGAATTTGAAAGGTCGAAGTCTTACCGGCGCCGTCGGGTCCGATCAGCCCGAATATCTCGCCCCGCTCGACGTCGAAATCGATGCCTCGCACCGCTTCGAGATCGTCGTACCGCTTACGAAGATCCCGAACGCGGATGACGGTCTCGCCGCGAGAAGAATCCGGCGGCGAAGTCACCCCCGCAATTTGCCCGGCCACGATCCGTTCACGAGAATCTCGCCGTCGGCCGGCATGCCGGGTTTGGCAAATCCGAAGCCGCTCTTCAACGCAAGCTTCACCCCGAAGACTTGCTTCACGCGATCGTCCCGGAAATACGTGTTCTCGGGCGTAAACGTCGCCTGGGGATCGATGCGCAGGACGTAGGCGTCGATCGCCTGTCCGGGGTTCGAATCGAGAAAGACGCGCGCCGTTTGCCCGAGCTTGATCTTCCCGATCTCGCCTTCGGGAATAAAACCGCGCAAATACACGCGATCCAAGTTCAGCAGGGTCACGATCGCGGTGCCCGCCGGCACGACTTCGCCGGGCTCGGCGGCGCGCACCATCACCGTCCCCGAAAAGGGCGCGCGAATCGTGAGATCGCGCACGCTGGCCTGCGCTTCCGCGAGCGCTCCCAATGCCTGCCGCTCTTGCGCCCGCGCGGCCGCGATGGCCGATTGCTGGGATGCGATCTCTCCGGCGATGGCGGTCGCCTGTTCGCCCCGAATCGCCGGATTCGCCAGGCCGGCCTTGACCGCGACCGTCGCATCCTGGGCCGACTGTACGCGCTTGCTGGCCGCCTGGACCGCCGCCGCGGCTTGCTGGGCGTTCGACACCGCTTGGTCGTGAGCGGTACCCGAGACGTCGCCGCTTTGATAGAGGGCGGAAACGCGCTTTTCGTTGGCGGACGCGAGGCGGTATTGGGCCTGCTGCTGATCGAGTAGCGATTGCGCCGCGGCGACTTCCGATTCGGCTTGCGCGACGTGGCCGGTGATGTCGGTTCCGGCTTGTTCGGTCTGCAGGTTGGCGCCGCGCAACTGCGCCTGCAGCACGGCGGTCTGCTGCTCGGCGGCATCGCCGCGTGCGCGGGCCGCCTCGACGGCGGCGCGGGCCTGGTCCTCCTGCGCGCGGATTTCGGAATCGTCGAGCGTGGCGATCACCTGGCCGCTCTTGACGCTGTCGCCCTCTTGTACGTAGATCGCGGTGATTCGTCCCGGAGTCTTCGGCGCGATCGCCGAATCGTCGCCTTCGATGCGCCCGCTTAATGCGACGACGTTGGCGGGCACCCGACCGGCGAAAAACAACAGCCATGCGCCGATTGCGACGACAAGTACGGCGACGATGGCGATGGGAACTAGCCAACGACGGTTCATGAGCGATTTATCGTTCCATCCAGAGTTGAAGAGCGAGCCCCCGTACGCGCGGAGTACTCGGCGTGCGGAGGAGTGCGCCATCCGAACGCAGGACGATTGAGCCGCGACGGCCCCCGCTTGGGCATCCGCACCTGATACGCGAATGATGGATGACTGTCCCCTTACGCGAATTGTCCTAGCGAGCGCCTCACCCCGGCGCCTCGAACTCCTGCGGTCGCTCGGGCTGCAAGTCGAGGTGGAACCGAGCGGTTACGACGAGCCGCGTCTTGCGGGGCTATCGCCGTGGCAGCTTGCGGCCGCGCACGCGCGCGAGAAGCTGGCAGCTGCCGTTGGTCCGTCCGGGCCGGCAGCGGTCGCGGTGCCGACCGTCGCGGCGGACACGGTGGTCGATCTCGAGGGTGCCGCGCTCGGCAAGCCCGCCGATGCAGTCGACGCCGCTTGGATGCTGCGGCGGCTCTCGGGCCGGGAACATCTCGTGCATACGGCCTTTGCACTCGCCGTGCCCGGCCGCGAGGCGGCGATAGAGGAAGCATCGACGACGCGCGTCCGCTTCTATCCGCTGTCGGATGCCGAAATTGCCGCCTACGTGGCGACCGGAGAGCCGCTCGACAAGGCCGGGGCATACGGAATCCAGGGTCGCGCCGCCGCGTTGGTCGAGGCGATCGAGGGCGATTTTTATACCGTGATGGGCTTTCCGCTCGCCCGCTTCGTGCGCGCTCTGCGCGGGTTGGGATTTTCGCTGCCGACCGCGAAAGCCACCGAATTCCGTTAGAGGCTACTTATTTTCACCTATCACGACGAACGTCGACTCTTTGCGCTGATCAGCATCATCATCGTCACGGCGGTGGTGGCGCTGGTGCAAATCAACGCGGAACGAACCAAAACGGAGAGCCCGATCGCGGTCGCGGCGGCCTCGTTTTTCGGCTTGGGCGAAAGCGGTATCTCGCTCGCCGTCGGCGCGACGCGCTCGGGAACGTCGGCGGTCGTATCGCTGCCGCAGCTGGCGCGCGATAACGCGAGCCTGCGAGCGCGCAATCGCGCCTTGACGATAGAAAACGCGCGCCTGCACGAAGTCGCCGCCGCTTACGCCGCCATCGCCGGCGCGCGCACCGCCGTGGATCTCTACCACGGCGTCGAGGCCCGGGCCATCGGATTTCCGCCCGAGAACGAGTTGCGAACGGTAACGATCGATCGCGGTTCCAACGCCGGCATACAACGAGACGACGGCGTGGTTTCCGCCGACGGCGTCGTCGGGCGCATCGCTTCGGTTGGGCCGTTCACCAGCACGGTCGTACTCATCACCGACTATACGAGCCGCATTCCCGCGATCGTGCGCCGCGGGCGCTGGTGGGGGATTGCGCGCGGAAATCTCGCGAGCGTGCGGCTGGAGTACGTCCCCCAAGACGCGCCGCTGCGGGTGGGCGACGTCATCGTCACCGGCGAGGGACGCTCGTTTCATTCCGGCGTGCCGATCGGCACCGTGACCGCGATCGATCGGGCCGATACCACGCTCTACCAGACGGCCGTCGTAAAACCGGCGGTCGACCTGGGCGCGCTCGATCGCATTGTCGTCATCCCGCGGTAAGCCCCACGTTGCGCCGTTCGTCGGTCCGCCGTGGCCGATTGCGGCGGCTTGGCTGATCGGCGCCGTCCTCGCACAGGCGACCGTCGTACACTACGCCGCCGTCCGCGGCGTGGTTCCGAGTTTGGTCCTCGTGGTGGTGGTATGGTACGCGATTCGCGTCGATCCGCTGCGCTCGGCAGTCTTTGGGTTGGCGGCCGGGTTGTGCGAAGACGTCCTAGCCGCCCAAACCGGAGCGGCGTGGACGATCTCGACCGTGGCCACCGCTACGTTGACGAGCCTGCTGTCGCGTGGATTCTTCGCCGACTCGATTCCGCTGGCCGCGACGATTACGATCGTGGCCTCGCTGGTACGCGCGCTATTGTTTTGGACGACGATGTCGCTGGAGGGTTACCCGGGCGGACTCGGCAGCATGCACTTGCGGGAAGCATTGGCGTCCGCAGCGCTCAACGTTGCGGTCATGATCGCGGCGATGCTGGCGGCCCGAAGGTTCGACGTGCGCGACGCATGAGCGCCGGCCGCGTTCCGCTCTGGAAGAGCGCGTGGGAACGCCCGCTTTGGCGGATTGTCGCGTTGATCTGCATCGTCTTGGCGGCTTTCGCGGTGCTGGTCGCGCGACTGATCGAAGTGCAGCTTTTCGACGGCGCCAAGTACCGGGCCGCAGCCTTGGCCAATCAAGTGCGTCTCATTCCGGTCGCGGCACCGCGCGGCGTCGTATACGATCGTCACGGCCGCGTGCTCGTCCGCAGCCGGCCGTCGTTCGTGGTGGGCGTGATTCCGTCGCAAGTCGTCGACGTCGACGGCGAGTTGCAGAAACTGGCCGGCGCAATCGGCGCGAACCCGGCCGAATTGCGCAAACGCTTGATGCACCATCGCGGCATCGACTATCGGAGCTTCGACGAGGTCGTCGCGAACGAACCGTACGGCCCGGTCGTGCTGGCGAACGACCTGCCGGTAGCGGCGGTCGCGCGCCTCTCGGAGTTGTTGAGCGATCTGCCCGGAGTCGATCTCGAGGTCCAGCCGGTGCGCGATTATCCGCAGGGGCCGATGGGCTCGCACGTGTTCGGCTACGTCGGAGCGATTACCGAACAGGAGTACGAGAAACGCAAGCGCGAGGGTTATTCGCCCAACGACGTCGTCGGAAAAGACGGGCTCGAGTACGAGTACGATCGCTATCTGCGCGGCGAACCCGGCGGTCAGCGAGTCGTCGTGGATTCGAGCGGCGCGGTCGTCTCGACCGTCTCGTCGCAGCCGGCCGTTTCGGGCGACGCGCTCGTGACGAATATCGATTGGCGGTTACAGCAGATCGTCGAGGAAGCGCTCGCGCAAGGCATCGCTTCGTGGGGCCACGGGCGCCGGCTCTCCGGCGCCGTCGTCGTCGAGGATCCGTGGACCGGCGCCGTGCTCGCGCTGGCCAGCTATCCCAACTTCAATCCAGAAGATTTCGCTTCGAATAAGTTCGCGCGCATTCGACTCGATCTCACGAGTCCGGCCGAACCGCTCTTCGATCGCGCGATCGCCGCCGCAACGCCGACCGGATCGACGTTCAAAATGGTCACGGGTTCGGCCGCGCTGACCGAAGGCGTCGTGAAAGTCGACCAGGTCGTGTACGACACCGGCGGCTGGAACTGCGGTGGATACTACGCGCGCGACATCGCGGCCGGCGGGTTGGGCAACACGACGTTCGTGCCCGCGCTTGCCGCGTCGAGCGACGGCTACTTCTTCCGCCTTTCGTGGTGGCTGGGTAATGCTCGCCTGCGCAAGTACGCGCTCGCGTTCGGGCTGGATGCAAAGAGCGGGATCGACCTTCCGGGTGAAAACGAGGGGAACTGGCCCGATAACGCGTGGTCGATGCGCGTCTTCGGCGTGCCGATGGAACCGGGCGATGCGTGCTTTTTGGGGATCGGTCAGGGCGCCATGCAGGCGACCCCGCTTCAGATCACCGACGTTGCCTCCGCGGTCATCAACGGCGGTACGTTGTACGCGCCGCAGATCGTGCGCGAGATTCGCGCGCCCGACGGCCGGCTCGTCAAAACGTTTTCGCCGCACGTGATCCGGCAGATTCCGGTTGCGGCCGACGCCCTGAAAGCCGTGCGCGAGGGGATGGCGCGGGTGACGGATCCCGGCGGCACCGCGTACGGGCTCGCAATCGACGGATTAAAGTACTCGGGAAAGACTGGTACCGCCGAGACGGCCGGGGGCAACGGCCCGAACACAACGTGGTTTGTGGCGTGGGCTCCGAGCGGCCATCCAACCCTCGCGATGGCGGTCTTCGTCGACCGCAGCGGCGGATACGGCTCTCAAGTGGCCGCACCCATTGCCCGGCAAATTCTCGTGCGCTATTTCAAGAAGAAGGGGTAACGCCGGCGTTCAGCAGGGCGAGCGTGCCGGCGATCCGGGTCGCACGCTCGCCGGGATGCGCGGCGAAATAGCTCTCCACGATGGCCGCGTCGCCGCGCGCCGCCAACGCATGCGCGGCCGCCAATGCGACCGTTTCCGAAGGGTCGGCGAGCGCGCGTTCCAACACGGGCAGCGAGCGCCGGTCGTCGAGCGCCGCAATCGCGAAGATCAACTCGCAGCGCGCCGGCTCGGTGAGACCCGCGAATTCGTCGCCGGCGGCATCCGTCCACCCGGCCGGATCCGGCGCTGCGGCGACCGGCCGGCGCGTCCCGCGCACGAGGAACAGCGCGACGGCGGCTCCCACCGCGACGGCCCCAATGACGATGACGACGACGATCACGGCGCTCGCTTCACGCGGGCGCGGCGTGCGGCGTCAGCGCATCTCGAACGTCGTCGAGCGCGCCGTCGAGGTCGGCGTCGGCGCGGTGCTGCAGCGTCTCGAGGAAGTCGCTGGGGTCGAGATCTCCGGCTGCGTCGAGACGGTGCGCCAGGAGCGTACCGTAGCGGCGCAGTTCCGGCGTCGAATCGGGCAACAGCCGCGCCAACGCCGCCCACGGCAGCGAACGCGCCAGCTCCGAGCCTTCGAGCCGATCGAGCGCGTCGGCAATTTCGCCGGGATCGAAGCTGCCGTTAAGGACCAAAACGGCGCCCGGCGGATCCGCGGGCGTACCGCGGGCGGTGACGGCGTCGTGCAGCAGCCGCTCGATGGTCGCGCGCAGCGACGGCGTTTCGATGTCGCGCGGCGCGATCGCGTAGTTGGGCAGCCGCAGCTTGATGAACAGCCGGTCGAGTTCTTCACGCAGGAAATCTCGCAGCGCCGGCAAGGCCGCCGCGTGCGTATCGCCGATGGCGTCCGGAAGAAACGTGCGCAGCGCGAACAGGTGGGTGATCGCTCCGCCGAAGCGGGCCTCGTCGAGAAAACGCAGCGCGCGCTGCAAGCGTTCGGCGGCAAACGCGACGCCCACGCCCACCCGGCTCGCTCCCGGGACCGCCGCGATCGCCGGATAGTGCGAGGACGCGAGCGCGCGACCGCTGCCGTTGCCGTCGGCAACCGGCGTCGCGGGCGGCAGCTCGAGGTAACGCTCTTCCGTTAGGGCGCGCGGACCGCCCAGTGCCGGGCCGATCATCCCGTCGAGGCCGAACGGCAAACCCGCGATCGCATTGGCGAACTCGGGGGTGGCGCGCACTTTCAGTTCGTTCGAGACGAGATCGTCTTTGCGATCGCCGTCGTATTGAATCGCCGCCGCGACGACGATGGCTTCGCCGGCCGGCAGGCCGTTGTGGACCACGTCGCGCCAGCGGATGACCGCTTCGACGCCCGGGTCGACGTCGTTGAGCGCGATCCCGTGCGCGACCGCAAACGGGGCGAGCGTTCCGACGTCGCGGACCGGGACGTCGTTGACGGTCGTGGAGTTGGGAACGTAGATCAGCGAGTCCGGCCTCGCGATCGCGACGTTTGCACGCCGTGCCGGGCCGTCGCCGCCGTTGCGGACGTGCAGCGTCCAGTCGATCGTCTCTCCCACGTCGGCCAGGTCGACCGGCTCGCTGCGCAGCGTGCCGATGGAAAAGTCGGGCTCCGCGGTGGTGGCGATCGTCAAGCGATCCAGCGGTACGGGCAGCATCGCGTCGGCGCTCAGGACCGCATCGACCGTGACCGGATACTCTTTGGCGAGACTGCGCAGCAGCCGCAATCCCAATCGGGCGCGCGCGTGGCCGCCGGGAAGAACTTCTCCAAACAGCAGCGACGACTTTTCGCGAACCGCGCCGTCGACGCTCTCGAGCCGCGCTTCGGGTGAAACGTATAGCCGCAGCCGCACCGCATGGGCGACGTCGGTACCGGTGTTGGTCAGCGCGACGTCTACCTCGGCAAGTTGGTTCGGGCGCAGGACGGCGTCGTCCGCGAGTTCGAGGCGCGACGTTTCGATCGCAAACGCGGGATGCGAATCGACCGTCCAGACGGCATCGCCCAGCGGAGTTTCGGCCAACTCGCGCGTGTGCAGGCTGGCTCCGACGCGAATCTCGCTGCGATCCGCGAACGGCGCCCGCACGCGCGCGCGCAGCGTCAGCCGGCGGGTCGCGTACGCCTCGAGCGTTCCCAGATCGATCGTGTCTCCGTCGAGCGGCAGGCGAACGGCCTTATCGAAAATCCGGACGTCGTCGAGCGCGGGATCCAGTCGAAAGTGCAGCACGACGTCGCCGGCCGCCGCGGTGCCGTCGTTCGCCAGGGCGATGACGGCTTCGACTTCGGCGCCGGGCAGCGCAGTCTCGCTGCCGGTGCGGCGCAGAACGTTGCGTCGCGGAGAGAGCGCCGGCTCGGAACGGACGCCGATCGTGCGCTCCAAGCGGCGGGCCGCCGTTTCTCCGGCCGGCTCCCAGGCGAGCGTTGCCGCGGTTGCGATCGCGGTGGCGTCGGGCAGCGGCGCGGTGACGATCGCTTCGGTGCGCAGTTGCGCCGCCGCGCCGGCGTCGATGCGGCCGAGGTCGAAATGCAGCGGTTCCTTCCGCCGGTCGCGCACGGGACGGCCGTCGATGCTCGACGCGCCGCGAACCGGTACGAGCGTGTCGGGAAGTTCGATCGTCGCGACGACGTTCTCGGCGGCGGCGGTTCCCGCGTTGCCGGCCGTTAGCGTCAGGGTAACGCGTTGTCCCGGCCGCGCGCCCGATGCAGGATCGGCAACGAAGGTCGTCGTTTCCCCGCTGAAGTCGGGAGCCGAGCGCACGATTAAGGTCGCGGGAGCGAGCGCGAACGCGGGAGTCTCCTGCGAAGCGACCTCGGCGCGGGCGGCAATTTCGGTCCCGTCGGGTAAGGGCGCGTCGATGCGCACCCGGTACACCAGCGTCGCCGATGCGCTGGCCGCGAGCGAACGCGCGACGATCGGCGCGTAGAGACGGTCGAATGCGACGCCGCCGTGGTCGCGTTCCAGTTCGCGCCCGTTCACCCGTGCGGAGCCGCTGACGTACGTCGAGTATTCCGGAATCGGTGCGACGACGACCACGTCGTGCGCGCTCGATTCTCCCGCGTTGTGCAGCCGGATCGTCACGTGCGCTTGCGTACCGGGCAGCGGTTCGTGCTTCGAGTCGACGGCAATCGAGGTGAGCGCGTTTCGCAGTTGCGGCCGGCTGCGCGCGACCAAGCGAACGACGTTCGAACCGACCGGCGCCAGTTCGAACGAAGCGACGGCCGCTTGGAGTTCGATGGTGGTGCCGTTTTCGATCGCTCCGGCCACGCTGTAGGCGACCTCGATGCGGCGTTCCTGGCCGGGAGCGACGTCGCCGATATGGGCTCCGCCGCGCGATAAGAGGGGCGAGTTACCGAGTTCGTCGTCGAGAACGACGGCGTCGAGTTCGCCGCTTCCGACCAGGTACACCAGGCCGTCGGGGATCGTGAACCGCACGCGCACGCCGGTTGCGGGAGCGCCGCCTTGGTTGCGAAACGTGAACGCCGCGCGCACCGTCATCCCAGGTTCCAACTCGCGTTCGGGCGAAACGACGAGCGTGCGGAGGCCCTCCGGCAGCGTCGGTGCTCCGGGTTCGAAAACCTCCGAGAGGGTGCGCATGACGCGTTGACGTTTCGCCGCTCGCGGGTGGCCCCCTTGACGTTACTTCGCTACACCGCCGGAAGGAAATCCACGATGCTCGCAGTCCACGAAAACCGCATCGCACGGGCCGTCGAACGGCTCGGTTCGGAGAACGCTTTCGAAGTGCTCGCGCGGGCGCGCCAACTCGAAGCCCAGGGCCGTCGCGTCGTGCACATGGAAATCGGCGAACCCGACTTCGACACGCCCGAGCATATCAAGAAGGCCGCGGCCGAAGCGCTGTTCGACTCGCACACGCACTACACGCCGTCGGCGGGTATTCCGCCGCTGCGCGCGACGATCGCCGAGTACGCCAGCCGCTTCCGCGGCATCGCCCCGGCCTACACGGCCGAAAACGTCGTCGTGGCGCCGGGCGCGAAACCAATTATTTGGAACATCCTGTCCGCCCTGCTCGATCCGGGCGACGACTTCATTTACTTCGATCCGGCCTATCCGGCGTACGCCTCGTGCTCGAGTTATCTGCAAGCCAACGTTCATGCCATTCCGCTTCTGGAGTCGCGCAACTGGCGGATGGATCTCGACGAGCTCGAGAGCCGCGTCTCGGATAAGACTAAAGCGATCGTCATCAACTCGCCGCACAACCCGACCGGCGGGGTGCTGACGCGCGGCGATCTCGAACGCATCGCGGAGATGGCCCAACGTCACGACTTCATCGTGATCGCCGACGAGATCTACAGTCGCAACTTCTATCTCGACAGCGAGTATCTGTCGATCGCCGCGCTCGACGGAATGCGCGACCGAACGATCGTGGTCGACGGCTTTTCCAAGGCCTACGCGATGACCGGCTGGCGTCTTGGGTACGCGTTAATGCCCGAGGGACTGGCCAAAACCGTCACGCTCTTCAATAACAACACGTTTAGCTGCGTCACCGCTTTCGTGCAGATGGCCGGCATCGCGGCGTTGACCGGTCCCGACGAACCGGTGCGCCGCATGAACGAAACGTTTCGGCAGCGGCGCGATCGGCTCGTCGGCGGCCTCAACGACATCCACGGGATGTCGTGCACGTTGCCCGAAGGCGCGTTCTATGCATTTCCCAACGTTACGGCGATCACGCACGACGATCGCGCGCTGGCTTCGTTTCTCCTCGAGCGCGCCGGGGTAGCCTGCGGCGGTGGCTCGTCGTTCGGCGCCGCCGGTAAGGGCTATTTACGGTTTTCGTACGCCGCCTCGCTCGACGACATCGACTGGGCGCTCGAGCAGATCGCCAAAGCGCTGCCGTCGTTTAGCGGATGACCGGGGCGCCGATCGCGGTGCGCGTCGTGGCCGCGATCGGAATCGGACTCGTCGTTGCGGCGCTCGGCTACGCGATCGCAAGCGGACGCGCGTTTCTCTTTCCGTTCCTGCTCTTGCTGGGTTTTCCGATGGCGTCGGTCTTTCGGCACCGCCGCAATCCGCCCGGCGAAACGCCGCCGCGGATCTCGCTCAACTGATCGCGCGCGTCGCGGCTACGTCAGCTTCATCGCGCGTTTGACGTCGGCGAGAACGGTTGCCGCCACTTCTCGCGTGCGCGCGGTTCCGTCGGCGATGATGCGTTCGACTTGCGCGGGATCCGCGCGGTACGCGCGATAGCGTTCGCGGATCGGCCGTAAGTAGGCGTTGAGCTGCTCGGCAAAGTTCGTTTTGTCGGCCACGCATCCGAGTGCGCCCGAGCGGCACGTCTCCGCGATGCCGTCGAGCAGCGACGGATTGACGAATCGCCAAAGCGCGAACACCGGGCAAACTTCCGGCCGGCCGGGGTCGCCGCGACGCACTTTGAGCGGATCGGTGATCATCGATCGCACTTTTTTCGTCGTCGTCTCTTCGTCGTCGGCCAATGCGATCGTGTTGGCGTACGACTTGCTCATCTTGCGCCCGTCGGTGCCCGGAACTTCGGGAAATTCCGAGAGCGTCGCTTGCGGCTCGATGAGGATCTGCCGGCCGCCGCCGAACCGATGATTGAATCGCCGCACCACCTCGCGGTCGAACTCCAAGTGGGCTTGCTGGTCGCGTCCGACGGGCACGTATTCTCCCCGCACGATCGCGATGTCGCACAGCTGCAGCAGCGGATAGCCGAGAAATCCGTACGTCGCGATCGCGGTCCCCAGCGCTTCGATTTGGCCTTTGTAAGTCGGCACGCGCTCCAGCCACGAGATCGGCGTGATCATCGAAAGTAGGACGTTCAGCTCGCCGATTTCGGGAACGGCGGATTGCAAGAAGATGGTGGCTTTGAGCGGGTCGACTCCGGCGGCCAGCCAAACGGCGACCATCTCGTTGCGCGCCGCGCGGATCTTGCCCGGGTCTTCGAATTCGGTCGTGAACGCGTGCAGGTCGGCGATTTCGAAATACGCTTCGGCCGTGTCGCAAAACGTAACCCACTGCGTGAGTACGCCGACCAGGTGGCCGAGATGCAGATCGCCGGTCGGACGCATGCCCGACATGACGCGCGGTTTGCCGGCGGTTGTAGCGGCGTTCATGGGGCCGAACGTTTGCACGGGCTCCGACGCGCGCCCTGTCCGAACTCTCCCAAATCGATCAATGCCGCGCGATTTCGGCGCGCGCGTACGCGCGAGCGGCGAGAACCGCAGCCCGCACCGGCGCGCCGCCGGCGAGCGCGCACGCCAGTGCCATCGCTAGCGTGCAGCCCGTGCCGTGCATCGCCCCGGCAATCCGCGGGTCGGCAAACAGTTCCACCCCATCCGGCGTCGCCAGTGCGTCGACCGGATCGCCCTCGAAATGGCCGCCCTTCAGGAGCACCGCCCGTGGTCCGCGTCGCTGGAGGGCGAGCGCCGCGTCGGCGAGCGCCTCGCGGCCGATCGGATGGGATCCGAGCATGGCGGCCGCCTCGTCGAGATTGGGGGTCAGCAAGACTCCGGGCAAAACCGCAAGCTCGTCGGCGATCGCGCGGCGAGCGTCGGCGTCCGCTAGTTCGCCGCCGCGGCTGGCGGCGAAGACCGGGTCGACGACCGCTGGGAGGGCCGGCCGGGTGCGCAGAGCGGCGGCGACCGCGCGCACGTTCTCGCGCGTCCCAAGCGCGCCGACGCGGACCGCGCCGGCGGCGTCCCACGGGAGCGCTGCGAGTTGAGCCCGCAAGATCTCGGCCGGAACGGCGTGAAGGGCTCGTACCCCGCGCGCGTCCTGCGCGCTGACCGCGGCGACCGCGGTGAAGACGCGCGCTCCACGCTCGGATCCCACGACGAGATCGCGGCCCGTTCCCGCGACGTTCCACGGATGACTCATCCCGATCGAAAGCACGATCATGCGCCGGCGGCTCCCCAGCGGCGGATCAGTTCCGCGCACACCGCTGCCGGATCGGGCGCTTGCGCGATCGCCGCGATGACCGCCGCCATGGCCGCGCCGCTCCGGGCAACCTCCGCGACGTTTCGGACGCCGATTCCGCCGATGGCGATCGCCGGCAGGCGCGTGGCGGACGCGACGGCGCGCAAGCCCGCGACGCCGATCGGTTCGCCGGCATCCGCCTTGGAAGCCGTTGGAAAAACGCAGCCCACGCCCGCATAGTCGGCGCCGCTGCCTTCGGCCACCCGGGCTTCGGCCGGCGTGCCGCACGACAGGCCGATCAGCCGGTCGCCGACCGCGCGGCGAACGGCAGGGACGTCGCCGAAGCCCCGGTCGTCGGGACCGAGGTGGACCCCGTCACAGTCGAATGCGACCGCGGCCTCGAGATCGTCGTCGACGATCAGCAGCGCGCCGCTTTCGCGGGTGGCGCGCCGCAGCGCGCGCAAGCGTTCCGCAACGATCCCGGTTTTGGCGCGATATTGCACGACCCGAACGCCCGCCGAAAGGGCGGCGCGCGCGACGGCGACCGGATCGCGCGCGCCTTCGTTGACGATCGCATAGATGCCGCGCAGCTGCGCGGCGCGACGCGAGCGGATTACGTCCGCGGCTTCAGACGCAGCCATAGGATCACGTTTGCCACGAAGTACGCGACGAAGACGGCGACGAGCACCCCGGCGAGCACGACGTTGTGATGCCGCAGCGCGAGCGGCACCAGCAGCGCGAAGCAGATGACCGCCGACATCAGCATCGTCACGATGCGCGTTATCGGGACGAACATTCACGCGTCGTCGCCGAGCAGCAGATCGCCCAAGCGAACCAACTCGCCGTCATTGCCGAAACGAAACTCGATCCGGCCGCCCTGCCCGTACCGCACGACGGCGACGAACGTGCCGAACCGTTCGCGCAGGCGATCTTCGAATTCGCGCTCGTGGGTGGAGAGCGGGCGCAGGGCGGGGGCGGATTTGGGCGCAGGCGGAGCGGTCGCGGAGCCGGTCAAGCGCTCGAGCGCGCGCACCGTCAGCCCTTCGCGGACGGCGCGTTCGGCCAGTCCGTCGCGCACTGGTTCGGGCACGGCCAAGAGCGCTCGCGCGTGGCCAGCGGTGAGGCGGCCGTCCACCAGCATGGCTTTGATGGCATCGGCCAGCCCGAGCAGCCGTAAGGTGTTCGCGACGGCCGGGCGGCTTTTGCCCAGCCGGCGAGCGACTTCTTCTTGGGTCAGCCCGTACTCGTCGATGAGCTGCTGAAAGCCGGCCGCCTCTTCGAGCGGATTGAGATCCTCGCGCTGCAGGTTTTCGACGATGGCGACCTCGAGCGTTTCGCGATCGTCGCTCGCGCGCACGATTGCGGGGATCGTCGGCCGCATCAGCGCAGCGCACGCGCGCCAGCGACGTTCGCCCGCGATGAGTTCGTAATCGTCGCCGCGTCGCCGCACGATGATCGGCACGAGCACGCCGTATTGCGCGATCGAGGTCTTCAGCTCGTCGAGCGCTTCGGGTTGAAAATTCTTGCGTGGTTGGAACGGATTCGGGCGGACGTCGCCGACCGGGATTTCCTTGACGAACTCCTGCGAACTCGCGGCCGTCCCCGCGGCCTCGCCCAACAGCGAATCCAAGCCTCTGCCGAGACCGCGTTTGGACGCGCTCACGCGCTTACCTCCGCCACGCCGAGCACCTCGCGCGCGAGGGCCAAATAGGCCTGCGCGCCGCGGCTCTTCAAATCAAAGAGAATCACCGGACGCCCGAACGAAGGCGCCTCGGAAATGCGAACGTTGCGGGGAATCTGCGTTTTGAACATTTCTTGCGGAAAATGCTTGAGCAGTTCTTCGAGGACTTCGGTCGCGAGGCGCGTCCGGCCGTCGAACATCGTCACCAGCACGCCGCTGACGCGCAACTCGGGATTGAGCGCTTCGCGCACGCGTCCGACCACCGCCGTGAGCTGCGAGAGCCCCTCGAGCGCGTAGTATTCGGCCTGCACCGGAATGATGCACTCGCGGGCGGTGGTCAGCGCGTTAATCGTCAGCAAACCTAGCGACGGGGGACAGTCGATAAAGACGAAATCGTACCGTTCCGCGACCGGCGCGAGCGCGTTGCGAAGCCGCGTTTCGCGCGATAGGGCCGAGACCAACTCGATTTCCGCGCCGGCCAGATTGATCGTCGCGGGCACCAGCCAGAGCCGCTCCAGCTCGGTGGGAACGATCACGTCGTCGGCGGTCGCCTCTTGCAGGAGCAGGTCGTAGATGTCGCGCTGCAGCCGCGGTTTGTCGATGCCCAGGCCGGTGGTCGTGTTGCCCTGCGGATCGGCGTCGACGACTAAAACGCGCTTGCCGGCGACGGCTAAAGCGGCCCCGAGGTTTACGGCAGTCGTGCTTTTGCCGACGCCGCCTTTCTGATTGACCAAGGCGATAATGCGCGCCATCACCACTCCGTGAAATTCATACGCGAGCCGAGGGCGCGTCGCACGCGTCGAGATACCGCTCGAGAAGCTTCAGCAACGAAGTCCGCTCGTTAAGCTCGGGCGCGTCGGTGACCTGCTCGAAAAGCCAGCGCAGCGCGTTGCCGACGCGCGGGTCGCCGCGAAAATTTGCCGGCGCAGCGCCGCGCCGAATCAAGGCGTCGACGACGTCTGCGCCGCCGACGCGCAAATCGGAAATCGCAAAGGGCGGTTTGCGTGCGATTTCGGCTCGGACGCGATCCGCAAAGCGCTCGTTATGGTCGCCGCGCTTCGGCAAGCCGGATCCGGCCACGTCGGCGGCCCGAATAGCGAACAAACGTTCGATGTTTTCGGGCCCGACTCGGCGGATGAAGCGGCGGACCGCCGCATCGGTCAGGGCGGGATCGGCGGCAAACATATGCTGGCGCACCAGCAGTTCGCCGACGCGCACGACGTCGTTGGAAAAACGCACGCGGGCCAGCATCTCGCGGGCCATCGCAGCCCCGACGATTTCGTGCCGGTAAAAGTGGGGGCCGTCCTTGGTGCGGGGTTTGCCGACGTCGTGCAGCAGGGCGGCGAGCCGCAGCGGCAGGTCGCCGGGCGGCGCGGCATCGACCGTGGCCATCGCGTGATGCCAGACATCGAAAGCGTGCCACTCGTTCTGCTCGACCCCAAACCCCTCGACGAGTTCCGGCCAAACGTGCGCGAGCAGCCCGGTCTCCCTCAGGAGTTCGAATCCGACGGATGGCTTGCTTGCCTTGGTGAGCAACTTGGCAAATTCATCCTGAATCCGCTCGGGCGAAATGGTGGCGATCAGCGCCGCCGCGGCACTCATCGCGCTTCGTAGCCGATCCGTGAGGGCGTACTGGAATCGGGCCGCAAAGCCGGCGCCCCGCAGCATGCGCAGCGGATCTTCGACGAAGGTGTTGACGCCGAGAATATCGATTCGGCGGGCGCGAATATCGGCTTCGCCGCCGTACGGATCGACGATTTCCCCAGACGGCAGCGCGCGGGCCATCATGTTCATCCGAAAGTCGCGGCGGGAGAGATCGTCGGCGAGCGGCACTTCGGGGCCGCTGCGAACTTCGAAATCGCGGTGACCCGTCCCGATAGACCGCTCGCGACGAGGGAGGGCCACGTCGACCGTCTCCCCGTCGGTCGTCAACTTGGCGACCGCAAACGAGGCGCCCACGAGATCTACGCGGCCCAAATTCCCGAGGCGCTCGATCAACTCGGGCAGCTCGAGACCCGTGACGACGTAGTCGGAATCGGACGGAGGGGCCGCGCCGGGCTCGAGCTCGGCGCGGATCTCGTCGCGAACGCGCCCCCCGACCGCGAAGAGCGACCCAGCCGGCAAGGCCTCGGCTAACCGAAGATCCAAAGGCCGAAGTTTCACGGCAAACTACTCG
>DASXDV010000044.1:0-16704 GCA_036490465.1 Candidatus Tumulicola sp. | reverse complement strand
ACCGTCGAGCCGGTCTGCGAGAAATCGCCGAGGGCTTTGCCGTTTCCGAAGGCGCTGTCGGTCACCGTGCCGCGATACTGGCCGGCGACGTTGGCGGGCGCCGGCGGCGGCGCGGGTGGGGGGGTGGTCGACGAGGTGGTGCCGGTACATCCGCCGGCAGCGAGTGCCAACAGCAACGCGGCGCCGGCCCGTAGTTTGGGCGGTCGCTTCATGCAAATCGAAGTATCGCCCGGCGCTTTGCCGCTCCTCCTAAGCCGGGCTCTTTTCTTGCGCCGGAGCGGGTGCTCGCGCGGCGATCGCGGCGACGTCGTATCCGAAACGAGCGGCGACGTCGCCGGTCACCTCGACGATGTCCGCCAGCTCGCGGCCGTCGAAGTTCGGGCGGTAGTAGTCGGGCAGCGAGAGCTTCGCGGTGTACGCGGTCTTGGTTGCCGCGAATTTTTGCGGGTCGAGCTCGATATGCTCGACGATCCGGTCGATCGTGTCGGCCGACGAGGCGCAAAGGTCTTCGTAGCGCACCGTGCAGACGGCGCGCGCGAGAGCCGGATCCGACGCGATCTGCTTGAGCACGAAGTCGTACATATACGCCCAGTAGCGCGCGCGCGCACGCACCGTTCGCCCTTCGTCGCGAAGCTGATGGATTTCGTCGAGGACGTTTGCGTCGCCGACGTTGGCCATGATTTGGCGCGCTCCGAATTCGTGATGCCCGGTCATCTCGATAATTTCGATCTGACGCGGATCGTCGTTGTCCAGCTCGTCCCAAATTCGATCCTGCTTGAGCAACGACGCCACGTGATCGACCGGATTGCGCACGTAGAGCAGAAAGCGCGCGTCCGGAAAGATCCGCAGCAGGTACTGCATCCGGATCACGCACATGATCGCCTTGCTCGCATAGCGCGGACGGCTACGCGAGAGCAGCAGCTTCTTGAGATGTTCGGCGTAGAAGCGCTCGAACGCGGGATTCGACGTCTCGCTGTCGAGGACGCTCACGCGATCCTCGTCGTGAATGTACGGGAAGAAATGTTCCCAGAGGATCTCTTCGCCCATCTCGGCGCTGTCGCGGGTCACCACAATCCGGTCGCGGTGGACGCGCGGTACGGGTTTGCGCATCGCGTCCACCGGAATTTTTGGGAAGAGCCAGTTCCACGCGTAGGGCGCGTACGGCATGAGGAAATCGGCGTACTTATGGGTCGTAACGTCGGGGTGCTCGCTGAGCATTTGCAGCGAAATCGTCGTGCCCGCGCGCGGCAGCCCGCAGATGTAGACCGGACGGTCGATTCGAACGTCGGCCAAGCGACGGCCTAGTACCTTCGATTCGAGGTTGCCGAGCCCGACGAACAAGGGGGCTCCGCTGTGTACGCCCCGGACGGCCCAATAGAACGGGGCCGGTACGCTGAAGCGCTGATTCTGCGCTGGTGGTTGAGCCATAGCGTCCTAGGATTTGTCCGCCTCAGCCGCATTCCCGCCTCGGCACCGGCGAATTCGTTCGGCTGCGGTCGCTAGACTTTTTCGAAGAAGGCCCCGATGACGGTCAGGCCAGGCCCGAACGCCATGCTCAGCACCTTGGCGCCGACCGGGATTTCGTCTGAGTCCACGATCTGCTGCCAAATGTGCGGCGCCGTCGCCGACGCCATGTTGCCGTTTTCGAGCAAAACTTGACGGCTAAGGGCGATCTGCGACTCTTCGATGCCCAAGCGGCTGCGAATCTGGTTGAGGATCGCCGGGCCGCCCGGATGGATGGCGAAAACCATGCGGCTCTTCTCGCGCTCGAAGTCGATGTTCGCCTGCCGGGCGATCGAGACGACAAACTCCGCAATCGAGTCGCGGATGAGAAACGGAACGCGTTTCGAAAGCGACATATCGAACTGCAGCGGTCCCGGCCGCAAGGTCATTTCCGGAAGCGAATCCGGTAAGATCCGCTCCTCGAACGCGAGAATCTTCAACCCGCGGCCGCTCGACTTGGCAAACTCCGATTGCGGATACGCCGAATACTTGATGAATCCGTCGGCGAACAGCGTAGAGGTCACGAACGCGTCGGGAGTCTCGCCGAGCAAATCGAAGTGCAGCGACAGAAATTCCGTGTGGACGATATCGACCCGCTTTTTGGGCGTCGGCAGCGACGAATACGACGATCCAACCAGCCCGAGCGCCGTGCGCACCGCCGGAAACGCGCCGTAACAACCCATATGATAGGAATGCGTGACGTCGGTATCGAGCCAGCCGCGGCGCGACAGAAAGACTTGAACCGGGCTCGGAGAGACGTACCCCGAACAGGTTGCATGCACGATGCCGTCGGGCTTAAGAGCGCCGTCGCCGTAGATGCGCTCGAGAACGGCGCACGCCGTTCGTTCGAACAACGCCATCCGCGCGTCCAACTGCTCGCCGGTGGCGACGCGGAGATCGCCGTACAGCCTTTTGTGTCCGGTTGCGTCTGGATCGTGCGTTACGAAATCGGAGTTCAGCACGCCGACCTGACGGGCGGCGATATGTCGTGAAGACGCGCCGTAGCGCGCCATTCGTTCCTCGATGGTCCGGCCCAACTCGAGGCGCTCGTGCTCCGAAACGATACCCCGCTTCGCGCTCTGCGCGATCGTCATGAAATGAACTTGAATCCGCTTGAGTTCGTCCTGGGGACACGGCGGCGTCATGACGACGCGTTGAAAGTCGGCTAAGACGACGGGGACGGTTCGCGGTCGCGCGTCCTGCGGAATCGTTCCGGCGTCGGCTCCGATTCGCGGTTGCGCGGTGGGGGCGTCGGTGGGGAGAGTGGTTACGAACTTGGTCATATGCAAATCGGTTTGTTGCGACCTTCCGGGCACGGGTGCCGCTGTAGGAAGTGAGTTCTCCCTGCTTGCGTTACTTTCTTCGCGCCTCGTGCCCTTCCATTTGCCGCGTTTTTTGGGCGACGACCGCTCGCCTTTCGGACGAATTCGACTGCCCGAGTACCAGAGTCACCGCCGCAGCGGTGATTGGGGTCACAAAAGTGTCCAAAGAGGGAAGCGCGCGCCTCGAACGTCATTCATCCGCCTATGACCATCGCAGCCGACTATCTACTGCTCGACGTGTTCACCGATCGCCAGTTCGCGGGCAATCAGCTCGCGATATTTCCTGAAGCGTCGTTCGACGACGCCACGATGCAGCGAATTGCTCGCGAACTCAACCTCTCCGAGACGGTCTTTCTATCGCGCGTCGATGCGGGCGCCGTCGCCGCGCTGCGAATCTTTACGCCCGACCGCGAGATTCCGTTTGCGGGACACCCGAGCGTCGGTACGGCGATTGCTTTACGGCAACGCCTGCGTTGGCCGCGCAGCCAGGAGGCATCGTTTGCTCTCAAACTGCGGATCGGGCACGTCGCAATCGCCATCGACCCCGGCGAGCCGGTGGTCGCGTGGCTGACGACGCCGCCGGTGACGTTCGGTCGCGAAATCGCGCGCGAAGATGCGGCCGCGCTGGCCGGTCTCGGGGTCGCGGACGTGCGCGGAGACTTGCCATCGCAACTCGTGGGCGCGGGAAGCCCGTTCCTATACGTGCCGCTCGCATCCAAGGGCGCCGTCGACCGGGCGGCTCTCGACGTTTCGACGGTCCGCGCACAGTTGGGTTGGGACGAACTCAACGGCGTCTATCTCTTCGCGCAGACCGAAACGGGCGCCTACGCGCGCATGTTCGCGCCGATGTCGGGGATTGCGGAAGATCCCGCGACCGGTGGCGCGACGGGACCGCTGTACGCCTATCTCGCTCGGCACGGCGCCCTCGCGCGGCGCGACCGCTTTTCGAACGAGCAAGGGATCGCAATGGGCCGTCCGTCGCTGCTGCACGTCCGGCTGCACTGGGCCGAAGACGCGCCCGATAAGATCGAAGTCGGCGGCAGCGCGGTATTCGTCGGCGAAGGCCGGCTGCACGTGTCCGTCTGATCGCGCCGATGCCGGTCGTTCCCGCGACGTCCGAAAATCTCGACCGCGCGGCCGCGCGTTTGCGCGAAGGCGGGGTGGTGGCGTTCCCGACCGAGACCGTGTACGGGCTTGGGGCAAATGCGTTCGACGCGCTCGCCGTGGCGCGGGTATTCGAAATCAAGCGCCGGCCGCAGTTCGATCCGTTGATCGTGCACGTGCTCGACGAGGCGATGCTCGAACGAGTCGCGTCGGAGGTTTCGGCGCGGGCGCGCGCGTTGATCGAGCGGTTTTGGCCCGGACCGTTAACGCTCGTGCTGCGCAAGCGCCCCGGCATACCGGATCTGGTGACCGCGGACTTGCCGACGGTCGCCGTCCGGATGCCGGCCCACGCGGTCGCGCGCGCGCTGATCGCGCGCGCCGGCATTCCGTTGGCAGCGCCCAGCGCGAATCCGTTCGGGCGATTGAGTCCGACTCGAGCCGATCGCGTCGCGCGCGCGCTGGGCGACGAAGTGGATCTCATCATCGATGGCGGAGCCGCCGAGCACGGTATCGAGTCAACGATCGTCGCGCTCGAGCCGGAACCGGTGCTGCTGCGGCCCGGTGCGATTCCCCGCGAAGCGATCGAAGCCGCGATCGGGACGGCGCTTTTGCAAGCGCCTTCCGATGACGGGCGCCCTCGCGCCCCCGGCCGCTTGACGCATCACTACGCACCGCAAACGCCGCTGCGGCTGATCGACCCCCAGCGGGTTCCGCCGGGCGAGCGCTCGCGCGCCGCATTGGTGACGCTTTCCGCCGCGCCGCCCGGCTACGCGCACGTTCGCCGGCTTTCCGAATCGAGCGATCTGCGCGAGGCCGCGGCACGGTTATTCGAGACGCTGCACGAGCTCGACGATCTCGGTCTCGAACGCATCGACGCCGAACCCGTGCCCGAGACCGGTTTGGGTGTGGCGATCATGGACCGCCTCCGGCGTGCCTCGACTTAGCGGCTTTTTACGCAGCGCACGAAACCGACGAGGCTTTTTTTGCGTTGCGCCGATAGAGAAGGTACGATGCCAAGAATTGTAAACGGGGCGCTGGTTCGAGCCGCGCTGGTTGTTTCGTCCACGTTTTGTCTGGGAGCGGCAGCCGCGCCGGCTCTGCCGCCGGCGGTTGCGGCGGACGTTCACGAGAGCTACCGCTTGCTCACGGCCAGCGCCTACCGGCCGGTCGACCCTCAGGCGCTCCTCGCGTCGGCCTCCGACGCGCTGGCCGGCGAAGCGCGCAAGCGCGGCGTCACCGTCGCGCCGCCGGTGCTCCACGTCGAAAGCTCGAGCGACGCAACGCTGGCGGAGTTGGACGATGCGATCGCTGCGACGGCCGAGGCGACTCACGCGGCACCGACCGATTTCGCCTATGCAGCCATCGCCGCGATGGCGCGAACGGTCGGCGACCGCTACACGCAGTTCTTTACGCCCGACGAGTTCAAGCAGTTCAACGACGCCTTAGATCCGGAGCGGATAAGCGGCATCGGCGTCATGATCGAACCGGATCCGGTGTCCAAGGACATCCGGCTCGCGTACGTAGTGCCCGGGACTCCGGCGGATCGGTCGGGCTTGCGTGCGGGCGACGTGATGACGGCGATCGGCTCGGCTTCCACCAAGGGGCTCACCGTGGATGCCGCGAGCAAGCTGCTGCGCGGGAAGGCGGGTACGGCCGTGCAGGTGTCTATTCTGCGGCCGGGATCGACGGAAGCGACCTACACGATCAAACGCGAGGAAGTTCAGCCGCCGACGGTGATCTTTAAAATGCTGCCGGGCTCGATCGGCTACGTGTACGTCATGGCGTTCGGAAAAGCGACGCCGCTGGAGTTCGATACGGCAATCGCGCGGCTGAAGAATCAGGATGCCAAGGCGATCGTGCTCGATCTTCGCAACGACGGCGGCGGATACGTCGACTCCGCGCTGTTGATCAGCCGGCGATTCATCGCAAACAAAGCTTTGCTGACCGTCGAGGAGCGCGGCAACCACGCGACGACCATCGACGCCGATAACGATACGTCGGTCGCGTTACCCGTTACCGTGCTGGTCAATCAGTACACCGCATCGGCATCGGAAATCACGGCCGGAGCGCTCCAGGACGACGGCGTCGGGACGCTGGTCGGGACCAAGACGTTCGGGAAAGGCGTCATGCAGACGCTCACCCCGTTGCCCGACGGCGCGGCGATCAAAATTACGACGGCTCACTATCTGACGCCGCGCCGGCGCGACATCAACCTTCGCGGAATCGAACCCGACCTGGCGATCGACGAGAATCGCGACGCGCAATTCGGCGAGATCGATCGCGACGCCCAGTTGCGTGCCGCGATCGCCTTGCTCCAGCGAAAAATCGCCGAGACGGGGCGCTAACGCCGTCCTCAGTATTTTAGACTGAGGTCGTACTTACAAGTGTCGATGTCTTTTTCGACTCGAACGGTGCCGTCGTGGTACACGACGCGGACGTCCATCTCGCAATCGGTGTCGATGTCGAACGTGACGCTGCGATCGGGGGAGAGCACTTCGTCGGCATCGAGCTGATCGTGTCCCCACTTTTCGGCGGCAATCGGAGAAATATACAGGTGGTCGACTTGATGGCCGCCTTCGTTGATGACCTTGAATTTGTGGACGTCGGCCGAGGCCGGCAGGGAGCAAACGGGTAGTGCCAGCGTCGCGAGCGCCAGCGATATAAAAATTCTCCGGAGCATAGCTGCGGTACCCCTTGTTTCGAAGAATCTCCGTGCGGCAACCCGCGGACCGCTGGAGGTTGCACGAGAAACGAGCCGCTTGCTTCGCCCCTCGGCGGCCTATCCTCCTACCCGGACGAGGCGCGCCGCTGCCGGGCGCCAAAAGATGCCTCGGTCAGAGGGCGATTAGCTCAGCTGGGAGAGCGCCTCCCTTACAAGGAGGATGTCGGCGGTTCGAGCCCGTCATCGCCCACCACGTTCTATTCGGAATTTTTTTCAATATTCTTGAAATCCCGAGCCTTGCTACGGTCATGATAACGAGCGGCGCTTTCGTCCTTGCCGAGGCGCTCCGCGTCGGCGATTGCCTTGTGGAGTTTAGGCGCTACGAGGAACGCGTGCGACCCTGCGTCGCCACGAGTATCGGCGACGCGGTGCAGAAAACGTTTCTCAAAGAGTTCGACGTGCGCGGTCTCGCGCTTCCCGCGGTGCGACGCCGATGAAGGCCGACTTCGTCGAGTACGTGATGCGCGATGGCCGTTATGCTTTGCGCGTCGGACGCGTCCACATCTCTCAAAGCACGTTCCTCGTCGTTACCGCTATTTTGGTGGGCGTTGGAGGCGGCTTCGGGGCCGTTGTTTTCCGGCTGCTTATCTCCGGGGAAACGCACCTTGCGTTCGGCGTCGTCGGAGCGCGCCTCGCGTCCCTCGTCGGGCCGGTCGCCGTCGTGCTGCAAGTGGCGATCGGCGGCGTGCTCGCCGCGTGGATCGCTTCGACGTTTGCGCCGGAAGCGAAGGGACACGGCGTTCCGGAGGTCATGGAAGCGGTGGCACTGCGCGGCGGGCAAATGCGGCCGCGCGTCATCGCGATTAAAGCGGTCGCGTCGGCGACGTCGATCGGTTTCGGAGGAAGTTGCGGACGAGAAGGTCCGATCGTACAAATCGGTTCCGCCATCGGCTCGACGATCGGCCAACTGGCGCGGGCGCCGGCGCCGATCGTCCGCACGCTCGTCGCATGCGGAGCGGCCGCGGGCATTTCGGCGACGTTCAACGCACCGATCGGGGGCGTCTTCTTCGCGGCGGAAGTGATCCTTGGCGAATTCGCGCCCCGTTCGTTCGCGGCCGTCGTCGTGTCCTCGGTGGTATCGGCCGTGGTCGGCCGCGCCTTCCTGGGAAACCATCCGTCGTTCAATGCATCCGGCTTCGTCCTGGTTTCGCCTTGGGAATTGGGACTGTACGCCGTCTTGGGTTTCATCGCTGCGGCGTGGGCGACGGGTTTCGTGCGGGTGTTGTACTGGTTTGAAGATGCGTTTGAGGCGCTGGGGATCCCGGCCTGGGTAAAAGGTGGAATCGGCTTCGGTCTCGTCGGCGTTATCGGCATCTGGTTTCCGCAGGTTCTCGGCGTGGGATACGGCCCAATGCAGCAGATGCTCGACGGTCACGTGGCCGGCACGCGCGCGCTCGCTCTTGCCGCGCTCAAGCCGCTCGCGACCTCGTTGACCCTTGGTTCGGGTGGTTCGGGCGGTGTGTTCGCGCCGTCGCTCTTCACCGGCGCTTTCCTTGGCGATTGGTTTGGTCGATTCGTGCACGAAACGTTTCCACTGTGGACCGCGCCGCCCGCCGCCTATGGGTTGGTCGGCATGGCCGCCGTATTCGCAGCCGCAGCGGAGGCGCCGATCACTGCGATCATGATCGTTTTCGAAATGTCGAGCGATTACACGATCATTCTCCCGTTGATGGTCTGCGTAGTCATCGCGTCGCTGCTGGGGCGCCGCCTGCTTCGCTATACGGTCTACGAGATGAAGTTGCTGCGGCGCGGGATCGACTGGCAACGCGTGCGCCGGCCGCGCTTCCTAAGCCGCGTACCGATTTCGGCGATCGTACGCCAACCGGCAGTCGTCGCGCGGCCGGATGAAACCGTAACCGCGCTCGCGCGACGGCTTGCCGGTGACGACGAGTTGGTCATCCCAATTTGCGAAGGCCGCCGTTTCGTCGGTATCGTCAGAACCTCCGACTTGGCGCGCGTCATCGGCATCGAAGCGGGTAGCCGCATCGTCGGAAGCCTCGCGCATGCGTCGACCGAATCGCTAACTCCAGACGATACGGTCGAACGGGCAGCGACGCTGATGGCCGACGGAGCGATCCCGCTCTTGCCCGTCGTGAACCGAGAGGACCAAACGCTCCTGGGGATCGTCACCCGCCGTGACGTCCTACAAGCGTATCGCAGCGCGCTGGACGCTTGAAGCGGGCGTTTCCCGGATGCGCTGGCATGCTGGGCTTCAAGTTCCGGCCGTAGTCGCAACGGTTGGGAGGCCGCGGTCCGCGGCGACCCGTAGTCTTCCCTTATGCTCGCCGATCGGTTGGTAGAGGTCCAGCGCGAGGACGAGGCGGTCGTCTTGACGATGAAGCGCCCCCAGCGCCGCAACGCGCTGTCGCTTGAAATGATGCGCGAGCTGGACGGCACTCTAGCCGAGGTCGGGCGGCAGGACGCGCGCACGGTCATTCTGCGCGCCGAGGGGCCGGCTTTTTCGGCCGGTCACGACCTGCGGGAGTTGCTAGACCGCGACATCGAGGACTACCGCACGATTTTCGACGCCTGCGTCGCTCTGATGGAGCGGATCGTGCGCATCCCCCAGCCGGTGATCGCCGAGGTCGCCGGCGTCGCGACGGCCGCGGGCTGTCAGCTGGTGGCGGCCTGCGACCTGGCCGTAGCGGCGGAGACGGCCACCTTCGCCACCCCGGGGGTTCGAATCGGGCTGTTTTGCTCCACGCCGATGGTGGCGCTGACGCGGGCGGTCGGCCGCAAGCGCGCGATGGAAATGCTGCTGACCGGCGAGCTGATCGACGCGGCGACGGCTCGTTCGTGGGGGCTGGTCAACCGGGTCGTTCCCCTCGAACGCCTGCACGCCGAAAGCCTCGCGCTGGCCGGCCGAATTGCGGCGGCAAGCGCCACGGTCGTGGGGATCGGAAAGGCCGCGTTCTACGCTCAGGTGGACCTCGACGGGGGGGCGGCGTACGCCTACGCCAAGGAGGTCATGACGATGAACGCGCTGGAGGCTGATGCTCGCGAAGGCATCGAGTCGTTTCTCGAAAAGCGCCGGCCGGCATGGCGCCATTGACAAAAGCGGCACTTTTTGGTTAAGTCAAATTAACGGCCGCACGCCGCTCGAAAATGGGCTATGAGCGAGCGTGTTTCAGCATCACTCGTCGCCCACACCCGGTATGCGTGGTCCCGACAAAAAGGGAACGTGCATACGCGACGGCAAGGGGACTCGCCTCCGGCGGGTCCTCTTGATTTTCCGGACCGCCGCTTTGGGCCGGCGGGGTTCCGAGCGGGCCTGCGCCCCCGGCGGTCGAAAAGGGCGCCTTCGTGACCTCCCTGCCGCCTCGCACGCGCTATGCCGCAATCGTTTTAGCCGTCGCGCTGCTGGCTTGTCTAGCGGTCGGCTTCTTTCGCCTTCGGACGGAGGCGCATGCGCGCCGCGTCGAGATCGCGATGGATTACCAGGATTTCTCGGCAGAAGCGCGGGCGTATAACTACAATCCCGGCGGATTTTTGATCGCGTTGCGCCGCGCCGGACTCACCTCGCTGGCGGTAACCGAGGAACTGGGCGGCAACGTCGGCGACGACGGCAAGGCGTACGCGACGACCGGCGCGGCCTTGATGAATCAGGCGCGGGTTTCTCCGATCCGCGACCCGTTGCTGGCGGCGCTCGTGGCCACGCGCCGGATCGACGCCGGCGCCGTCTACTTGCTCGTTTCCGATCCGGCGACGTACGAGCGATACCGAACGCAGCTCGCACTGCATTTCAAACCCGGCGGCATCCGCGTGCTGCGCGGGGTGCGACCCTGGCTGCTCGAAGTTCGCACCCAGATCGACTACTTCAACAATATCGCGCTCGGCATTCCGACCGATCAAATCGAACTCGCGCGCCGCTTAGGGCTACTACTCGTTCCGCGATTTCAAAACGACGAGCGCTTTTCGGGCCCGCAGATCGAAGCGGCCACCGACGACGTGCTCCGGTACGATCCGAAGGTTTCGACGGTGATCTTCTTCGGACTGCGCAACGAAGTGCTCGGCTATCCCGATCATCTGGAAGACGCGGCGGCCGTCTTCAAGCGGCACGCCTTCAACTTCGGGGCGATCGAAACGTACGACGCAAGCCAAGTGCAAAAGGGCAGCGATACGCTCGCTCGGGATATTCCGGGCCGGACGGTGCGCGTGCAAGCGATCGCGAAAACCGAACTCGACAAGATCAAACTCGACGCAGCGGTAGCGCGGTACGTCTTAGGCGTGCGCGAGCGCAACGTTCGCGTCGTGTACCTGCGTCCGTGGGACCATCAAGACGGCGACCTGTCGATCGAAAAGACCAATGTGGAAATGGTCGGCCAGATTGCCGACGCGCTGCGGGCCGACGGCTTCCGCCTAGGAAGGGCGACGCCGATCCCGCTGTATCGCGGAAATAATCGCGTGCTCGTGGGCGTGGCGGCGCTGGCGGTGCCGTCGGCGTTCGTGCTGCTGCTCGGCTTCTTCGGCCTTTATCGCACGCGCTGGGCGATTGCCGCTTACGGCTTGACGATCTTGGTCTACCTCGGCGAACTCTTCGTGCATCATTCGATGCTGGGACGCTCGGCGATCGCATTAGCGGGCGCGCTGTTGTTCGCAACGGCCGCGTTTCTGGTGCTCGTCCCGGCGTTTGCCGAAGCGCCGGCGGAGCGCACGGGCGTGCAAATTCTGCGCTGCATCGGCTGGACGTTGGCGGCCACCGGCGTCGCGCTGTTGGGCGCGCTGGTGGTCGTCGGGGTGATGAGTTCGCCCTTGGCGATGGAGGAAATCGAACGCTTTCGCGGCGTCCGGATGATTTTGGTCGCGCCCGCCGTGATCGCGCTGGGACTCTATCTGTTCGATCGGCGTTACGGCTCCGGCGTGCGGCGCCCAAGCGACGTCTTCATGTCGCCGGTGCTCACGTATCAGCTGCTTGCGGGCATCGCCATCGTCGGCGCCGCCGTCGTGCTGGTGATGCGCAGCGGAAACGACAGCGACATCTCGCCGTCGCAGGCGGAGTTGGCGCTTCGTCACGTGCTGACCAGCGTATTGAGCGTCCGCCCGCGCTTCAAGGAGTTCCTGATCGGCTTTCCGTGCATGATGCTGCTTCCGGCGCTGGCCGCCGGGCATCGACGCGCCATCGGGTGGCTGCTGGCGCTGGGGATCGGCGTCGGAATCGGCGACGTGATCGACACGTTCTCGCACCTGCACACGCCGCTGACGGTTTCGCTCTTGCGGATCTTCAACGGCCTCGCGATCGGCGTCGTCATCGGGGCCGTCGTCGTTTGGATCTATCGCCTGCGGATCGCGCGCGTCGCCGCCGCGCGTTGAATTGAAGAGTAGCGATGCGCGTGCTCATCTCCGGCTACTACGGGTTCGGGAACCTCGGTGACGAAGCGCTGCTCGAAATCATCGTTCGTCGCATCCGCGCGCGCTTTCCCGGAGTCGACGTCGAAGTGCTCTCCGCCTCGCCGGGCCTGACGGCGGCAGCGTTCGACGTGATCGGGAGTCCCCGCTGGCCGTGGCGCGCGGTGCGCGAAGCCGTCGGTCGTGCCGACGTCGTGATCTCCGGCGGCGGCGGACTGCTGCAAAACGCGACCAGCCTACGCAGCCTGCTCTACTATGCCGGCGTCGTGCGCGAGGCGATTCGCGGCAATCGCCGGACGATGATCTTCGCTCAGTCGATCGGACCCCTCGACCGTTGGGGTCGCGCGGTCGTGCGCCGCTTTTGCCGCGGCCTTCGGCGGGCCACGGTGCGCGACGAGCGATCGCGCGAACTCTTCCACGCCCTCGTGCCCGACACGCCGGTCGACCGCACCGCCGATCCGGTCTTTCTCTACGATCTCAACGCGTCCGATTGCGATCTGGCGGCCGACGGGCTCGGTCCCGAAAGCGGCCCCTACGCGGTCGTCAGCGTGCGCAAGATTCCGGGACTCAAAGCCGGCAGTGCGGCGATCGCCCGCGCGGTCGATCGGTTGGCTCGGGAACACGGCGTCCGAGCCGCCTTCCTTCCGCTGGGCGGCGCGGGGGATGCCGAGGTGTCCACCGCGATCATTCGCGCCTGCGAATCGGCGCCGGTTCTGCTGCCCGAATGTCCGCTGCCCAAAGCCGCCGCGATTTTGCGCGGGGCGCGGGTGGTGGTCGGAATGCGGCTGCACGCACTCGTGCTGGCCGCCCGGTTCGGCGTGCCGTTTTTGGCTATTCCATACGATCCGAAAGTCAGCGCCCTGTGCGACGAGCTATCTTATCCACTGTCGCCCTTATGGACGCCCGGCCTTCCCCCGCCCGACGACGCGTCGGTCGACGCGCTGGTCGACCGGCTGATCGAAGAGCGCGACGCCCTAGCCGCCCTCTTGACCGAGCGTGCCGCCGGCTTACGCGCCTCGGCCGAGCGTAACTTCGACGTGTTGGGCGAACTGCTGCGGGACGAAGGCCCCGCGCAGGGCGAAACCAGTGCGCTTCCATGACCCAATCCGGACGCGACTACCGCGATACCTTGAATCTACCGAAGACGGCATTTCCGATGCGCGCCGATCTTCCCAAGCGCGAGCCGGACCGCGTCGCTTGGTGGCAAGAGCGGGCGACGTACGAGCGGCGGCTCGAGCGCAACGCCGCGAACGAGCCGTGGATCCTGCACGACGGGCCGCCCTATGCCAACAACGAGCCGCACGTCGGCGGCCTGTTCAACATGGTCCTCAAAGACGTGTTCGTGAAGGTGGCGCTGCTCGACGGTAAACACGCGAAGTTCGTGCCGGGTTGGGACATGCACGGTCTTCCGATCGAACTGGAAACGCTCAAACACTTGGGCATCAAAGATTTCCACGCGATCGATCCGCTCGAGCTGCGCGCGAAGTGCCGGGAACGCGCGCTCTTCTGGCTCGATCGCCAGCGCGAAACTCGAATCCGCATGGGCAACTTCGGTTTGTGGGAACATCCGTATCGAACGATCGATCCGGCGTTCGAAGCAACGATCGTGACGGCGCTGGCCGACTTGGCGGAAAAGCAGCAACTCTATAAGGGGCTGCGCGCGACGCTGTGGTGCGTTCACGACGAGACGGCGCTCGCCGAAGCCGAGATCGAATACGAACCGAAAACGTCGCCGTCGATCTACGTCCGCTTCCCCGCCGACGATCGCCAACGGCGCGCCATTCTCAGCCGTTTCGAAGCCGGCGGCGGCTCGATGCCGGACGGACTCGACAAGCCGTTATCGGTGCTCATCTGGACGACGACGCCCTGGACGCTGCCCGCGAATGCGGCGATCGCTCTGCGACCCGACGCGACCTACGGACTGTACGACCTCGGAAACGAGACGCTCTTCTTAGCGGTCGACCGCGCGCCCGACGCACTTGGCGAGCGCTTTTCGGAGGCCGTCCTCGTCGGGCGCGCGGCCGGGCGGCAGTTCGACGGCTTGACCGTGCGGCATCCGCTGGGAGACCGCGACTCGCAACTCGTGCTCGCCGATTACGTCGACCTCGAAACCGGAACGGGGGCCGTTCATACGGCGCCGGGGCACGGCGCGGACGACTTCGACACCGGCGTGAAGTACAATCTTCCGATTCTCAATCCGGTCGATGCGGCCGGGCGTTTCACCATCGAAGCCGGCCGGTATGCCGGCGCGAACATTTTCGATGCCAACCCGGTAATCGTCGAAGACTTGCGGGCGGCCGGCGCGCTGTGGAGGGTACAGGAGTACGAACACTCCTATCCGCACTGCTGGCGTTGTCACAATCCGGTGATTTTCCGCGCGACCGCGCAGTGGTTCATCGCGATGGACCAGAATCTGCTGCGCCAGCGCGCGCTCGATGCGATCGATGCGGTCGAGTACGTGCCGCCGTGGGGGAAAGCGCGTCAGCGCCAGATGATCGAGACGCACCCCGAGTGGTGCATTTCGCGGCAGCGCACCTGGGGAACGCCGATTCCGGCGCTCGTCTGCCGCGACTGCGGCGAATCGCTGCTCGATCCCGCCGTCGCCCGGATCGTCGCCAAGCGTTTCGGCGAGGTCGGCGCGGACGCGTGGTGGACCGATCCGGTCGAGTCGTTTCTCCCACCGCACTTCGCGTGTCCGAAGTGCGGCGGCACGCGGTTCGAAAAAGAGCGAAACATCGTCGACATCTGGTTCGAGTCCGGGGTCACGCATTTGGCCGTGCTCGGCCGCAACGGGCTCACCTGGCCCAGCGACGCCGTCTTAGAGGGCGGCGACCAGTACCGCGGCTGGTTTCGCAGTTCGCTGATCACGGGCGTGGCCATCAAGGGCCGCGCCCCCTATCGCTGCGTCGTAAAGAACGGTTGGGTCAACGACGAGCAAGGCCGCGCCATGTCGAAGTCGCTCGGGACCGGCATCGGCGCCCGCGAAGCGATGGAAATGTGGGGAGCCGACGTGCTTCGTCTCTGGGTCGCTTCGGTTGAGTTCGTCGACGACGTGCGCTTCGGCCCCCACGTCGTCGAACAAATCGGACGGGTCTATCGCAACCTGCGCAACCGGATTCGCTTCATGCTTTCGAACCTCGACGATCTCGATCCACGCGAGGTCGTGCCGCCTGAAGCGATGCGGCCGCTCGACCGGCTGGCGTGCGCCGTTACGGACGCGTTCGCGGGAGAAGTTCGACGCTCGTATCGCCGGTTTGCGATTCACGAAGTCTATCTGCGCGTCGTGGAGTTCGAAAGTGCGATGTCGAGTCTGTATTTCGACGCGCTGAAGGACCCGCTCTACTCGGCTGCGGCCGCCGACCCGCGCCGTCGTAGCGGACAATCCGCGCTCCTGTACGTCCTGACGCGGTTTCTCACGGCGCTGGCACCGGTGTTATCGTTCACCGCGGAGGAAGCGTGGCAAGCGCTCGCGCCCGGGCTGCGCGGGGATCGCGAAAGCATTTTCGATACGTCCTTCGAAGGCGCGCAACTCAAACGCGAAGCGCACGCCCCCGACGCGGAGTTGTGGGAAACGCTGCGTTCGCTCAGGGCACGGGTTGCGGCCAGCGAGTCGCCGCGCGACTTCGAGGCGAAGGTCCGGCTGGATGCAACGCCGGCGACGCATCGCCGGTTAGCGGCGCTCGGCGATGGCTTGCGCGAGGCGCTGGTGGTTTCGCAGCTCGAACTGCAATCGGTCCCATCCACGGGCGAGCCGGCCGAGGGCGTCGTCGCCTTCGAAATGCTGCCCGCCGACGGCCAAAAATGCCGGCGCTGCTGGAAATTCCGCGAACTTGGAACGGACTCGGACTACCCGGAGATTTGCGCGGAATGCGCCGCCGTCGTGCGGGGACTGGACCGGACGCGCGTTTAGGCGCGCGCGCCGAGCGCTTCGACGACGGCCCGCGCGGCGGCGCCGCTGGATTGTGGATTCTGCCCCGTGATCCACGTGCCGTCGATCTCGACGTGCTCCGCCCAGGGGGCGCGCTCGACGACGGTCGCTCCCTGTTCGCGCAGTTTCGTGGCGAGCAAGTACGGCATCGCCGCGACCAGTCCGGTCGAGCGCTCCTCCTCATCGGTGAAGCAGGTCAGCGTGCGTCCTGCCACCAGCGTCCGCGGCTCCTCGGCCCGAATGGCGTCGACGAACGCCGCCGGACCGTGACAAACGGAGGCGACGATCTTTCCCTGCACGTCGAACTCGCTCAAGAGCGTTTTCAGGGGGAGGCTACCGGCCAAATCGAACATCGCGCCGTGGCCGCCGGGGATGAAAATCGCGTCGTATTCCAAAGCATTGCCGGCTTCTTGCAGCGAGCGCGATTGGGAGAGCGCCGCCGACACGGCCTCGCTCGGCCTCGTCCCGTGCGCGCTGGCCGGATCCACCGGAATCGCCCCGCCTTTGGGGCTAGCGGTAACGCTCTCGATTCCGGCCGCGCGGAACGCCTCGAACGGAATCGCGAATTCTTCGAGCCAGAGCCCGGTCGACCGTTGCGCGTCGACCTGCGAGTGGCTAGTCACCACGAATAAAATTCTCGCCATGGTCGTAGGCTCTTTCCCGCGGGCGGACGCTTCAAACCCGAGGATCGGTTCGTTGCGCCGACGCGATCCGCGCTCGGAGTGCGTGCCACGTCCCGGTCTCGATCGCCTCGCGCGCTTCGGCCATCAACGCGTTGA
>DASXDV010000009.1:0-1819 GCA_036490465.1 Candidatus Tumulicola sp. | reverse complement strand
GTCGACTCCGAGCTGCTCGACGATGATCTTCTTCACTTTATCGAAGGTGGTGGACATCACGTCTCCTTATTGACGACGGTACTAAATCGAAGCCACTTTTCACATTAACACGCCGCCGTCGATGACGAGGGTCTGCCCGGTAATGTAGCCGGCGGCGTCGGAACAGAGGAAGGCGACGGCGCCACTGACATCCTCCGGCGTCCCCGGACGCCCGAGGGCGGCTTGTTTTATTAAGAACTCTCGAGCGGCATCGGGCATTCTCTGCGTCATCGCGGTCTCGATGAGGCCCGGTGCGACGGCGTTGATTCTTATATTCCTCGAACCCAACTCCTTTGCGACCGACTTGCAAAGGGCGATGAGCCCCGCCTTGGACGCAGCATAGGCAGCCTGTCCGGCGTTTCCCATGATCCCGACGATGCTCGATACGAGGACGATCGCACCCGCCCGCTGTTTCATCATCGGTTTTGCGACCGCGGCGCAGAGGTGGAATGCCGATTTCAGATTAACGTCGAGCAGGTGGTCGAGCGTCTCGGGTTTGAGGCGGATCAGCAGCGCGTCGACCGACTGCCCGGCGTTGGCGACCGCGCAGTCTAACCGTCCGAATCGGGAGACCGTTTCGGCAACCGCCTCGTCGACGGAAGCCTGCTTGGTCACGTCACAGGCGAACAGGTGCGCGACGGCACCCGGACGGGCTGCAGCGCACAGCCCCGCCGTTTCCTCCAGCGCGGGGACGTCGCGACCCAGCAATGCCACGTCGGCGCCGCGCCGCGCGAACTCGACGGCGATTGCGCGCCCGATGCCGCGGCTCGCTCCCGTCACCAATGCACTCTTGCCGTCGAATCTCATCCGCGGCCAGTTCCCGCGAGCGCTTCGTCGCCCCCGCCGGCGCTCAGGACCGCGCGCAATTGCTGCACGCCGGCGTAGTCGCTGACCACCAGGACGCGCGGCGCGCCCGGCAGCCGGCGCACGAGCGGCCCGAGGACCCCGCTCGCGCCGAACTCGACGACGCAGTCCAGATCGTACGAAAGCAGCCGCTGGGCGGCGTCGTGCCAGCGAACTTCGTGCGCGATCGAACGAACCAGATTTTGTTTGATCGTCGCGACGTCGCGATATGGGCGCGCGTCGACGTTCGAAATGACGTCGAAAGCGGGAATGCCGAAGTGCGCGCGATCCACCGCCGCACCGAAGCGGGCGATCGCGGGCTCCATTAAGTCGCTGTGCCAGGCCCCCGAAACGTTGAGCGGCACGACGCGCTTGGCACCGGCGGAGAGCATCGCTTCGGCAGCTTGGGCGACCGCGGCGACGTCGCCGCTGATCACGATCTGCGTCGGCGAGTTGAAGTTGGCGAGCTGCACTCGTGCGCCGGTCGCACTTTGAGTCGCTTCGGCGATCGCACGCACGCGGTCGGCGTCCAACCCGAGAATGGCCGACATCCCACCCGGCGCCAGTTCGGCGGCATGCTGCATGGCCTGGCCGCGCTCGTCGACGATCCGTAACGCGTCGTCGAACTCGATCGCTCGCGCGACGACCAGGCTGCAGAATTCACCGAACGAGTGCCCCGCGCTGACGACCGGCTGGAGTTCCTCGCCCACAGCTGCATACAGCGCGAGATTCGTTGCGAAGATCGCGGGTTGGCTGAAGCGCGTTTCGCGAAGCTTTTCTTCCGGCCCGTATGCGAGCAAGCCGAGCAAATCGTAGCCGAGCAGGGAGGACGCGCGCTCCAGCAGCGCCGCCGCCGCCGGCGACCGCGTCGCCACGTCGGCGCCCATGCCGACGCCCTGCGATCCCTGCCCTGGAAAGATCACGCCCACCCGGGTCA
>DASXDV010000138.1:0-14622 GCA_036490465.1 Candidatus Tumulicola sp. | reverse complement strand
CAAGAGTTACGAAGGCGCGGAGCGTCCCCCAGCGGGAAGAGGACGAGAATGAACGGCGCCGGGCAGCCTCCTTCTTCGACGCGACGTCGGGCCAGGCTGCAGCGGAGTGTCTGCTGTCTCGCCGCCGGCTTGTCCGCAATTGCTTTACTGCTGGGCTGCAGCCGCGTGCCTCCGGCCCGCGATACGTTCGTCATCGCTCAACAGTGGGAACCGCGTTCGCTCAACCCCGCCTTGGAGAACGGCACCTCGGCCGCGCAATGGGGCTTGCTCGTCTTTTCGTATCTCGTCAAGTTCGACGACCGCGGAAGGCTCGTTCCCGACGTCGCGACGGCGGTTCCGACCCTGCGCAATGGCGGCATCAGCGCCGATGGGAAAACGATCGTCTACCATATTCGTTCGGGCGTGCGCTTCGCCGACGGCGTCGCGCTGACCGCGGCGGACTGCGCCTGGTCGATCCAGGCGATCAACGATCCGCACAACAACGTCCAGAGCCGCTTTGCCTACGACGTGGTGGCGCGCGCCGAAGCTCCCAATCCGACGACGCTCGTGCTCCATCTCAAGCGTCCGTTTCCGCCCCTCGTGACGGTCGTCGAAGCACCGCAGGGCTTCCCGATCCTCCCCAAGCACGCGCTGGACGGCGCTCCCGACTTTAATCAGGTCGCCTTCAATTCCCAGCCTTTCGGTTCGGGACCGTACAAAGTCGTGCGCTGGCTGCGCGACGACCGGGTCGAGTTAGAGGCGAATCCGCATTATTGGAAAGCGCCGGTGGCGATCCCCCGGATGACGATCCTGTTCGTGCCGAATCCGCAGACGGCTTTGAACCTTCTCGAAACGCACGCCGTCGATGGCTACTTCAACGAGCAGGACTACGCAAACTATCCTCAACTGCGCAAACTTCGCGGTTATCGCGTCACCAGTACGCCGGAGAATGCGGTCGGCGCGATCATCTTCAACACGCGCGACCCGCTGACGGCCGACCCGCGCGTTCGTCACGCGCTCGCCGAAGCGACCGATCTGCGCGCGCTCGTCGCGAAGGCGTATCGCGGCGCGCTGACCACTCGTCACGCGGGCGCGGGGCTGTTTCTCTGGGCGTTCGACCCGCGCGACTACCCCGACGTTCCCTACGATCCCGCGGGCGCACGCGCGCTGCTCGACTCGGCCGGCTGGCGCGCCGGCGCCGACGGCGTGCGCGTCAAGAACGGGCGCCGCCTCGAGCCGCAGCTGATCATTCAAGCCGCCACCCCGGGCGATGCGACCGTCGCCGACAACATCGTGCAGTACGAGCGCGCCATCGGGGCCACCGTCACCCTCAAACAGTATGCGATCACGCAGTTCGTCGCCCCCGCTTCCGAGAACGGGCCCGTTTACGGTGGAAAGTTCCAAATGGCGCTCTACTCCTTCGAAAACGGGGACGATCCGGATACGACCGATCAGTTCGCCTGCGCCAACGTACCGCCGAACGGATACAACAAGTCGCGCATCTGCGACCCGCGCATCGACGCTCTGCTCGCGCGCGGTCTAAGCACCTACGATCGGGCGCGCCGGCAGGCCATTTATCGTTCGCTGCAGTCGGTGCTCTATCGCGAGCTTCCGATCGCGTTGACCTATCGGCGCGCGCAGCTTAACGTCTTTACGGACCGGCTACGGGGGCAGACGACGTCGCTTTCGGGGGCGTTTTGGAACGTCGGCCGTTGGTCGCTGGCACCGACTGCAACACGATGACGCCGTCGCGCTTCGAAACGACCGCGTAAGCGCCGCCGGCCAGAGCCCGCGCGATCGCCGGGAACCACCGCTGCGACCACGCGGACGACACGTACCGTTGGTCGTACAACACGTACTCGGGATGCGCGCGAATCCCGATCGCCGCACCCGGAAAAAATCCTAAATGGGCGTAGATCTCGTCGTAGGTGCCGATGCTCGCCGATCGTGGAAGAGCGGCGATCGCCGCTCGAGTCGCGGCGTCGCGCGCCTGCGGCATACGCAAGAAATGCCCGAGATGGAGCGGACTGAAAAATACCGTCGTCAGCACGCACAAGACGGCGCTCGCGCGGATCCATCGAGCCCCGGCAACCGGCGACCGCTCGAGTAAGCGCGCCGCGCTCAACGCGAATGCGACCAAGACGTACGGGATCCACGCCGCCGCATAATGCTGGCCCATCGTGTACGTCAGCGGCTCGCGCGACGCCAGAACTTCGGCGAAGCCGGGTATGGCGAGTAAGATGACCGGCGAACGCAGCGGCAAAAAGGCCAGCGGTACGAGAGCCTCGAGCGCATAGGTG
The DNA here is from genome assembly GCA_036490465.1 of Candidatus Tumulicola sp. GTDB lineage: Bacteria > Vulcanimicrobiota > Vulcanimicrobiia > Vulcanimicrobiales > Vulcanimicrobiaceae > Tumulicola. Next base: position 12,343 of record DASXDV010000138.1, on the reverse strand, counting down.
AGCCGTCCGATGATTTGAGCCGGAAGCGGAATCGCCGGCGCGCCTTCGCCCCACGCATAGAAATGACTCGGAATCCAGCGTTCTTGCGCGCCGGCCAACGGCCGCACGATGGTAAAGTATGCCCCAAAGACCGCCATCGCCGCCGCCGCCGCCATCGCCGAAAAGACGAAGCCGCCGCGCTCCCCGCGACGGCCGAAGTACACGCACCCGGCGACTCCGAGAAACGCCATCGCCGGTGCCTGATCTTCCTTGATCGACAGCACTGCCGCCAGCAGCACCGCCGCGATCCCAAACCGGCGTGCGTCGATTGCCCAGAGCAACCAGGCTACCGCGGCCGGGGCCAAACCCACCTCGTGAAAATCCGTAAACGTCACCCCTTGCAGGGGCGGATACAGTAACGCGATGCAGGCGATCCCCGCCGCCCACGCATCGCTCGTACGCTTACGCGCGATCGCGTAAATCGCCGGTACGATCGCGGCGGTCGCGAACGCCTGCACCACGACCAGCGCGAAGGCGGAACGGGTCAGCCAGAGCAGCGGCGCCAGCAGGTATAAAATCGGTGAAAAATGGTACGCGAAGTGCGACGTGCCTTCAACGGTATTGCGAAAGCCGGAAAATGCGCTCGCAATCGTCTGGACGAACAAACCCAGATCGGCGCCGGAATGGAAGGTCGCGTACCGATCGGCACCGAGCACCGAAAACACCACGGCGTACGCAACGCTCGCAAAGGCGACCGCGGAGGCGGGCATCATTGTCGCGCGACGGCAGGCGGCAGCCAAACGCATGAGAAGTCGCTTCGTCATGCGCCCGACACTCGCATTTGCACCGGCGATGCTTCTCGCTCTCCTATGGCCGCCGGCCGCGTCGGCCCGGCCGTTGCAGATCTCCGACATGGCCCGGATCGTCAACGTCGAGGAACCGGCGCTTGCGCCCGACGGCCGTACGGTCGCCGTCGTCACCATCCGAGCGGACGTACGGCACGCGACGGAAACCAACGCGCTCCTATTCGTCGACGTCGCAACCGGTGCGACGCGAACGTTGGTGCGCGGTCGCGATGTCGCGGTGCCGCGCTGGGCGCCCACCGGCGTCTGTCTGGGCTACCTCGCTCGATCCGCAGACGCGGGTCCTCTGCAGGTCTTCGCGCGATGCGGGAACGCGCCCGCGCGACGGCTGACGGATGCCGCCACCGACGTGCTCGACTTTGCCTGGAGTCCCGATGCGCGCCGGATCGCCTACGCCGCCGCCGACCTGCCGGCCAATCGGGCCGCACTGGCCGCGCACCACGACTACTTTTTCGCCGGCAATAACGATTACACGGCGACGGCCCTCGAGCCGCCCGTTCACCTCTGGGTCGTGTCCAGTGCCGGCGGTCCGGCGCGACGGCTTACCGAGGGATCTTGGACGATCGCGCCCACCGATCCGGGCGGAATCTTTTCCTCGCAGTTCGCTTGGAACCCGGATGGCTCGCGGATCGCGTTTACCCGCGTCGCGACGACGTTTGGCGGCGAAGACGAGTATTCGACGCTTTGGGACGTGGCCGCGAGCGGAGGTCCGCTTCGAAAACTCACCTCGCACGCCGGGCTCGAACTCACGCCGGCCTACGCATCCAACGGAAGGCTGTCGTACTGGTATGCGCGCGGTGGGAACTTTTTAGCCGAAAATACCGTCCGAAGCATCGCCAACGGGCAGGACGAAACGCTGGTGCCCGATCTGGACCGCAACATCGCCGGGAGCATCTGGTATCCCGACGGCGGCCGGCTGTTGCTCTGCGCGAGCGAAGGGACGCGCGTCGCCGCTTGGACGCTAGAGGTTCCCGGCGGGACTCCGCAGCCGCTTCCGCTGGGCGATCTCAACATGATCTGCGATCCGTATTCCAGCAGTACGTTCGACGCCGGCGCCGCCGCCTCGATCGCCCGCAGCGGGGCGATCGCCTTCGTGGGCAACGATGCGACGCACGCGCGCGAACTCTACTATCTCGCGCCGCACGCCGCGGCGCCGCGCCGGCTCACACACTTCAACGACTTCGTCGCCGGCATTTCGATCGGAAAGACGACGACCTTACAATGGACCGGGCCCGACGGTTTCGCCGAGGACGGCGTCGTCACGTATCCACCCGATTTCGACGCGGCGCGCGCCGCTCGTCCGACTCGGACGTTCCCGGTGGTCGTGCTCGTGCATGGCGGACCGGGACTCTCGAACGACCTCGAGTTTGCGTGGGAACAGTGGCCGCTCGCTGCGATGATCGCTTCGCGCGGCTACATCGTGCTTCAGCCGAACTACCGCGGCAGCGATAATCTCGGGAATGCCTACATGCTCGCAGTCGTCGGCGATACCGCGCGCGGACCGGCCGCCGACGTCATGGCGGGCTTGGCCGCATTGGAGAAACTGCCGTACGTCGACGCGCGGCGCGTCGCGGTTTCGGGCTGGTCCTACGGCGGCCTGTTGACGACCTGGCTCATCGGGCACTATCCCGGTTGGCGAGCGGCCATCTCCGGAGCGGCCGTCAACGACGAGACCCAAGAATACGACCTCTCGATTTCCAACGTCCAAAACCGCTACTATCTCAAAACGTCGCCGTATGTCGGCGACGGTCCGAAAATTTATGCCGAGCAGTCGCCCATTTCGTACTATGCCTCGATCACGACACCGACCCTGATTTGGGGGACGACGCTGGATCCGGTCGTACCGATTACCCAATCGTACGCGCTCTACCACGCGCTGGTCGACAACCACGTCCCCGTCCGCTTTTTAGTCTTTCCCGCGGCTACGCATGGTCCGGAGAATCCGGTGCAGACGGCCGATCTCACGCACTTCTGGCTCGATTGGCTCGCCGAACACCTGTGAAGTTCATCCATTTCCCCGCGACGCGCGTTAAAGGAAGTATGAAAGCCTTGTTCGCCGTCTTCCTGACCGCCGCGCTGCTGGGCGCGGGTCCAGCTCCCGCGCCGGGGGCTTCCTCGCAGCGCGTCGTCCTAGCCGGCGGCTGCTTCTGGGGAATGCAGCTCGTTTTCGAATCGCTCAAAGGCGTGCGCTCCGCCGTAGCCGGCTATGCCGGCGGCGCTGCGAACACGGCCCACTACGACGACGTCAGCACGGGCACGACCGGACACGCCGAGTCGGTGGAGGTCACCTACGATCCGCGCACGATTTCCTTTACGCAACTGCTCGACGTCTATTTCCTCGTCGCGCACGATCCCACCGAACGCAATCGTCAAGGCCCCGACGACGGAACGCAATACCGTTCCGAGATCTTCTACACGAGCGCCGCCCAAGCGCGCGAAGCCGGCGCCTACGTCGCCGCGCTAGAAACCCATCACGTCTTCGCGTCGCCGATCGTCACCAAGCTTGCGCCGCTGCACGGTTTCTACCCGGCCGAGAGCTACCATCAAAACTATGCGATCCATAACCCGGACAGCCCTTACATCGTGATCAACGATCTGCCGAAGCTCCACGTCTTGCGCCAAAAGTATCCCAGCCTCGTTCGAGCCAACGCTCCCACGGGCTAAGTCGCCGCCGCTAGCTGGGAGGGTCGTCGGCATGGGCCGCGTACGAACGCGGCTCGAAATACCAGTCCGGCAGCGTCGCCGGAAACGTAATGTCGGTGAAATCGTAGTCGACCGTCGCATCCCGGCCGAGGTACTCGGAGTCCGCCTCCAAGGTCGGGGTCCCGTGGATATGGGTGACGATCGGCATGTCGTGCAGCCAGCCCAACGTGACCGTGAACAACATCGGGTAAACGTGCCGGCTGTCTTCCTCATACAGTTTGTCGGTCGCGACGACTTCTTGCAGCTCCAGCGTCTTGGCATCGACGTACAAATCGCGTAAGCGATTTCGGTCGGGATCGCGGCGGGGAACCAGCGTGACGTGCAGCAGGTGCTCCTCACGCGTCACCGACGTGACGCGGTAGTCGAACTCGCCCAGAACCGTGACGCTGGCAATTACGGGCGGCAGCGAGCCCGTTGGCTCGGGCGTGGGAACGAACTCCCGCGGGTTGGTATGCGGGTGCGCCGGTGCGGGTTCAAAGAGATCGGCCGTCGGAGGTCCCGGATCCCACGGCTCGTTAAACGACGGCCTGAGAAACTCGAGGGTTCCGCGCGCCGACCCGCGATACACTTTGCGGCCGAGCGCCGCCCGATCGTAGGTGCGGCACCAGATGTGATACGTGTAGCTGTTCACGAGGTCGGCGTAGCCGTCGTCGAGGGTTTGCTTGCGCACCAGCGTGTAGGTCACGAACGGCGGGGGCGGACGGTGCGAGCGGAATTGCCGGCGGATCAAAAACAGCAACCGATCCGGCGACGGCAACGGACTCGGCGTCGCGGCCAGCGCCACGACGGGCGCTTTACGCGCCGGTCCGGAGGCGGCGCGCATCGGCGCGTTTGCAATCACGATGGCGGCCGCAAAGATCGCTACGGCATAGAGCGCTTTCACAGCGCTACGCTTTTGCCGGGGTGGCGGCGCGTATCCTGGCAAAGCTTCCTAGGCAACGCTCAGACCCAGCGGCATGACGCACCGGCGCTCCCGCGAAGCAACGTTCCGTGCGCAAGAATTCGAGGGCGCGGCGGCGCCGCTTTTCCGGACTGGGCCTGGTTGCCGTCGTGCTGATCGCAGCGGCCGCCGGGTGGTGGGTGCTCACGCCGCGACACCACGCCCGGGTCCGCGTTCCTCCCGTGGCCGTCGAACCTGCGGAAACGGCGGCTCCCGAGGAAGTCGCAAGCGCGGAGGCCACACCTACGAGCCCGTCGACGCCGCCGGTCGGTTCGGCGATGCCGAGTGCATCCGCGTCCCCGTCGCCGAGCGGCTCGCCGCCGAGCAATTCGAACGGCCCCAAGGTCGCCTTGATCGTCGACGACTGCGGGCAGTGGATCGCGACCGAACGCGCTTTCGTCGCGCTGGGCATTCCGCTGACGGTTTCGGTGCTGCCCGACGTTCCGTACACCGCAACTATCGCGCGCGAGGCCGCCGACGCGGGCAAGGGCGTCATGCTGCACCTGCCGATGGAAACCGTTTCCGGGCTCAACCCCGGCCCCGGCAAGGTTACGACGGAAATGAGCGACGCGCAGATTACGGCGCAGGTCCAATCCGACCTGGCACAAGTGCCGCTCGCGCGCGGCGTCAACAATCACGAGGGCAGTAAGGGCTCGGCGGACGAGCGCGTGATGCACGACGTGATGGGCGTGCTCGCGCGGCGCGGCAACTTGTTCTTCGTCGATTCGCGCACCAGCGCGGAATCGGTCGGCGAGCGCACGGCCCGCGAAGCCGGGGTTCCAACGGCCGGCCGCGACGTGTTCCTGGACAATCAAGCCACCGTCGCGTACACCGAGGAACAGCTGCGCGAAGCGGCGGCGATCGCACTCCGCACCGGCAGTGCGATCGCGATCGGTCATCCGAAACCGACGACCTTGGCGGCCGTTCGCGCGATGATTCCGCAGCTCCAGGCGGCGGGAATTCAGTTCGTCCTCGTCGGCGATCTCGTGTCCGCGGCGCAACCCTAACTCGCCTGCGACGCCTCGCCCCCGATCCACCGCTCGGCCCAGTGTCCGAGCGCGTCGAGGGGTTCGCGCAGTTCGTGTCCGCGGCACGTCAGCTCGTATTCCACCCGCACCGGCGAACTCGACCGAACGTCGCGCCGCACGATCTCCTCGGACTCGAGTTCGCGCAAGCGTTCCGCCAATAGCCGGTCGGAGATTCCCGGGATCGCCGCCAGCAGTTCGTTGAAGCGGCGCGGTCCGACGAGCAGCACGCGAATAATCGCGCCCGTCCAGCGACGGCCGATAAGTTCGACCGCTCGATGGAAGCGCGGGCACAAATGGAGATCGCTGGGTTGGCTACTTGACATCGTTCTGCTCGCGTGCTACTTTCGCAGCATAGCTTACTATAGATAAGCAACTAATGCAAGATAAGTATTCGGGAGAAGACATCGTGAGCACCGCATTTCTCGTCATCCGGATCATCATCGGCCTTGGAATCGCCGTCCACGGATCCCAGAAGCTCTTCGGCTGGTTCGGCGGGTATGGCATATCCGGCACCGGCGGCTTTTTCGAGGGCATCGGATTTCGCCCCGGGCGGCTTTTTGCGCTCGCCGCGGGTCTCGGGGAAACGGGCGGCGGCGTACTGACCTTCCTCGGCCTCGGCGGGGCGCTGGGACCTGTGCTCGTCGTGCTGGTCATGCTGGTGGCGATCGCCTCCGTTCACCTCGGCAAGGGCTTCCTAAACGACAAGGGTGGCGCAGAAATGCCGCTGCTCTACATCGCCGGAGCCCTGGCCATCGCGTTCGCCGGAAGCGGCGCCTACTCGCTCGACCGGCTGTTCGGTCTCAGCTTTCTCACCGAACCCCCGCAAATATGGTACGCACTCGCGGCCGCAGTCGTTGCGGCCGGCCTCAACGTTTTGGCCCGGCGGCCGCCCAAGGCCGCCGCGGCCTAGCCCTTAACGAGTGGCTGCCCGCCGTCGGGGCGGAAACGGGAGTGGGGTCCGGCGCGGTAGCGGCGGGCCCTCCCATGTGGGACGGGGCGTTGGAACGCGCTCGGGCGTAAACACGGGGCGGGCAACCGTGCCGGGGATCGCCCGAAATGGCGTCGGAAAGACGACCGCGCCGAACTCTCGCGTCCGAATATCGAGCGTCCCCGAGCGGTAGCGAACGCCGTCGCCCAACGCCCGCAGGAGCGGCCCGGCGGCGACGTACCAGCCGCTCGGATTACCGGCCCTCTCGCCCGCCACCGGCACCCGCACGCGCCGGCCGCCGCATTCGACGACCAAGCTCGCGCCGTCCACCCACATGCGCTGCGCGACCCTCTGCAGCAACGGACCCGCCGCAACGTAGACGCGCCCGCCGGCGGCGAACGCATGCGCGTATTGCGGAAGTCTGCGGCCGTCGATCACGACGATGACCGCCGGCGCAGGTGGGAATACCGGCACCCCGCACGATATACCGCGTCCGATGCGGCGATTCATTTCGGCATTTCGGGGCGCCGCGCTGCGCTTTTCGCGGGACGGTTGCGCGTTTCTCGCGCAATCGATCGCGTTCAACGCGCTCTTCGCGCTCTTTCCCCTCACCGTCTTAGTTTTGAGCGCCGCGACCTTGGTGCTGCCCTCCGCAGAGCGGCGAACGCTGCTATTTTTCGACACGTTCGCGCCGACGCTCCACGACTACATTGCCGTTAATCTACAGACGTACATCTACGGCCGCGGAATTTCCAGCATCATCGCACTCGCCGTCCTGCTGTGGTCCGGGAAGAATCTGTTCATGGGGCTGGCCTTCGCGCTCGATCGCTCGCTGGGGGTGCCGAAGGGTCGGCCGCTGGTCCACAACTTGGCGTTATCGCTCGTGATGCTTCCGGTCGTCGGGGTCGTCCTGATCGTCGCCATCGCGCTGCCCGTTTTATTCTCGATCCTCGCGCGCGCAAACGGATTTGCCGATCCCACCCGTTTCACGCACCTTCTCGCCTATCTCGTCTCGATCGCACTGGTATTCGTCGTCACAGTGACGCTGTACCGCTGGCTGCCGAACTGCGACGTCTCCTGGGGATTTGCGTTGCGGGGGGGCACCGTGGTGGCGGTTGCCTGGCCCGCGGTCCAGTTCGCGTTCGCGCAATACCTCACGCACGTCGACTTCACGCGCGTTTACGGCGCCCTCTCTGCGCCGCTGGTTCTATTGCTCTGGTTTTACTACATCGGCTCGATTTTTCTGTTCGGCGCCGAATATGGCGCCGCGACCGAAAGCGGTTCGACGTGAGGATTGCGTTTCTCCACGGCGCCGGCTGCACCGCCGACGTATTCGGCGCGCAAGTTCGTGGCCTCGAAGACGCGCGGGCGATCCGATTGCCCGGTCACGACGGTGCCGATGAAGGACCGGCGACGATCGCCGCCTTCGCCGATGCGGTCGAGCATCAGTTGGAACCGGCTCCGGAGGGCACCCTCCTCTGCGGTCACTCGATGGGCGGGGCGATCGCGTTGGAAATCGGCTTACGCGGCCGGGCCGGCATTCGCGGCCTCGTACTCCTTGGTTCCGGCGCAAAGCTGCGCGTTGCGCCGGCGATCTTCGAGCTCCTCGAGCGCGACTTCGCGGCGGGAGCGCGCGCGCTGGCCGAATCGTACTTCGCGCAGCCGCGGTCGGATCGCATCGAGACCGCCGTGGCGCAGATGCTCTTCGTCGGCCAAGCGCAGACCGTACGAGATTTCAGGGCCTGCGACGCCTTCGATACAACCGGGCGGCTTGCCGCACTGCCGGTGCCGCTCCTCGCGATCACCGGTGCGAACGACGCGCTCACGCCGCCGAAATTCGCACAGTTCCTGGCGGACCGGGTGCCCGTCGGCTCGGCGCGAATACTCGACGAGGCCGGACACTTCGCCATGGTGGAGCGCCCGGAGGAAACGAACGCCCTCATTCGCGCGTTCGCCGCCCAAATGGACCTCGGCTGAAAGGATCTTCGTGCGTCGGCTCTTCGGTGTGCTCTTGCTCGGTTCGTCCCTCGCTTTAATCGCCGCCGGCGCGCCGCCGCGACCGAGCCCGACCCCTTCGCCGACGCCGGTGACGTCCGCCGCCCCAAGCCCGTCGGCCAGCCGCTCCAGCGTGACGACGGTTCTGATCTACCCGTTCGACGTTCAGACCGGCGTCGATGCGAAAATCGGGACGGCCATTGCCGACATTCTCGCCCAGGAGATGACCGGCGCCGGCGGCCTGACGGTATTACCGGTCCCGCAGGGCGTGAAGCGCAGCGATTTTCTGCAAACCGCCCGCACGCAATCGGCCGACTTCTACATTAGCGGATACGTCACGCCCGTCGGGGACGCGGCTGCGGTGGTCGAGCAAGTGGTCAGCGTCGACAGCGGCGTCATTTTGTTTTCGCAAACCGCCCAGGTACAAAGCGTCGCCGACGTTGCCTCGCAATCGCTGCAGGCTCGCGCGCAGATTCTCGCGTTCGTCGGCCGAGCTACCCAGAACATTGCACCCCAGCCCACGAATTCGCCCCAGCCGACGGCCACCAACGGCGCCAACATGCAAATTCGTGGTTTGAGCAGCATCGTCGACTCCGTCTTTCATCACAAAAGCGCGGCCACGCCCGCCCCAACGCCGGCCGTCAAGCCCGACCGCGGCGTCATCGTAGCGCCGGTAACCGGAACGGCCGGAACGTCGGCTTCGGACCTCACCAATGCGGGCAACGAGCTGTTCTTTTCGCTACAACGCCACTACAAAGTCACTTTGACGCGAACGGCCGACGTCGCCGCCGCGGCCGACGCGATTTGCGGAACGAATCGCAACAATACGATCGCCTCGGGGATGTTGACCGAGACGTTTCCGCATCACGGGCGTCCCGAGATCGCCTTTACGCTCTCGATTTACACCTGTTTCGGTGCGGTGCTCGATCGTAACGTGGGCAAGGGAAACTCGTTCAAGCAAGCGGTGGATGCGGCCGTTGCGACCTATGCGGCCGCCCACCCCGACAATAGCTAGCCGCTAAGCCTCGAACAAGCCGGCCGGCGGATCGATGACGATCCGGCGGGCGGCGACGTCGATTTCGCGAACGTGCGCCGCGACCATCGGCACCATGGTTGCGTTAACGACGAGCATGTCACTCGCCGGAAAGTGTTCGACCGCTTCGACGCTGCCGTAGTCGCGACCGTCCGCGCCGAAAACCCGGCAACCCACGAGATCCTCGTCGAGATATTCGCCGGGCGCGAGTTCGATGCGCTCGCGCGCCGCGTGTAAGATCGCGCCCGCATAAGCCTCCGCCGCATTCCGGTCGTCGACGCCGTCGATTCGGATCAGCAAGCGCCCCTTGTGCGGCCGCACGGCGACGATTCGCACCGTGACCGGCTCCCCGCCGACGGTGCTCGTAAAGCGCGCGCCCGCCGAAAGCAGCGTGCGACCCGCACCGGTCGGATCGCACTTTAATTCCCCGCCGACGCCGAACGCGCCGGCGATCCGTCCCACCGGGACGTCACTCGCCGCCGTCGGCGGCTCCATCGAGCGGTTCGGCCGCTTCTTCGCTATCGAGGATATCGATGGCGACCCGTCCCTCTGCCGTCGCGCGGACGATCGTGCGAAGCGCGTGGGCGACGCGGCCGCTGCGCCCGATCACCTTGCCCAAATCGTCGGGCGCCACGACTAGTTCGATCACCGGCTGGGCCTGCTCGTCCACGAACAACTCGACGTTGACGCCCTCCGCGTCGGCAACCAGTTTCCGCGCCAAAAATCCGAGTAGTTCGGTGCCGCGCCGGTGACCCGCCCAAGGATCGCCCGAACGCTCGTCGTCGCGACGCTTGCGGGGATACTCCCGTTTGGGGGCTCGCTCCGGGCGCGGACCGCGGCGTGGCTGCTCGTCTTCCGGCTCGATTTCGTCGATCACCGTCTCGCTCGAGGCAATCTTGCGCGCGCCCAGCGTCGGACGACGCTCGACGTCGTCCGATTCCTCGCCGAACAGACCGAACTCGTCGTCGAACGCGCTCATTTAGGATTCGCCTTGTGCGTTTTTCGGTTTGCGCTTAGTCTCGGGAATCGGACCGCGCTCCATGATGCCCTTTTCGGCGAAAAGACGCCGGACCGTCACCGAAGGCTGGGCCCCTTTCGAAAGCCACTCCTTGGCTTTGCCTTCGTCCACTTCGATCGTGCGCGGCTCGGTACGTGGGTTATAGTGCCCTAAAATTTCGATGAACCGTCCGTCGCGGGGCGCGCGCGCGTCGGCCACGACGAATCGGTACGTCGGCTGCTTTTTTGCGCCCATCCGGCGCAGTCTGATTTTTACCATCTTCTACTTTCGTGTACGGGTGATTTAGCGAAACATTCCGGCGGGAAGCCGAGGCATGCGGCCGCGCTTCCCTCCGCCGAGCTGTTTCATCATCTGACGGGACTGCTCGAATTGTTTGACGAGCCGGTTCACGTCGGAAACCTGCGTCCCCGAGCCCAGCGCGATTCGTTTGCGGCGAGACCCGTTCAAGAGATCGGGACTCCGTCGTTCGCGGCGCGTCATCGAACAGATGATCGCCTCGATCTTCGCTAGGTCTTTTTCGGGAATTTCAAAATCCTTGGGCAGCCGCTTGGAAAGCCCCGGCACCATCTTCAGAATATCGGTCATCGACCCGAGTTTGCGAACCTGGCGCATCTGGTCGAGAAAGTCGTCGAGCGTAAAGCTCTGCTTGAGAAACTTTTCTTCGAGTTGCTTGGCCTGTTCCGCCGAATACAGGCTTTGCGTCTTTTCGATCAGGGTGAGGACGTCGCCCATCCCGAGAATGCGCGAGGCCAGACGGTCGGGATAGAACGGCTCGAGCGCGGACAGGCGCTCGCCGACCCCGACGAACTTGATCGGCGCGCCGGTTTCGGCGTGAATGGAGAGCGCCGCACCGCCGCGGGTGTCGCCGTCCATCTTCGTCAAGATCACTCCGGTGATCCCCAGGCGATCGTGGAAGCCCTTGGCCACCCGCGTCGCTTCCTGGCCCGTCATCGCGTCGGCAACGAACAGAATTTCCTTGGGCGCGATCGCTTCGGTGATGCGCTGGAGTTCGTCCATCAGATCCGCATCGGCTTGCAATCGGCCGGCGGTATCGACGATCACCGTCGAGATACCCAGCCGCCGCGCTTCGGCGACGCCTTCGCGCGCGATCTTCACCGGATCGCCGGCACCGCGTTCGAACACCGGCAGATCGATCTGTTTGCCGAGGGTTTGCAGCTGCTCGATGGCCGCGGGTCGAGCCACGTCGGCAGCGACGAGCAGCGATCGCCTGCCCTGCTCCTTTAGGCGCAGCGCGAGTTTGCCGGCTTGGGTGGTTTTTCCCGAGCCTTGCAATCCGACCATAACGATAATCGAAGGCGGAGCGTCGGAAAACTGCAGACGTGCTTGCGCTCCGCCCAACAACGCGACGAGTTCGTCGTAGACGATCTTCACGATCGTCTGGGCGGGGGTCAGCGACTCCAGGACGTCCGAGCCGACCGCAGCCTCGCGGACGCGCGCGACGAACGATTTCGCCACTCCGAGCGATACGTCGGCTTCCAATAGCGCGACGCGGACTTCGCGCAGCGCTTCGGCGACATCGCTTTCGCTCAGCCGGCCACGACCGCTGAGGCGAGCGAAGACCGCGGTTAACCGCTCGCTGAGTTGATCGAACAAATGCGTCTAGGCCGACGAGCCGGCGGTTGCCTCGTCGACGCGTTTGACGGCGTCACCGACGGTCTTGATCTTTTCGGCTTCCTCGTCGGGGATATCGATATTGAACTCGGTTTCGAACGCCATCACCAGCTCCACCTGGTCGAGCGAATCGGCCCCAAGGTCGTCGGTAATCGACGCTTCCGGCGTCACTTCCGACTCGTCGACTCCGAGCTGCTCGACGATGATCTTCTTCACTTTATCGA
>DASXDV010000133.1:0-21806 GCA_036490465.1 Candidatus Tumulicola sp. | reverse complement strand
GCGCGCCGGATCTTCCAAAACGGTTTCCATCTCGGCCTCCAGCCGCTCGGGGGTGGCCTCTTCTTGCAGCAGTTCCGGAACGACTGCGCGCCGCAGTACCAAGTTGGGCAACGTGATGAAGCCGTGCTTGATCATCGTCCGGCCGTGCTTGGCCAATACCGGAGCGATCACGTATAGAGCTACCAGCGGAACCCCCGATAAGGCCGACTCCAGAACGGCGGTCCCCGATGCGACCCAAGCGGCATCCGCATCGGTAATCGCGGCCGTCGCGCCGCGCACGATCCGGGCTCCGGCGATTCCGGCGCGCGCGATCGCGCCGGCGATTTGAGTGGCGCCGGCGTCGTCGGCCGCCCCGAAAATCGCGCGCAGCTTGGGGCGGCGCCGTTCGAGCAACGCGTACGCGGCCAGCAGCAGCGGCAGATGGTAACGCAGTTCGCCGCGGCGGCTGCCGGGAAGAATCGCGATCGTTCCGGCGTCGCCGGGCGGGGCCACGCGCGGCGCGCGCATGCGGTATTGACCCGCCAGCGGATGACCGAAATAGGCGACCGGGCATCCGAGGCTTCGATAGAAACGGCTCTGATGTTCGAAACCCGTCAGCGGGACCGCGACCGCACTGACTTGACGCGCCTTCTTGGCGTTGTCGAGCCACGTGCCCGGTGGAAATAGATCGAGCACCGGACCGGCGTAGTGCAGCCGGCGCAGCGTCATCGCCAGGCGGAGATTGAACACGCCGAAATCGACCAGCACGACGAGATCGGGTTTGCTCGCGGTTAGGTGAAACGCGGTGCGCCACATCGTCGCGAGCAGCTTCGGAATACGCGGCAACGCGGCTAGTGGGCCCATACTCGCCCAGCCGGTGTGATCGCGCCATATCGTAAAGCCGGCCGCGCGCATTGCGGCCGCGCCGATTCCCTCGAACTCGGCCTGCGGATCGACCGCGCGAATCGCTTGGGCGAGTGCCAGGGCGCTCGACTCGCCCGACGGCTCTCCGCTAGAAAAGAAGTAGCGCACGCACGAACCGCTTACGTCACTTCAGGACGCCGCGCTCCGACGGTGACTCCAGAAAGGCCAGAATCTCGCGGCCTGGATCGGTTGCAACTTCGGCCTTTATCAGTTCGATGGCTTGCGAAACGTTAAGCTTTGGGTCGTAGAGGATCTTGTAGAATTTCTTGATTTCGTTGCGTTCGCTCGGCGTAAACGCCGCTCGGCGAAGACCCACGCTATTGAGGCCGTACGGACGCGCGGGATTTCCCTCGATCAGGAAAAACGGCGGCACGTCTTTCGTCAGCTTGCTGGCACCGCCGATCATCGCGTATCGTCCGATGCGCGTAAATTGATGGACTCCCGCCTGCCCGCCGATGGTCGCGTAGTCTCCCACCTCGACGTGACCGGCCAGTTGAGCCAGGTTGCTCATCGTCACGCCGTCGCCGAGCGAGCAGTTGTGCGCGACGTGGACGTAAGCCAGCAGGAGGCAATCCGCGCCGACGGAGGTGACTTCGTCGTGGCCGGTGGCCCGCTGGATGCTCACGTATTCGCGCAGAATCGTGCGGCTTCCGATGCGCGTGAAAGCGCGCTCTCCACTATACTTTCGGTCTTGGGAGGCCGCCCCGATGGTCGCGAACGGATACACGTGGCAGTCTTGCCCGATCTCGGTCCAACCGTTGACGACGACGTGCGCCTGCAGTACGGTGCGCGCGCCGATCGAAACGTGCTCCCCGACCACGCAGAACGGGCCGATCTCGGCTTGCCGGCCGATCTCCGCACCCGGGTGGACGATCGCCGTCGAGTGGATCACGCGTGCAATACGGCCGAATCGGCACCGAACATTCGCGGATCCGATGCGATTGAAAACATCAACTCGGCCGAACACGCCAGCTGGCCGTCGACCATCGAAACGGCGGAAACCCACCCGATATTGCGGCGGTGACGCAGCATGGTTACTTCCATGTCCATCCGATCGCCGGGAATGACCGGGCGGCGAAACTTCGCTTTGTCGATCCCGGCGAGATACGGTGTTTTGCGCGAGAACTCGCCGGGCTCCATGACGACCGCACCGCCGAGCTGCGCCATCGCTTCGAGCATGTAGACGCCGGGCAGAAGCGGATTGCCCGGGAAATGCCCCATGAACACGGGTTCGTTGTACGTGATGTTCTTGAACCCCTTAACGCGCACCATCGGTTCGAGATCCGTAATCCGGTCGATCAAAAGAATCGGATAGCGATGCGGCAAGACCTCCAAGATCTGCCGGATGTCTAGTTCTGCCACGATGCCCCTACTTGTGCGGCGACGGTGTTGACGACGATGGCATGCGCGCCCGCAAGGCGCGCGTAGCCAGCGCGTGGAGTTCGTGCCCGCTCTTGAACGCAACGATTTCGCACTGCGGCCATGCGCCCAGCAACGCGAAGTCGCCGATCAGATCGAGCACTTTGTGACGCACCACTTCGTTGGGCCAGCGTAACGGCCGCATCGGCCCGTCGGGTGCGAAAACGAGCGCGTTGTCGAGGCTGCCGCCGAGCGCGAGGCCGCGGGCCCGCAACGCTTCGACCTCGCTGAGGTAGCCGAAGGTTCGGGCCGCCGCGATTTCGCGGCGGTAGCTGGCGGCGTCGATCTCGTCGTAAAAATACTGCGTGCCTACCGGCGCCGGAAAATCGGCGACGAAACGCACGCGGAAAGCCGGCGCGGGAAATAGCGCGATCATTCGGTCGGCGACTTCGACGACGAACGGTTCGGAGAGCGTCAGGGTCGCGCGCGGTCGCCCTTGGGAAACCGTTCCGGCCGCCTCGATGGCGGCCGCAAACGCGTCTGCGCTGCCGTCGCCTATGGGAATCTCCGGGCCTTCCACGCGGATGTCCGCGTTCGTAACGCCCATCGCCAGCAAGGCCGAAAGCAAATGCTCGGTCGTGGAAACCGACGCGCCGTCGCGCCCGACGACCGTCGCTCGTGAGGTGTCGAGCACGTTTTCGGCGACCGCCGGAACTCTGACTGGTGGGCCGGTGCGGCCGGGCGCGTCGAGAACGAACGAAATTCCCGCATCCGCTTGCGCCGGGCTCACGGTCGCGACGCCCGAAACGCCGGTGTGCAGCCCGATCCCCTCGAACCGCAGGGCCTTCCCCACCGTCGCCTGCGTCATTCGGTCAGCGAACCGCGCTCGCGCTCGAGCGCGCGTTCAAGAGCGTCGACACGAGCAACGAGCTTTGGCAGCCTGCGAATCATGACCTCTCGGCGCAGTTCCTCGCGATGATCGCGGGCCGGATTTCCCGAAACGGTGGCGCCTTCGGCGACGTCGCCCCACACGCCGGATTGCCCCGCAACCGTCGAGCGCGAACCGATCAGCATGTGTCCGCGCGTTCCAACCTGCCCGGCGACCTTGACGTAGTCTCCGATGACCGTCGATCCGGCGAGGCCGGTAAGCGATGCGAGCGCGCAGTGCTTGCCGATCCGGCAGTTGTGCCCGATCTGCACGAGATTGTCGATCTTCGTCCCCTGCCCGATCCGCGTGCTCCCCGTTTGCGCGCGATCGACGCAAGTGTTGGCGCCGATCTCGACGTCGTCGTCGAGTTCGACGTTGCCGATCTGCGGAATCCGCTCGAGCCGGCCCTCGATGAACGCCCAACCGAAGCCTTCGCTGCCGATCACGCAGCCCGCATGCAGGACGACGCGATTGCCGACGCGGCAGCCTTCCATTACGTTCGCGTGCGGTTGGAGCCACGACGATTCGCCGATCGTAACGTCGTCGCCGACGAACGCGCCGGCGCCGATCACGCTGCCACGTCCGATGCGTACGCGCCGTCCGACGTAGGCTTGCGCGCCGACGTATACGTCGTCGGCGAGTTCCGCGTCCGGCTCGATCGCGGCGGTCGCGTGGCGAAACGGTCCGCGCGGGCGGCTCCGGCGCAATCCGACCAACAACCGTGCCAGGGCGAGCCGCGCGTTCTCGACGACTAGGAGCGGTTTCTCACCGGACTCGGGCGCAATTGCGGCGTCGACGAGAACGGCCGCGGCTTGGCTCTGCAGCGCGGCCGCCAGATATCGCGGTTCGGTGGCAAACGTCAGCGCGTCGGCGGTGGCCTCTTCGATCGTACTGATCCGCGCGACCGGCGTCGCGCCGTCGCCGACGACGCGTCCGCCGACTCGGTCGGCAAGCTCCTGCAACGTGCCTAGCATAGGGACGTCCCCTACGTGCTGCCGGGGCTCGGCGTCGCCTTCTCCGTGATGTTCAGGGTTTTCTCGACGTCCGGCGTAATGTCGGTGCCGCCGAAGCCCACGCCCTCGCGCGTCAGCACCAGCTTGAGTTGCTTCTGTTCCGCAATTTTCTTGGAAGCGTCGCGGATCTGCTGGGTAAGCTGGTCGGTGATCTTCGCATATTTTTGCTGCATGGCCATGGCGGCGCGCTGCTTTTGCGCTCGATTGCCGCGGCCGCCGGCGATCGTCTTCTCGTCGGCCAGCAGCTGGTTCTGATAGTTTTGATATTCCGGCCAGTTCGAAACGATGCGCTGCACGTCGACCAGGCCGACCGGGCTCGACGTCCCGCAACCGGACAGAATCGCCGCGGCAATGGCCGCGAGAAGGAATGTGCGTGTTTGTTTCACTCGTGTAGGCTCTCAACGTCCTTAATGAGGTCGTTCGTCAGGTCGTAGCCTCCGCGCGCGGCCGCGACGTTGACGAAGACGATGCTGAATCCGCGGTCCTTAGCGATGCGACGGGCTTCGCGGGTGATCTGGTCGACGATTTCTTTATCGAGCGCATCGCGCCGCTTTTGCAAAGCCGCGATCTCCTTGGCCGCGGCGCCGGTCGCACCGACGTCCGCACCGTGGAGGGCGGCAAATTGGCGATCGAGATCCGCCTTGGTGGCATTGTAGTCGCCGATGGTCTGGGTGGCGTCGGCTTGAAACTGTCCCGTGAACTGCTGATGGATCTTCGCGATTTTCTCTTTGACGCCCGCCGGGAGGTTCGCCGGCAGGGCCGGAGGCCCGAGGCTGCGCAGCTGCGCGCCGACTTCGTTCCGGCGTTCGGCGATCTTTGCCCGCGTCTGACCTTGAATCGCTCCCACCTGCGCGCGGACGGCATCGCCCGTTTGAGCCGCTAGTTGGGCGCGATATGCCTTGAGCGTGGCCGCATCGGTTTGCCGCTGCTGCCGAACCGCCGCCGCATCCTTCGCGTCGATGGCATTCAACTGGGACGTTAACTGCTTGTGGGTGGCTTCGTCGAGGGCGAGGTTGGACAGCCGCGTTTTGATCGCCAGCCGCTGGGCGGCGTCGGCTTGCGTGAGCCGTAGCGTGAGGTCCGTCTCGTTCTGCTGCAACTGCTCGGCTTTAGCCCGGTATTTTTCGTTGGCTTGGGTTTGCAGTTGGCGCGCGATTGCGGTGCTCGCGGCACTGTCCGCGGCGACGACGCTCTGTTGGTACGCCATGAAGTCCTGATTGGCGGCCGAGGCCGCCTGTTGGGCCTGTTGTGCGGAGGTCGCGCTCATCTGGCCGGCTACCTGCGTTCCGCCGCTCACGCCCGCCGCCGCCAGCGCGGCGGCGACGGCCTGCCGCTCTTTGCTCGCGTAGTCGCGTTGCTTGGCGGCCAGAATTTTGTTGGCGCGCGCCTGCGCGTCGCGCAACTCCCGGTTCAGCTGGCCGGTCTCGCGCGCGATTTGCGATGCGCTCAGCGGAACGTGCGGCGCCGCCGCCGTTAGATTGATCGCGGCGATCGCGTCGTCGAGCTGCGAGAGCTGCCCGTAGAGTGGGTGCTGCTTGACCACCGCGTCCATCCGCACGTAGCCGATGCCGCGCACCGCCGGCGAATGAACGTTCGTGCCGCAGCCCTCGAGCAAGCCCGCGGAAAGCAACGCTGCCGAGGCCATTACCGCCAGCCGCTTATTTCGAAAGCTCATTTTGGACATCCGCCGTGATGTCCGTCCCCCCGTAGATGATATCGGCACGGTCGAGGACGAGCAGCAGTTTCTTTTTGCCGGCTACGTCGGCGGTCGCGCTTTTAGTCTGATCCACGAGAGGCTTGAGCAGTTGGTCCTGTTTATCGGAGATCGTCTTGTTGTACTGCTGGAAGACGCTGCGCTTGTCGGCGTCGCTATTGGCCTGCGCGAGCTTGGGAGCGAAAAGCGCGCGCTGCGTCGTCGCAAACTGATTCATCTGATCGTTCGCGGTTTTGACTTTCGGAACGTTGTCGAGCACCGTCTGATCGACGAAGCCGATTTCCGAGGGCGGCGGCGAAGCGGCGGGCGGCGGAATCGCCTGGCTGCCCGAAAAGAGCGTTTGGACGTCTTTGGTAATGTCCTGACCGCCGTAAATCACGATCCGCTTATCGACGACGACCGAGAGGCTGCGCGAGGCGCTTACGGCGGCGATGGCCAGTTGCGCCCGTTGAAACAGCGGTCCGACTAGCTCGCGCTGCTTGTCCGTGTACTGCTGCTGAAATTGCAGGGAAATCCGTTGCCGGTCGGCGTCGTTTTTCGCCTTCTTTACGGCCGCGTTGAACTGCGCGTCGAGTTGCGACTTGAAGGCGATCAACTGCCGGTTCGCACTGACGAACACCGGCATATTTGCCAGTTCGGCCTGGTCGACGTATCCAACGTCGGTAAGATCGGCGGCGATCGCTGCGGGAGCGATCAGCACCGCCAGAAGCAGTGCGCAAACCAATGAAGTAGCAAACCGGATATTCATATTCCCCTTCTAAAAGCTCTGTCCGATGCCGAAACTCGTGTGCGTCCCGTAAACGCCCTTCGCGAAGTCGATCCGGATGGTGTGCAAACCCAACTGCGGGACGTCGAACCGAATGCCGGCGCCGTAGTCGCCGTAAAGCGCCCAGTTACCCGGATACCCTACGATTCGGTTGGTATACGGGTTGAGCAGCGGATAGGCTCCCCGAATTCGAAAGTCCAGCTCGTCCACGAAGACCGCAATCGAAAGGCGGCGGTCGAGAGCCAGCGGCTGGCGCAGCTCGATTTGACCGAGCCCGGCGTCGGTGGCGTAGAATACCTGATTGTAACCGCGCACTTGCTGATCGGAGAACGTGAAGAGAGAACTCGGCGGAATCACGCCCGTCGAGGCGTCGAGCAGCAGGTGGAACCCCAGCGTAGCCGACTTGAGCACCGGGTAGAACTTAGCGATCCCCAGGGTGGATTGGGTGAACTTGAAGTTCGATCCCAACGCCGGGATCGACAGCGTCTCGGATAGCAAGCCGTTGGCGCCCGTCCGCGGATTGAACGGATCGTCGAGATTATTGGTCGAGAGCGTGAGGATGGCCGTGTTCAGCTTATACGGCGCACCGGTGTTGACGTTGGCGATCGACGACGCGGCGATGCCGAAGGAGCCGCCGAACGAGTTGACCGTCGAGTTAATCGGTCCCGGCGTCGGCCCGACGAAAATGTTCGGCTGATTGCCTTGGAAGTAGTACGGCGACGGAACCGTCGTGTTGTAACGAATCGTTTGCGCGCCGGCCTGCAGCGACAGGATCGTGTAGTCGCTTAGGCGGCGTCCGATCGTTGCGTTGCCGCCCGTCGAGCTGGACGAACTGGTCGCGACGATGCCGCCCACTTGCGCCGCATTGGTCCCCGGATACAGCGTGACCGGAATCGGCGCCGGGGTTCCGCCGACCGACGGAATGCCGGGGCTGGTCGACGTCACGTTGTAGACCGGATAGTAGTACGTCGAACTGTTGGTGAAGATCGATCCGCCGGCGCTATATTTCTGCGATTGCGGCGTATTGCCGAGATACGGAACCGACAGAGAAATCTGGGCGACCCCGGTGCGCGCGCCTTTCTCGAACTGTACCGAGCCGGAGTTCCCGGTCCCGTGCAGGTTGTTGTCGGAAAATCCGAGCGTGCCGTACAGCCCCTGTCCGGTCAAGCCGCCGGAATATCCGAATCCAACCGACGCCTGCGCCGTACGCTGCTCGGTCACGTGCCAAACCAAGGTCACGAGTTGCGGCTTTTTCGGATCCGGTCCGGGCTTGATATCGGGTTCCACCTTCGAGAAGAAGCCCATCGCGTTGAGCCGTTCGTAGTCTCGCTTGACCGCATCGGTATTGAGGACCATTCCGGGCAGCTCGCGCAACACGCGGCGGATCACCGGATCCTTCGTGCGCGTGTTTCCGGTGACTTCGACGACCGCGATGCGCGCGACGTAGATGTTGTATTTGACGTCGGCCGTTCCCGCCTTGAGATCGATCGACGACGGATCGATGCCCCCCTCGAAGTTTCCAATCTCGAGATGGTATTTGTCCTCGTACAGCTTGGTAATGACCTTATAGTCCGCGTCGCGCACCGCGTCGGAATAAACCGTCCCGGGCTTCAACGTGAGCGCCGGTAAGATGAGCGGCGGCGGGAGCAGCGGGTCTCCCCCGATGATGACGTTCTTGACGATTAAGCCTTCCTGAATCGTCAAGGTAACGGCGCCGGTTTTGGGATCGAGGTTGATATCCTTGACGTGAGTCGGAACCTGACCGCCGTAGCCGATTCGCTCGTAGTAGTTATTGATCTTCAGCACGTCCTGGCGGAACGTGTTGGCGTTGAAGACCTGACCGACGGACAGGTCCATCAGCGCGGAAAGCGTGTCGCTGGGCACCTTCTGGTTGCCGACGAACGCGATCTTGGTGATCACCGGATTTTCGACGACCCGGTACGTGATCGCGATTCCGCCCGGACGCTGGCGAATCAGCGGCGGCGCGATGTCGGCGAAATAGCCGAGCGCGTTGATACGCGCCAAGTCGGCTTGCACGATCTTCGGATCGTAGGCTTGTCCCGGACGCGCGGCCACGACCGCCATGATCGTCGCAGTCGGCACGTGGAGATTCCCGGTCACGTCGACCGACACGATTTTGACGTCGCCAACGCCCGCCGCGGGCACGCCCAATGGAGCAAACGCGATGACGAGGGCGAGCAGAGTCGCCACCCACCACGTCAGAGCGCGAAGGGCGCGCCGAAGGTCAAAGATCATGCGAAAGATTCGTCCTCGAATATATGAGAGAAGGGCTGACGGGTTCAGCCTGGGCCGGCCGCGTACGAACGCCGCTGTTTGGACCCGGGTCGCCCTGTTCGCCCCCCCTCACCCGGGTCCTTGCCTCGAACATTAGGGTGGGATTGAGCTTAGAAACGGGCGGCTTAATAGAGATACCGCTGGAGCGACAGACTGAAGCCGCTGTTGCCGAGCAAGGGCTGGCTAAGCAAAAGCTGGTTCGAGGAACCGAGAACGCTGACCGGCTGCTCGAATAGCTTGGTTGGTCCGGTTTGATAAAAGAAGTTCAGGGTGGCCGAGGTGTATGCGCTGGGGTCGAATTTGACTCCGAACGACTGGATCTGGGGAAGGCCGAAGGTCGTCGCATAAATCGCACTGACGCTCTTGCCCAGCAGGCGCGTGGCCGACACGCCGACGTTTCCGTAGTAGCCGAGCGTCAGGTTAACGCTCGATAGGCCGAGCCCCTGACCCAGCGCCGATTCGAGCGGCGCGAGCAGCCCTGCCGTAAACTGAGCGTTGAGGATGTTGAAGGCTTCCTGGCCGACGGTAATCGCGCCGTTGTGCGTCTGATAGGCCCCCTCCGGAAGCGGCGACAACGTGCCCAGCGGGGTTATTCCACCGGGGGACTGCACCTGATAGGGCGACTGGTTGTTGAAGGCGATTCCGTTGATGAAGCCGCCGAAGGGCGCGATCATCGAAATGATCTGGTCGCGCGTGTAGCCGGGCGGATTGGTCGTGAAGGCGATCTTCAGCCCTTCGATCGGCCCGTCCACCTCGATCGTGATTTCGGCCGTTCCGTAGGGGTTGCGCGCGCGATCGGGGTCCGGATTGACGACGCTGCTCGTCGCTACCGCATGAATGGTCGGCAAGACCCCGTCGCTCGGATCGAACGAAACCGAGCCTTCCGACACGCGAAAAGCCCGATCGAAATACGTCAGCGTGCCGCCCGACGAGGCGATCGTTCCGGACAACTGCGGCGCGACCATCGTGCCGCCCAAATGCACGCCGCCGGTCACGCCGATATCGAGACCGGCCCCGTACCCGCTTCCGCGGACGCGAACCGCATGGCCGGCCGACGCGGTCAAGTCGAACGCCATCGGCGGGAGCGGAAAGGCCGGCGACCCCGGCGGCCTTTGGGCGGCTTGGACGAAGGCCGAAAACGGTAAGGTGGCGTTGCTCAGCGTGACCTTGCCGGACAGCCGCGCATCCGACTGCGGCGTCTTGTTCAGCGCGAGATCGGCGTCCAACGTGCCGTTGCCGTAGGCCGGAAAGTTGAGTTGCGCTCCTTTGGCCAACGCCTGCGCGGTAAACGAATAGCCCGCGGCTGACTCGAAGCCGTTGGCAAACTCGATCCGGCCGGAACCTCGAACGCTCCCCGAACCCAACATGGCGGCGACGCGATCGATCGAAGCGCTCGTGCGGTTGAACGTCATGCGGGCACTGACCCCGGTCACCGGGGTTCGCTCGACGTCGCTCACGTACGAGCCTTTCTCCAACGAAGCGTGCCCGACGATTCTCGGCTCGCGGATCGTTCCTGAAAGTCCCAAGTGGCCGTTGATCGTTCCGCCGAGTTTGGTGTTGTTGCCGAGAACGCCGTCGAACACCGCCGGGTCGAGCCCGACCACGTCGACGTCGAAATTTACCGGCTGATTCGGCGGCCCGATCTGCAGCGGCGCCAGCTCCAGCGGCAACGATCCCGCAAGCGTCGCCTCGCCCTTTGCAAACGTCGCGCCGGCGTTAGACAGCACCAGCGTTTTTCCGTGCAACCGGACTTCGCCGAACAGCGACGCGATCGCAATACCGTAAGCATGAACGTCGGTCGCATCCAGCCCGGCGACGTAGGTCGGCGCTTTGTACGTTCCACCGATCTGCAAGGTCGACTCGAACGCGCCGGTGACCGGAATTTTTAGTTGCGCGACTTGATAGACCAGCTTCGGCAGATCGTCGGTCGAGGCGTGAACTTGCAAATCGAGCGGGTCGAGCGGCCGCATTCCGAGCGATCCCGTTGCGGTCGCGGAGAGCCACGGCGTCACCAGCTCCGCCGAGTCGACGGCGATCCGCGACCCGACCGAATGGACCGACGCGTCGGCGCGCTGGAGTACCAGCGGACCGATCGTGCCATTTGCGATAGCCGCATTGCCGCGCAAGTTCATTTGCGGGAAGCGGCCGCGGATCGTCGCGTTGCCTTGGGCGCGTCCCGAAACCGGCAGACCCGCAAAACCCAGGGCCGGGACCCACAGTGACAGATCGAGGTCGCTTACGGACGCGGTCAGATCGTAACGCGACCGCAGAAACGCGGCCGGCAGATCGGGCGCGTGCGCCAGGTCGATCGAACCGCCGGCGCGCAGTTTGCCCTCCTTGCCGCCGACCGCAAGCGTACCGGCAACCGAGTTGCGGCTGCTCGACCACGTCGCCTCCGTATCCCCGATGGGCAGATTGCGATACCGGAAAGACTGCACGTCGATGTTTGCGCTGGTCTTGAGGCTGTCGCCGTCGAGCGCTCCGAAAAGTCGCAGCGAACCGCGCCCGTCGAGCGTGTCGCCGGTGTCGAAGAAGTTGTCGAAGTCCTCGAGCCGCGCGCGCGGTGCGGAAACGGCGACGACCGTTTGGTGCGATCGCACCGCCGCGCTGAAACGCATCGCGGTAGTCCCCACCCGGACGCTCCCTTCGCGGGCGCTCACGCCGTGCGGATCCGCCGACAGGACGGCGCGGCCGTCGACGAACGGCAAGCCGTTGACGATGCCCGCCGGGACATTCACCCGGCCCTGCACGGTCGGCGCACCGCCCCGGCCGCCCACCCGCAAGTTCGCGTTGAACGACCCGTCGGTGGAGTATGTCGGAAAATGCAGCGACCGCAATGCGCCCGCCACCGGCGCGGCCGGCACGACCGCGTCGAGCGCGTAGGTCGGGCCGCCGCCGGCGAGCGCTCCCAGGGTTCCGTCGATCCGTGCGTAGGTCGTGCCCAGCGAGCCGATGGTCCGCCGCAAATCGACCGTTTGGCCCGCGAGAACGATGTCGCCGTTTCCGGCAACCGCGAAGTGCTGCATGCTGGCGTGTGCGAGCGTGACGCCGCCGTCGAACGACGGCAACGGCGCGCCGGCGGACAGATTTCCGCTCGCCCACAGGCGCCCGGAGTCCAGCGGCAAGCCGATCCCCCGCAACCGCACCGCGTCGAGCCGGCTGGCGACCAACGAAAGCGCGCCCGCGCGGCGCTTCGGCGCACTGGCGAGCGAGAAGGTCCCCGCCGCTACGACGTCGCCCCCGGCGGCACGCGCTCGCGCGGAGTAAACGCGCAGCCTGTCGCCTTCGACGCCGATCGTTAAACTCGCTTCGGACACCGGAATGCCTCGCAACGTGGCGCCGGGCATCTTGAGGTTTGCACTTTGCACGACGATGCGATTGCCCGCGACCGCAACCGCCGCGTGCCCCGAGACCGGACCGTGTCCCGGAATCGCCTTTCCGAGGTATGGCTGCAGACCCTCGAGCGTCCCCCGGTATTGGCCGCCCGCAACGAAAACCTGCGACGAAAACGCGCCGTTGCCGTCGAACTCTCCCCACGGTCCGGCGGCGTGCAGCAAGCCGATTTGCGCGTTGGTCAGGGTGCCGCCGAAGCTGGCCGCCAGGCGATCGAATTTGACGCCGCCGATGTCGGCCCCGTCGCCGGAAACGACGCCGGCGAGCGCGACGTCCTTGCCCGAACCGCCGCCGGCAATCGCAACGGCGGCGATTCGGCCGTTGATGTTCGGAATGGCGGGAAGCGTGAGCCCCGGAAACGCTTTATAGCCCGGAGCGCGCATGTGCAGATTGCCGGCCAGCGCCCAAAACGCGCTCGTGCCGTGCGGACGGTCCAGCAAGTATCCGCCGTCGAAATCGCCGCGCTCGGTGTGCAGCCAAAATGGTTCGATGGCGGCCGTGCCGTTCGGACCGAGCGCAATCAAGGCGGCAACTCGCCCGACGCCGCGTGCCGATGCGGCCGCACCGTTGACGGTAAAGTTCGTATCGGTGCCGGTTGCCGCCGCGTCCACCAGCATCGGCTCCCGCCCGAGCATTTCGTCCAGATACGGCAACCGGTCGGCCGAACCGACGACGTGAAGCGCCAGCTTCGACTGCAAGTGCTTGCCGATCGTCATCGTGCCGCGAATTCCAACCTCGGTGCCGCCGTAGTAGGCGTGCAGCGGCAGCAGCGACACGACCTTGTCGCGATAGACGACCTCGGCGTCGAGCGAGTCGAACGGAAGCCGGCGATAGATCGCCCGCGCGGCGGACGCGCGGGCGACGATGGCCGGATTGTCGAGCGGCCCTTCGACGAGCACGCCAAGCCGCACCGCGCCGGAGATCGGTTCGCGCCGCGTAAACGTAAACGCGTGGCGCAGCCGCGCCAAATCGCCCGCACCGTAGACGCCCAGTCGAAGCTGCGGGCGTCCGGTCAGATCGCCGCCGAGATCGAAGATCCCGCCCGCCAAGTGCAGCGGGATGCCCGACAGACTCGCATGCATGTGGCGCAGAAAAACGGCGTCGTCGACGAGCTGCAGCCGTCCGCGAACGTCTTCAAGCGGCGCGTCGAGCGCCGCCAGACTCAGCGCGCCGCCATCGATGTCGAGCTGCAAGTTCGTGTGGTACGAGGGAGCGACGTTGGGCCTGACGTCGAGCGAATAGAGCCGAGCGTCGAAGTTGCGCGCGCGTCCCTTGGTGATTCGAACGATCGGCGTGTAGGCGAAGTAATTGGCCAAGGCCCGTAACGGAAAGCGGGCGGCTCGCGCCCGGTGGGTGGCATACCCGCGGATCGCATCGATCGTCCCCACGATCGTAAACGGCTGCGGACGCGCCTTCACGACGAAGGCTCCGCGCGCCGAGTAGTGGGTACGGCGCGCAGAATCGATCGTCGCGTCGATCCCGAATCCCTGGATCGCGATCGCTTTCGCACTCGGGTCGTAGGCCGTCGGCTCGAGCAGTTCGAGCGACGCGTCGTGCATCCGCAGGCTAAAGCGAATCGGCACCGAGGGGACGTGCTCGGGCTGCGGCGGCACGGGAAGGCCCACCGCCGGCGAGGGGCCGACGAAGTTGTAG
Source organism: Candidatus Tumulicola sp. (assembly GCA_036490465.1). Lineage (GTDB taxonomy): Bacteria > Vulcanimicrobiota > Vulcanimicrobiia > Vulcanimicrobiales > Vulcanimicrobiaceae > Tumulicola. The sequence continues at coordinate 7,782 of DASXDV010000133.1, read as the reverse complement.
GTGCCGTCGCGAAAGCGCATGACGGTCAGCTTTGCGTGCGCGATCTCGATGGCAACCAAGCCGAAGCGCCGGGTACTGCCGGGCAACAGGTCGCGTAACGAGTACCGGACGTCGATGCGGCCGGCGGCGAACACCGGAACGCCGTCGCGGGAGACGTTCACACCGAAGAGCGCGGCGCGATCGGAGCCGATTTGCTGCTTGGCGATTCGTACCGAGTAACCGCTCGCAGCGCTTGCCGACGTTTCCAGCGCGAAGTGGAGCAAGTCGTGGCGCCACGCGACTGCGAGCCCGATCAGGAGTGCGGCGGCCACCCCGAGGCCGATCTTCCAGCGTTTGCGCACGTACGGGGTTCATATACCGCCCGGCGCCGAGGCCGCCCCTGCAGGCCGACGTTACGATTCGATGAACCGGCGCTCGCTTGCGCTCCGCCGCCGCTGCGACGGCTAGAGATCCAGCGTCTTGACGCTCTTTGCGTAATCGAAGATGTATTGCTTGCGCGGCTCGACCTTGTCGCCCATGAGGTCGGTGAAAATCTGCTCGGCCTCGACGGCGTCCTCGATCATGATCTGTTCCAACCGGCGATGGCCGACTTCCATGGTAGTCTCCGCCAACTGCTCCGCGTCCATCTCGCCGAGCCCCTTGTACTGTTGCACCGTAAAGTCTTTCGGGTCGGCGTCGCCGATCACGCCTCGGAATTCGGCTTCGCTGAACGCCCACCACTGCTTCTTGCCCTTGCGAATTCCGTAGAGCGGCGGCTGGGCGATGTAGACGTGCCCGTTATCGACCAACGGACGCATCTGCCGGTAGAAAAAGGTCAGCAGCAACGTCCGGATATGCGATCCGTCGACGTCGGCGTCGGTCATGATGATGATTTTGTGATAGCGCAGTTTGTCGAGGTTGAACTCGTCGCCGAAGCCGGTTCCAAAGGCGGTGATCATCGTCCGAATTTCTTCGTTCGCGAGCACTTTGTCGAGCCTGGCCTTTTCGACGTTGAGGATTTTGCCCCGCAGCGGAAGGATCGCTTGCGTGTTCGGATCGCGGCCGCCCTTGGCCGTACCGCCGGCCGAGTCGCCTTCGACGAGAAAGATTTCGCTCTCGGCCGGATTGGTGTTGCGGCAGTCGACGAGCTTCCCGGGCAGACCCGAACCCTCCAGGGCATTTTTGCGCCGCGACAAGTCGCGGGCTTTTTTGGCCGCCTCGCGGGCGCGCTGCGCCTGCATGCACTTGTCGACGACCGTCCGCGCCTGCTTCGGGTTCTCTTCAAAGAAAAACTCGAGCCGCTCGTTGACGAGTCCGTACACGATGCTGCGAACCTTGTTGTTGCCGAGTTTGGTCTTGGTTTGACCTTCGAACTGCGGGTTCTCCAGCTTCACCGAGACGACCGCGGTCAGACCTTCCATGATGTCGTCGGTGGAGAGCGACGGCTCCCCCTCTTTGAGCATCCCGCGCTTGCGCGCGTACGCGTTGACGGCGTTGGTCACGGCGGTCCGAAAGCCCAGCAAGTGCATGCCGCCTTCGATCGTGTTGATGTTGTTCGCGTAAGCAAAGATTTGATCGGCGTACGTGCCGGTATACTGCATCGCGACTTCGACGTCGACGCCGTCGCGCTCGGAGTGGGTCGAGATGATCGGATGCAGCGGATCCTTCTTCTCGTTGAGCCACTCGACGAAAGACACGATGCCGCCGTCGAATTTGTAGGTCCGCTCGCGCAGTTCTTCGCCGCGTTCGTCGCGCAGCGTGATGGATAGGCCGCGATTGAGAAAGGCTAGCTCGCGCAGCCGCTTCTGCAAGATGTCCCAGTGGAAGTCGGTCATCTCGAACATCGTCGTGTCGGGCTTGAACCACTGCACGGTGCCCGTGCCTTCCGCCTTGCCGACCTTTTTGAGCTTCTGGACGGTGATGCCGCGCTCGAACTTCATCTCCCACATCCAGCCGTCGCGGCTGACGCGCGTTATCATCCACTCCGAAAGGGCGTTCACGACCGAGATCCCGACGCCGTGCAGGCCGCCGGAGACCTTGTAGCCGCCCTTGCCGAACTTGCCGCCGGCGTGCAGGATCGTCATCACGACTTCGACGGCGGGCAGTTTTTCTTCGGCGTGGATATCGATGGGAATGCCGCGGCCGTCGTCTTCGACCCGGCACGACTCGTCTTTGAACAACGTGACCCGCACGTTTTTGGCGTAGCCGGCCAGCGCTTCGTCGACGGCGTTATCGACCGCTTCGTATACGAGCTGGTGCAATCCGCGCTCGGCGGTGTTGCCGATGTACATGCCGGGCCGCTTGCGGACCGCTTCGAGTCCGCGCAGTACTTCGATCTGTTCGCCCGTGTAGTTACTGGTCATGAGTTTTCGTTTGTCGTTCCGTTCCGTAAATCAAATCGTGCAGCTCGTCCCCGAGCACGTTGCGCATCGTCGCGGGCTCGATCGCTTCGGGCGGCAGTTTGCTCTTGAGCACGACGTACGAGCTCGCGATCAAACGTTCGCGCCCGTCGCGCGACAGGCGCTTCGATGCTCGCGCCCGCGCGAGCGTCTCCCACCAGCGCGTCAATAGGCGCGCTCGAATCGACTGATAGTCCCGCCAGGTGAGTCCGTCGACCAGTTCCGCCGTTCCGGCGTAACCGAGCCACGGAGCTTCAAAGAGCAGCCGGGCCGCCTCGGCGTCCGTGCGTCGTGCACGCGCGTTCGCGCACGCGATGCAGAGCGCGTGGCCGCGAGGCGAAATCGAAGCTCCGCATCCCGTACACTCCTTCCACCCGGCCGCGCGTTTGGCCCGCTTTTGCTCGTCGACGCTCCCGCGAAAGCGCGCGATCGCTTCGGTTGCGGTTTCCGCGGGGGGGCGCGCTGCCGGGCGTTGCGGCGCCGGTGCGGCCGTGCGGGCACGCGGGCGGTTTGCCGGCGTCGAGCCCGGCAGCTTTCCGACCCGGAACTGCAGTCGATCGACCGGCGTTTGCGTCAACCTCGCTCGCACCGCCGCGAGAATGCGCTCGGCAAAAAAGCTCAGCTGCTGGCTCCAGGCGTTGGAGCGCGTGGCGATCGTCAGGGCTCCCCCGGAGATTTTTATGGGTTGCGAGTTTCGCGCGATTTCCGGCCCGACGATTTCGGGCCAGACCGCGGCCAGCAGCCGGTGCGGCTCCTTTTCCCAGCGCTCGAACTCGCCGGGCGACCATGCTCCGAGCGCTTCGCCCAGCGGCTTCAGCACGCCGCGGTCTCCGCGAGCACGCAACCGCCGGCGACGGTGTAGATCCGGGCGCTGTGCGACAGTTCGGCCGGTGCGTGCGTGGCCGTGACGAAGGCTTGCTCGTACTCGCCGATCCCGGCCAAAAACGCGGCCGAGCGTTCCTCGTCGAGCTCAGACAGCACGTCGTCGAGCAACAACAGCGGCGCTTCCCCGGCACGCGTCCGCGCCACCGCGTACTCGGCCACCTTCAGCGCCAGAACGGCCGTCCGTTGCTGCCCCTGCGACCCGTACGCGGCCAACGAGCGGCCGTCGATGGCAAGCGCGAGATCGTCCCGATGCGGCCCCGCGACGGCGGCCTTGCGCAGTCGCTCCCGCTCGGCCACCTGCGCGAACCGATCCGCCAGCGCCGCGGACACGGCCTCGGGAGTGGGCGCTTCGAAAGCGACGTCGGGCTCGTAGGCGACCTCGAGGATCTCGCGGCCGGCGCTGAACCGGGCGTGGGCCTCGCGCGCCGCCGCGGCGATTTCTTCGACGAAACGGGCACGATGCAAAACGATCTCCGTGCCGTTTTCGACCAACGCGCGGTCGTACACGCCCAGGAGTTCCGAATCCGGATCGGCCGGGGCTCGCAGGAGTGCGTTTTTCTGTTGGAGCGCCTTGCGATACGCCGCCAGCGCGCGATAGTATCGCGGATCGGTTTGCGCCAGCGCGCCGTTGAGAAAGCCTCGCCGCAAGCTCGGCGCGCCGCCGGCGAGGTGGAGGTCGGCCGGAACGAACGTGACGACGCGAAGTCTGCCTAAGAAGCCGGAATAGCGGACGTCGCGGCCGTTGAGCGTGTAGGTCTTGCGGGTCGCGTTTGCCGCCCGGGCGATCGTACACGCCAGGACGACTTCGCCCGCATTCCCCAGCGCCTCGCCCCGCACGACGGCCCGCTCGCTTCCCCAGCGGACGGCGTGTCCGTCGTGCGAGCTCCGAAACGATTTGCCCGTACCCAGCATTGCAACGGCTTCGAGCAAGTTGCTTTTGCCTTGCGCGTTGACGCCCACGAAAGCGTTCAAACCGCCCGTTGGTTCGACTTCCAGCGTTTCGTAGTTGCGAAAATTCGACAGGGCGATTCGCGTTAGCCGCATGCTTAAAGCGAAACGGCGGCCTCGGCCGCCGATTCGAGGTCCGCCGATCGGGCGGCGATCATTGCCGCAGCGGCATGAGGACGTAGAGCTGCTGTCCGGAGTCGAGCGGTTCGAGGGGACGAATCGCCGCCGGCGAGAGCGGTCCCAGAAACTCGATCACCGTGCGCTCGCTCTTGACGTGGTTGAGAATCTCCACGAGATAGCGCGCGTTGAACGCGATGGTGAGATCCTCACCGGTTTGCTCGATCTCGAGTTCCTCGTAGGCCGTGCCCGAGATATCCGAACTCGCCGTTACGACGAGCGTCTGATTCGACATCGCGAGTTTCACCATGCTCGCCCGGTCGCCCGCCACCAATTCTGCCCGGCGCAAGCTTCCGATCAGCGCGCTTGTGTTGACCGTCATCGTGCGATCGAACTTCGCCGGAATGACCTGCTGGTAGTTGGGGTACTGCCCGTCGACCAACCGGACGGTGATCGAAACGCTGCCGGCCGTCATCTGCAGTTGATTGCTTTGCGCGCCGAGTGCGCTCACCGCAATCGTTTCGCCGCCGCCGAGATTACGCGCCACTTCCGCGAGAGCGCGCGATGGGACGATATACTTCTCGCCGCCGGAAATGCCGTCGTCCAGCGTGGTTGCGAACTTCGCCAGGCGATAGCCGTCGGTCGCGACCATCGTCAGCGCGTTGCCCTCGATCTCCAGCAGCGTTCCCATCAGTACGGCGCCGCGCGCTTCCTCCCCGGACGCCGCGAAGATCGTGCCGTCGATCCCGTCGCGGAACTTCTTAGCGGCGATCGTGAAGTGCGACCCGCGCGCCGCAGCCGGCAGGGGCGGATACTCGTCCGACGGCAGCGCGTGAAAATCGTAGTTGCTGCGCGCGCACTTCACGCTGGCGCGCGTCGGCGTCCCGGTGAGCTCCAGCGTTCCCGCCGGCAAGTTCCCGAGATAGCTCGAAAACAGTTTGGCCGGAATGGTGACCGAGCCGCCCTCTCCGATCTCCGCCGGGAACGCGTGCTCGAGCGTGAGTTCGAGATCGGTCGCGCGCACCGCGATTCTGCCTTCGTCGGCCTGCAACAGGACGTTCGACAGAATCGGGACGGTCGTGTGCGCGTTGACGACCTTGCTGGCAGCTCCGACGGCCGCCGAGATGTCCTTGGTGTTACAGGTGAACTTCATCTTCCACCGTTCTGGGTCCGAGGGCGTTTTCTAAATTAAAAGATATACCAAGAGTCGTAACAGTAGTAGGGCGGTACATTCTGCGGAGAAGTGCCCTTTTTCTTGCTGCAGTGGGGGTTTTCGTCGAGAATAACCTGTGCAGGGGTCGGGCCGTTGGATACACATGTCCACCGGGCGGTGCCGCGGCCGACTTATCCCTCCCTAAAGGCGTGCCCTTGTGCGCAACCGTGTGGGTTACGGGCACGAGCCTAGGGATTTTGGCACATCGCGATCAGTTGGCGGATCTTGTTGCGGTACGCTTCGTCGCGCTGCATCTGGTCCTTAATCTTATCCCGCGCGTACATGACCGTCGTATGGTCCTTCTTGCCGAACTCGCGGGCGATCTGCGGCAGCGAGTAGTTCGTCAACTCGGTCGCCACGTACATCGCGATTTGGCGCGGCGCGGCCAAGCGCTGGTCCCGGCGGCCGTTATCCATCTCCTTGACCGTCAGGCCGTGAGCCCCGGCAACGGTCTCTTTGATCTTGGCGATCGTAATGCGCTGCAGCGGAGCGTTGGCGACCGCGCTCTTGAGCACTTCGGCGGCCAAATCGATGGTAATCGGCGATTTGGTCAGCGAGGCGTACGCGACGACCCGGATCAGGGCACCTTCGAGTTCGCGGATGTTCGACGGGATCACTTTGGCGATGAACGACGTCACCTCGTCGGGGACTGGAATCTTTTCGCTTTCGGCCTTCTTGCGCAGGATCGCTTCGCGGGTTTCGAGGTCGGGTGCTTGGATGTCGGTCAGCAAGCCCCACTCGAAGCGCGAGCGAAGCCGCGATTCGAGTGTTTGAATTTCCTTGGGCGGCCGGTCCGACGAAATGATGAGCTGGCGCCCCGACTCGTGCAGCGCATTGAAGGTGTGGAAGAATTCTTCTTGGGTCGTTTCTTTGCCGGCTAGAAACTGAATGTCGTCGATCAAGAGCACGTCGACTTGGCGATACCGGTTTCGAAACTCCGGCGTGCGGTTATTTTGCAGCGCGATGATGAACTCGTTGGTGAACTTCTCGCACGTGAGATAGACGACGTTGGCGCTAGGATTGTCGAGCATGACGCGATGGCCGATGGCGTGCATCAAATGCGTTTTCCCCAGCCCCACGCCGCCGTATAGAAACAGCGGATTGTAGGCGCGCGCCGGCGCGCTGGCGACGGCCTGCGAGGCGGCGTGCGCGAACCGGTTGGAGTTGCCCACGACGAACTCTTCAAACGTGTAGCGAACGTTGAGATTCGCAGTTTTGAGATCTTCGGGCGGACGCGCTCCGGGCGCCGCGGCGGCGGCCGTCCCCGCGGGGTCGCTCGGTTCGGCGACCGACAATCGCAGTTCGAGTTCGCCGCCGAAGGTGTCGCGCAAGACGTCGACGATCTGCGCCTGCAGTTTCGTTCCCACCCATTCGCGTGCGAACTTGCTGTGCACAGCGAGATGCAGCTCGTTTCCCCGGTAGGAGACGAAGCGCATCGGCTTGATCCACATCTCGAAGACCGGCTTGGAAAAGCTCCGTTCCAACGTCAGAAGAGCCGACTGCCAAAGCTCGTTCGAGATGTCGGAATTGCCGAGCGCCAGCGCCATCTTCACATCCTCAAGAAAAGTCCGAGAAGTCGGGCTGCCCCAGCCCCGGGAGGGCGCAATCTCTTGGCTTAATGAAGGCCCGCTCCTGCGCATTCTATGCACGACCTTATGCACTTATCCACAGGGGGGAGGGCCTCGTTTTTTCGGGGTTTTTTCCGGTTTATGAACCGCCGAAAACCGAGCGACCGGTCCGTAAGATTTCGCTTATGGCGTATGCGTTGTGACCGGCCGCGGCAGCCGCCGGAACGGGCGTTTTTCCACAGGGTTGTCCACATATGTGGAGAGGCGGGTAGTGACTCAGTTTAAAAATCCTAAGCCGGACCGCCCGAAGCTGGCCGCAGCTTAGTTGGCTGTCCGTCGGATCGACGGCGGTGAGCCTTTTGCGAGCCCTCGTTCTTGCGCTCGTCTAGCGCCTGGTCCACCCGGCCTAGGTCTCGCATAGCGTATTCCAAGAGAACATCCGCAAACTCACCTATAGAAAACCGATAATCATCGGCCAGGGTCGATAACTCCCCGTGGACGAGAGGAGCTATTTTCAGGCTCGCCCTGGGTTCTGTCGCTTCCGCCATGGACGGCCATTATACCGCATCGGGTCCAATCGAAGAAGGAGCTTCTACGATCGTAGAAGCAATGACCACAATCGAAGAAAGACACTGGTGGGAGGGCGCGGATGGAAGTATTGGATCGGCTCTTA
>DASXDV010000072.1:0-4876 GCA_036490465.1 Candidatus Tumulicola sp. | reverse complement strand
GCCAAGGCCTGGACGCTGAAGCTGACAATCAAGGTCACACGCTACGCGAATACGTTGAGAGCCTCCGCGTCGAGATTAAGCGCGTACTCAAGAAGTCCAAGAAGCGGTGATGCGTCCGATTCAGGCGTCCCACCTCCGCCGCATTTTGACCACTGCTATAGTCAACGCGGCGCTATTATGCTAATCAGTGTACTAATGGCTCCGCCGGCACACCTGTACGAAGTGCGGTACCGGACAACCGATAAGCTATGACGCCGTTCGAGCAGTCATCGCACGAGCGCTCATTGCTTAGAGTTCGAACTTCGTCGCGGGAACGGTGCGCGCACAGCTCGTATCGACCTTTGCCAAGACGTCGAAGAACGAAGCCGCGATCGCGTACGCGCAGTTATTGGCATCGGTTGAGGGACTGCCGAACGCTACGTGAGCGACGTTAGGAATCGTCACGACGACGGAGTTCGGTAGCGTGCGCGCGACCAGCGCCCCGAACGATGCAGCGGTCTGCGCGTCGTACTGGGCGTTGAGCACCAGCGTCGGAATGCTGCTTCGCGTCACGTCCCGAACGCTGGCGGCAACGACGCGAACGCTCCAGACGCTGCAGTTCTGCCGCATAAAAGGCAAGTTCGGAGCGTTTTTCCAAATCGACGGGTTAAACGTCGGAAACGCGCTCCGCCCGGCTTCGATGACGCTTTTTTCGGTTTCGTACGACACCCACTCGCCGCACGCGACGCCGTTAAACAAGCCGTTGCCCAACACGCCGATACCGGCGGGATCGAGTTTTGGGAGGGCCCACGTCGAGGCGATTGGAGCCGGATTACCGTGAGCGAGGGCATCGATCGCGGCCGGAACCTTCCCCGCCACATGCGACCCCGGCGACACCGTCCACTGCACGAGCATGCCGCCGCTGATCATCACCTTCGTCTTTCCGGGGTGGCCGGGCACGTTTACTTCCACCGTCTTCGGCGAAGTTTCGTACTGCAGGACCAACCGGCGCCACGTCGCGCCGATATCGCCGTAGCGCTTGTGGCAGGCCGTTTGCTCTTTACACGCTTTGAAAACCGCGTTGATGCCTTCGCCTGCGCTAGTCCAGGCTGAAACGCCGCCGGCGAGAGGCGGCGGGAAGATGCCGTCGATGGCGACGGAGCGAATGCCTCCCGGATGCATGCGCATGTACGTGAGCGCGAGATCCGTCCCGTAGGAGATACCGTACACGTTCCATTTCGGCACGTGCAATGCAACGCGTAAGGCTTCGAGATCGTCGGAGCTCTCCAAGCTATTATATGCGCTTAAGTCCGACGTGAGCGCCGCGAGCTCGTGGCGGCACGTGCGGGTCGCCTTGGCGTATGCGACCAGAGTCTCGGCAGCATCGTAAGGCATATTCAGCGTGTCGGCAGGCCAGCGATCGACCGAATCGCACGTGAGCTGCGGCCGGGCGGTATAAGTGCCGCGCTGCGACATGAAGATCACGTCGCGATCAGCGTTGAGCTTTCCGGCCACCGCCATGGGGATTTCGGTGATGGCGTCGTCGCCAGGTCCGCCGGCGAGCCACACGATCGGATCCGCTTTCGCCGGCGACGATTCCGCCGGTACGATCGCGACCGAAAGGCTGATCGTCTGCCGGTTCGGATGCCGGCGATCTTCAGGAACCGTCAGCCGTCCGCAGCGCGCACGTTTTAGCAGTTCGATGGCCTGCGGCGGCGACGCACACGGACCGGGGACAAACAACGGAGCGCTCGTGGCCGGGCGTGCGAAAAAAAAAGCGCCGGCACCCAGCGCTGCGAGCACCGAAAGACTAGCGGCGAACGAAGCTATGCGTTTCACTTAATGTTAAACCTCACCCTGGGAACGGTAGCGACACAAGTCGTGTCTGGCGACCGCGGATGGTCGACGAACGATCGAAATATCCGCGCGGCGCAGGGCGATTGCACGATCACCCAGTGACCGATGTTCCGGATGCGAACGTACGTTGAATTCGGCAGACTGTTCGCGACGTATCGTCCCCACTGATGGCCGGTCTTGGCGTCGATGTCCCCCGACACGACCAAGGTTGGAATCGCGCTCCGAACGCGAACGCGCTGCGAGTCCGGACCCTTCGGGACGTTCCAAGCTTGGCAGAGCTCGTGCTCGAACGGCAGCTGCGGAGCATTGACCAGCACCGAATCCGGCCAGTTGGGAAACTCTTCTTTTCCGGCGCGCAAGACGTCCGCGGTGGATCCGTACGGCTCCCATTCGCGACAAACCAAACTCTGCGTCATCCCCAGCGCCTGTTCCGGATGGGCGGGCACCTCGGCAGTGCCGGCCCGCGCTGCCAACATGATTTGCGGATTACCATGCGCGAGTTCGGTAAGAGCGCGCGGCATATCCGCCGGCTTGGGACGGTTTGCCACGAGCATGTCGACGAGCGTGCCGCCGTCCAACACGACTTTTACGGGGGCGCCGCCCTGCGGCGGCACGACATTTTGAACGACGGGGTGCTTCTCCAGGCGATTGACGAGCTCGGTGAGAGTCGCAAGGAGATGAGGGTATCTGCTCTCACAACTCGGCTGCGCCGCGCAATCGTCGAAGATGGCCGTCATACCGGCCTTGAAGCTACCCCACGTAAACGGCAGGTTCACGATATCCGGCGGCACGATGGAGTCGACCACCACGCTACGAATGCCGTCGGGATGATCGCGCATCATCGATAATGCAAGATCGCTCCCGTATGAGTAGCCGTAGACGTTCCACAGCGGGATGCGGAGCACGTGACGAAGGTCAACGAAGTCGCGCTCGTTTTCCGTCGTGTTGTATGCGCTCAGATCGATGCCTAGGCCGGCGAGGCGGTTGCGGCAGGCCGCGGCTGCCTTGGCTTGCACTTCCCCGGTCGATGGCGCATCAAAGACGAGGCTGACCTGCTCCGCGTTGTATCCGTCGAGCTCTGGGCAGTTCATGTCGGGATCGTCGTACAACGTCCCGCGCTGATTCATGATAATGACGTCGCGATCGTGGTTGATGCCGGCCTCCACTAAGAATGGGATGGTGTTAATCGCGGACTCCCCCGGGCCGCCCGTCATGAAGACGATGGGATCGGGGTGGGGAGGCTGCTGGTGTGAGGGCAGGATTGCGACCGCGAGGCGAATCGTCCGTTCCGACGATTTCGAGCGGTTTTCCGGTACGACCAAATAGCCGCAGCGCGCCGCCTTGAGCGCTGCGATCGGGCGCGGCGTCGTCGGACACGCCTCCGGTTCGAAGTGCGGCGGCCTGGGCTGCGCGCCGTAGGCGGCAGCCGCGAGCCCCCCGAGCGATAAAACGACAGCGGCAAAAAATATTTTCATGCGTTAGTTCCTACGGCGGCGAACAAAATGGCGCTGAGGAGTGCGAAACGGTTTTGGGATTTGGCTTCGCATCCAGCGGAGGACAATTCATACGTCCGACGAGCGCATCGACGGTGACTTCGGCGGCATTCCAGGTCATTCCATCGACGGCCGGCGCCGTCTCCGCCGGCGCAAAGGCCAGTGCGGGAGCCAGTATTGCGGCCGACGAGTTCGCAAGCGCCCCGGGATTGGAAGTCGTCGAACTCGTCGTCACCTGCTCGACCTGTTGCCCGCTCGGAGGGATCGGCTTGGTCCTCGGAAATACAGTCGTGGTTGCCGTCGCCGTAGCGTGCGACGGAATGAACGTCGACACGGTCGAAGCGGCCGCAAAGAGCAGTGCTGCGGCACTGAAGAGTTGCGCGTATGTATTTCTGGAGGCGTAGCCCTCTTTCACACCCGAGACCCACGATATGCCGTACGTTGGTTTGCTGCCCGCGACCGAGTCGCAGGTGATGAACGCGGCATCAGAGTCAAGCTCGAACCAATTCCGCGTATAGAAAAATCTGTTCATGGTTCCGGCGGCCGTGGCGGCGACGGTCAGAAGGATCGCGCCCTCGGTCGACTCCGGGTGCGCGGTGCATTGATTGACGTAGTCCCCGACCGCCCAGTCCGGTTCGGCGAAAATCCACGGATTGTTCCGTAGGCGGTATTTCTGCAAACGCTCGGCAAGGGTCGCAATGATCTTGCTACGCGATGAATGATCGGAGCCGATCGCAAAAACGTACAGAACGCGGTTGCCTCCCAAGACGGGAAGTACCGGTAAGCCCGGCCCGGCAGGCAAGACTTGTCCGCCCGGCACCCGCGCCGGCAACTGCCCGGCGGCCGGCGGTGCTAGAGGGCTCTGATCGGCGCGTGCGGCGGGAAGCCCAGCGAGCAACAACACCGCCGTGAAAAGCACGAGCCCGGCTCGTCTCAATCGCTTCAACAGGCAACTCCCTAAAAGGCGGGGGAGCCTTCGCGGCGGGCGAGCACTCTCCTGTTTAGCACTCAACGATGCCGCGGAGCCGCCCCAGCGGTCGCCTTGCGCGCGGGAAGCGCCAGCGCGGTAGCCTTAAGGGGCGGCAGGCGGGATGGAGGGCCGCTCTCACCGTGACATTACCGATCGTTGGCCGAGGCGCTTGAGGGCAACAACTTGCAATTGACACGCTGACAACCTAGGTAGGATAATATTCGTACACGACAACACGCGATTTACGCCCGCATAATAATGCGTGCAAAACCTCGAGCGAGCTCGCTCGAGGTTTTATCTTTCTTTGAGTCGAGGCCGTATGACTAGAGCACCGATAGCGCTTGCCGATCTCGGCGACATTCTTACGCCCAGTGACGTACAATTTCTTTTAGGCATCGGACGGAATGCGACGTACGAACTCCTTGCGTCGGGAAGGTTGCAGTCCGTGCGGATTACGCCGCGGCGCCTGATCGTCACGAAGAGAGCGCTCGAAGCATTCCTGGGCCTAGCGGCGAATATGCCGCTCGCCGGGACCCCGTAGGAGGCATATCCTTGGGGTACCTCAGGAAAATTGGAG
>DASXDV010000063.1:0-24294 GCA_036490465.1 Candidatus Tumulicola sp. | reverse complement strand
CAAAGAATTTCTTCGGCACCTTGGCTAATTTCCACTTCGCGCCATTCCAGTGCTCCGCCAAGACATTAGGATCTGGGCGGGAGTAAAAGCCGACAGCCCAAATGTCGTTGGCATTTAGTGCGGAGATCGACTGCAATATGTTGAGTTCTCCCTTAATCGAGGCACTGTTAACGACGGACCACCGATGACCGTCCCAATGCTCGGCGAGTGCTTGGAAGTTCCCTTCGCCTACGGCCCAAACGTTCGTCGAAGAAACTGCGGTGGTCGCCCACAGTTCACCATCCGATTCAGACGGGCTGGAGATAACGCTCCACTGCGCTCCGTCCCAATGTTCGATTAACGTACCGTTGGGGAACGTAGTCCAGCCGACTGCCCAAACGTCGTCCGCGGAGATCGCCGCAACTCCACGCAATTGAGTGTCGGCCGGTTCGTCTACTGGGTTTGGGACGATGCTCCAAGCCTGACCATTCCAGTGCTCGATCAGAGCCGTATCGTATTCTTGCGAGCCGTGCGGCACGCAACAGTAATACCCCACGGCCCAGACGTCGTTTGATGATGTGCCGCTGATGCTGTAGAGAAGGTCGTCGTCGAGTCCGTCTGAGGTGGGGCCGTTCGGGCTGGGGACGGCCGACCAAATGGACCGCTTCCCTGCCGGTCGGACGGCTTGCGAACCGAGAGACTCGGGTGCAAGTCGCCCTGACACACCTCCCGTGGCGCTGAATGTGTTCGGCGCCACCTGCGACCCGGGCGAGCAAGCCGAAAAGAATATGGCCGTGCACGCAGCCGCCAAATGGAAGCGGTATAGACTGGTGCCGTTCTTCATACGTCCTCCGGTGGAAGAATATACCTGAGGAAGCCGACTATCGGACCATAGCACCGCTCAAACTTAGGATCATCAGTCCGCTGACGACTACGCCAGTGATAACCTTCAGCGATAGTTGCTTTTGTGCCACGCGTGACGTGGCCAGCCGAGCGTTGAAGTTTTCCGCAATTGCTTTTGGGGGTTCGTGGCTCTCTTCCAAGTCTGAGATAAATGCGATGGTTTCCTCAGCGGATCGGATGCGGTTGGCGCACTCAACGCAGCTCCGAACGTGCCACTCGACCGACGCGCGTTCGCCGGCTTCTAGTGAACCCAGCGCGTAGAGCTCCGCAAGCTCGTCGATGTGGCTACTCATGACGGCACTCTCGCTTTGAGCGCCTTGCCGAGTCGCCGCAGGCCCAGCGAGATCCGGCTCTTCGCCGTTCCGAGCGGGAGCCCCAAGTCTCGAGCAATTTCCACGTGGGTCTTGCCGAGAAAATAGGATAGAACCAACGGGCCTCGCTGCTCCTCGGGAAGGCTCATGAAGGCGGCGTGCAGGCGTCGATTTTCGACGAAATCTTCGATGCGCAACTCTTCACGACCGTTCGCTTCGGCGCGAACCCTTCTTGAAAGCTCTGCGCGACGAGCCGCGACGCGCTGGTGGGAAACGGCTTGGTTGCGGACGCAAACCACTAAGAAACTACGCAACGAACCGCGCTGAATGTCGTAGGTAATGCGTTTCGTCCAAACTCGAATCAGCGCATCGTGCAGACAGTCTTGTGCGTCCTCGGCATTCCGCAAGACGTTGTAGGCAACCGAATAGAGTAACGAACGATAGCGGGCGTAGACGCCATCGAGCGCCCATCGTTCCCGGCGCGCAAACGCCTGTTCGAGCGCGGCGTCCTGGTAGAGTTCCGACAGCGCCTCGGAGGACAGCGCGCGGTGAGGGTCCGCGAGGGTCCCGGTGCCGATCACACGCCTCATACGCTCGAGCGGGCAGTTTGGATTGGGAACCGGCCTTTTTTGGTAATCCGCGGGTCCTCGCGGAGCGTACTGCTCGCGCCCACGGCCCAAACCCGGGAGCAACCGATTAAGGAGGAATGACATGCGACCTTCCCTCGTGCTCACTTCAACGATAGCGCTTCTGAGCGCATGCTCCGGCGCGGGAGTGCCGGGTACCAATGCGTTCTCCAACGAGAGCGTATCTCCAGCTTTGTCCCCAACATTTCAGCCGCTCACCCGTGCGCAAGTGCCAGGAAATCAAAACCGCGATCGCGTGCGGTCGGTCGTCGTCTACACGTTGAGCAACGGCTCGTCCCACAACAAGGTTTTATCATTCGTTGCCCGCGACGGCGCTCTAAAATACGAACAATCGTTTGATACGGGCGGATTGGGCGACCCGGCGATCGCAGGAACGGTTCAGGGATCGATCGCGGTGAGCGACGACGGACGCTTCCTCTTCGCAGTCGACGCCGGAAGCAACGAGATTACAAGTTTTCGTATCGTTGCGGACGGTCTGCAGTTTATCCGCAGGGTGAGCTCGGGCGGTATGCTGCCGGTCAGCTTAGCGGTGCATCGCAACGTGCTGTTCGTGCTCAACGAGGGGAGCAGCGCGATTACCGGTTTTCAGATTAACCGAAACGGCATACTGCATGCGATACGAAACTCGAGCGCCCCGCTGAGCGCGAGCGATGTCGGTCCGGCCGAGATTTCGTTCGACGGCAGTGGGCGGGTGTTGGTCGTCACCGAGAAGTCGACCAACGACATCGACACCTACAGCGTAGCCGATGGGATCCCCAGCGGGCCGACCGTCAACGCCTCCTCGGGCATGACGCCGTTCGGGTTCGCGTTCGTGCCGGGTCGCGAGGTCATGGTGGTCTCGGAAGCATTCGGAGGTGCTTCAGGGTCGGGCGCAACGTCCTCTTATAAGGTTACCCCGCCTGACACCTTGACCTCCATCTCCGACTCGGTTCCAGACCACAACACCGCCCCATGCTGGGTCGTGATTACGCGCAACGGCCGTCTGGCTTTCACGTCGAACACGGCGAGCAATACGATCTCCGCCTATTCGATCGGTGCGAGCGGAAGCTTAACGCTTACGACTCAGAACGGCATTAGCGCCGAAACCGGAAAGACCCCGACCGACCTCGCCCTGGGGCCACACGACCGGTTCCTTTTCGTCCTGAATCTGAAGAGCCGCACCATCGGCGCATACGCCGTAGCATCCGGCGGTACGCTGATGCGCGTGCGCGGCGCGCGGGGCTTGTCCGCTTCTGCACTCGGACTGGCGGCAGTGCCGTCGCCGACCGAATAGAATGCGCGTCGCCTAACCCGCCGGTTGCGGTTCGCAGAATGCAAACCGAGGTCGGACTCGGCAAGGTGCTTTTCGTCCGCCAGTAAGGGTTCGGGGCTATTTCTTGACGACGCTAATGGTTGCGCCTTCTGGCTGGACGAAACCGGTAAGCGTTTTCTTAACCGCGCCGCCGCTTGGATAGCTCCAGATTCCAACGTCATCCCCCGACGCTTCCGGTCCCACGACCTTCGGCCCCTGTATCCAGAACTGCACAACGTTCGCCCCGCCGACAAGAGGCGTCGAACCGACTTCCGTGCCTTTCTTGCCTTTGATCGTAAACTGATAGATCACGCTCGAAAGCGTATCCACGACCGCCACGTGCTTGCCGTCCCACTGAACGCCGCCGGGGCTCTGGATGGGTTGGTCCAGCTTGATGTCTGTAAACGACGGGGTACCGCTGGGAAGCTCGGCGAAGGCAAATTGAGACGCAAAGCCGGCACCGTTAACGAATAGGTCGCCGGCGTCGTCGTAGCCGCAAAAAAGCATCCGGGCAATGTTGGGATCGGTGTGGTACGCTTTCGGCTTGCCTTTTGCGAGCTTGTAGATCGCAACGTTTCCCTGACCGTCGCCGGTCGCCGTCGAAAAGTTCGTGACGGCCAGATTTCCAGTCGTCGGATCGACGGAGCAGCCGGCGGCTGAATAGCCCCGGATCGGATAGCCTCGCGATCGGATTCGTGCCGGCGTGGGCGTATTCTAGGATCAGAGACGCTTCATAATCCACGATGAAAACGTTACCCGCTTTGTCGGCGCACTCACCGATGGGGCGCTCGAACCCGGTTAAGGTCCCCTCGCTCTGATCGCCGGGGTAGGAGTACGGAAACTTCCGCCGTTCCTATATCGGAGACGTAGAGCAGGTCGTTCGTCTTCGAATTGGCGGCATCCACGAATGGCCGCGCGACGGATGCGCGCGCCTCTCGCTGCCGCCAGGGAATGAGAGCCCTGGACTCATAGCACTTTCTCGCATCGCGCTTGGCGCCCCGATCGGCTGCGATCCGCCGCAGGCCGCGATACTGACGAGCACTGCTCCAACACCCAACGTGTGGCGGCCAAACTGCAGTACGGTCATGGCTCCGCTTCCCTCCGCCCGCCTGTTGGGCGCTCTCGCTCTCGAGTCGTTCCGCGGAACCAGAGAATTGCCCGCTCATCGCTTCGAGCGAGCCCGTGCCCGCGCGAGCAGCTCGGGGGCGTGGAGTCTGATACGCTTTGGAACTACGACGAATTGCTCGGCATTTATCGGGGCGGCCCGACGAACGGCGCGCTCCGATCGGCTACGGGAGCGCTAAGGCCTTCGCGCCATGAAGTCGTTGGCGTCCGCATACGAAACCGCGTCGCGAGCGAACGTAAACGTTCCCGACTCGCGCATCTCGCGCGCGGCGCGAATGAACGCTCCTAGCGCCGCGCGCACGAGGGTCGATCCAACGCTGATGCGCCTCACGCCCAGTTCGGCGAGTTCCGCCACCGAGAGCGCGCCGTCGCGCAGACCCATGACGACGTTGACCGGCTTGCTCACCGAAGCGCAGATCGTGCGAATGTCCTCCGGCGCGACGATGCCGGGCGCGTAGAGCGCATCGGCCCCCGCCGCTTCGTATGCTTGCAGTCGCGCAATCGTGTCGTCGAGATCCGGGCGCCCGTGTAGGAAGTTCTCCGCCCGGCCGACGAGCACGAACGGATCGGGAAGCGCGTGGGCCGCTTCGGCAGCCGCCGCAATTCGTTCGACCGCCGCATTGAAATCGTAGATCGGGCGCTGCGGATTGCCGGTCGCATCCTCGATCGAGCCGCCGGCGAGGCCGGCGCGCGCGGCGAGACGGATCGTTTCGGCCACGATGTCGGGCGCGTCGCCGAAGCCGTTTTCGAGATCGGCGGCCACCGGCAGATCGGTCGCATCGGCGATGGCTTTGGCATTGGCCAGTGTTTCCTCGCGGGAGATGAGACCCGCGCCGTCGCGCCGGCCGAGCGCGAAAGCCAAGCCCGCGCTGGTCGTCGTGAGCGCTTCGAAACCAAGCGCCGCCAGGATGCGCGCCGTGCCTGCGTCCCAAGGATTGGGGATCACGAAGGCGCCGGGTCGTGCGTGCAATGCTTGAAACAGTCGAGCTTTTTCCGCGCGGGTCATCTGGCGCGCGCTTCGGACATGCCGTCTGTGATTGACTTGGAATCCTCGACGAGCGCGCACAGCAGGTTCGCGAGAGCCATCTGTTCGGGCGTGCGGCAGTTCACGTCGAGTAGGCGCGGGCTGCACACCAGGATACAGAGCGCGCGCGCCCGCGAGACGGCGACGTTGAAGCGATTTTTTTCCAGCAGGAACCCAAGGTCGCGCGAGACGTCCTCGCCGCTCGAAGCCGCCATCGAGTAGAACACGACCGCCGCTTCGCGGCCTTGGAACTTATCGACGGTGCCGACGTCGACCGCGATCCCCGCCGCCTTGAACGCGCGCTCGATCAGGAGCCGCTGCGCGTTGTACGGGGTCACGACGATGATGTCTTTCGTCGTCATCGGGCGCAGTTCGCCCGGGCCGTCCGAATCGGCGACGCTGCCCCGCAGCAGGCATTGGACCTCGCGCACGATGCGGACCGCTTCCTCGGCGGCTTCGGCGGCGTTGCCCTCGTGTTCGGTTGCGGCATATTCGAGCCCGGCGCGGGTCACGCCGTCGACGACCGTTGCGTGCAAAGCGGTGGCCGCATCCGGCTCGAGGCGCCCCTCGTAGATCGCGTCGGAAATGTAGCGGCAGATGTCGGGCTGCATGCGATACGAGTGCTCTAGGAAGATGCCGCGGACCGGCGGCACCGTCGGCGCGTCGCCGAGCAGATGCTGCAGCACCGAATCCCCCGCGTGAGGCGGATGCACGCCTTGGCTGACCTGCGCCAGTTGCGAGGGGTCGCCGAGCAGCACCACGTTTTTCGCGCACGGCGAAACGGCGAGCGCGTCGGCCAGTGCGACTTGTCCCGCTTCGTCGATGAAGAGATAGTCGAAGACGTCGGTGAGTTCTTCGCGGGCGAACAGCCAGGACGTTCCGGCGGCCAGATCGCCGGAAAATCCCTCAAAGGCTTTCGGCTCCTTCGCGGAGGTGACGAACGGCGTTTCCAGCTCGGATCGGTACTCGGAACCGGCCGTTGCATCGCTGTATTTATAAAGCCCGCGAAACGAGCCGTTGCGGCGATGCATCTCGTCTTCGACTTTGTGCAGTAACGTGTGCATCGCTTTGTGACCGGTGCTTTGGATCCCAACGCGCTTACCGGCTTGCAGCAAGTCGCAGATGACGCTCGCGCCTTTGGTGGTTTTGCCGCTGCCGGGCGGTCCTTGAATGAAGAGGTAACTGCGGTCGAGCGCCCGGACGACCGCGGATATCTCGGGCGCGTCCGCGCGTGCCGGCTGCAGCGAGTCGCCCGGGCGTTTGCCGGAGACGCGCGGATCGCGCGCGGCGAGCAAGTCGAACGTCGCGGGCCACCGCTGCGCGAGATCGCCGGCGACGAACGACTCGGCGATGCGCTTGAGCGCTTTGCGCTGCTCCGGCGTTCCCCGGGGCGGGGCGGGAATCAACGCCCGGACCGCCCGCGCGAGCTCGACGTCGTCCTTGCCGCGTTTGAGTTCGAGCAGCCGTTTCTCGCTATCGATGGAAACGATCGTCCCCGCCACTTGAAGCTTTGCGACCAAGGGATCGTGGGGACTGTCGCCCGTGCGGAGCCGGCGGTGCTGTTCGGGAAATTCGTACGTGTAAACGAAGCTCTTCTTCACGGTCGTCGTGAGGATGTCGTCGCGCAGGCGCAGTTCGCCGATCGCCTCGCGATCGAACTCGCGCAGCCGGTCGGCGTTTTCTCGCCGGTCGAAGTACTCCCACCAGCCGGGCTTCTCTTCGCGCCGGTGGTATGCGAGTAGGTTCGCGAGCAGAAAGCGCATGCGCCGCGATTCGGGCATCGCGAGATACTCGTCTTCGGTTTGGGGCAGCAGTTCGATCCCTTCGAGCAGCTCGCGTTCGATCGCACTCACGCGCTCGTTTTCGCGCAACTCGGCGGCGCGCTTCTTGCACGCCGTGCACGTCTCGTCGGGCTCGGCGTGACAGGGCTCGTCGGCCACCTTGACCGGACGCAGCGGCAGGTCGAGCCCGAGGGCGGCGACGGCTTCGGTGCGGCGCTCCAGCAGCCAGTCGCGCAGCAGCTGCGCGGACTCGCAGTCGTCCTTATTATAGGCCTCGATGTCGTCGAGGATGCGCTGCTCGCCGCCGAGCAGCCAACGCTCGAACATGACGATCGATTCGGCGCCCTTCTTGACGTCGGTGCCGCGACGGAGCTGGTAGAACTTCTCGACGTTCTTGAGCCCGTAGCGCTCTTCGGAGATTGCCAGCGCCTGGCGAACGACGGCGAACAGGTCGACGAGCACCTCGCCGCGCAGCAGGTCGTCGATTTCGGCTTCACGCGTGCAGTGCGCTTGCGCGAGCCGGCGCAGCGCCGTCTTCTCGTAGCTCGCATAATGATAGACGTGCATCGCCGGGTAGCGTTGGCGGCGCGCGACGATGAAGTCGACGAATCGCTCGAAGGCGCGCTTCTCTTCGAAGCGGTTGAGTCCCCAAAAGGCACGGAACTTCGGTTCGTCGTCGGGCAGCCAGCAGCCGAAGAGGTATTCGAGGCTCTTGCCGGGCTCGTAGACCGGGTCGCCTTCCATATCGAAGAAGACGTCGCCCGGCGCCGGCGCGGGCATGTGCGCGAATCCCAGCGGCGGCGCATGATGCAGCAGTTCGTAGACCGGCTTTCCGCCGTCGCGACCGCGGATCTGTAACGCGGCTTGACGGCGCAGCCTGATGAAAGTCGCCTCCGGCATGCCCTGCGGGCGCGCTTCGTCGCCGGCCTTCGCCAGTGCCCCGACGGTCGCGATGCCGGCGCCCTCGAGCGCCACGATTTGCGCGCGGCGCATCCAGGCGACGCCGCTGAGATGATCGTCGTCCCGGCGCTGCTGCGAACACTCGTCGTCCCACGGGCAGATTTCGCAGTGCGAGCGGCGATGGGGATACTCCGAGGGGCGCTCTTCGGCAAGCCGGCCCGGGTCGGAGACGAATTCGAGGAACGTGGACTTCAGCCGCCGGTAGTACGCCACGTAGTCGTGCAGCCGGTAGCGCATCTCGGTGCCGTCGCCCAAGACGATATACGCAAACTTCGGCGGAGCGCCTTGCAGGCGCTCGAGGTGCTCGCTGTAGTTGCAGAGCTGAATCAGGAAATAGGGTTTGGTCGAGAGCGCGAGTTTCGTGTCGAGGACTTCGTAGCTCCAGTCACCCAGGTCCGACGGCGTTTCGACGCGGCGTAAGAAGTCGGCGTGGCCGATGAACTGCCCGTCAAAAAACGTTGCTTGGTAGATGATCCGCGCGCCGGCGCGCATCGCCTCGAGCGTCCGTTGTTGCGCCTCCTCGAATCCAGCGATGCCCGGAGCCGAGCGGTCGAAGCGCACGACGTCGTCGGGGCCGTGACGGGCGAGCAGTTCCTGGAGGTGGCGCTTCTCGTGCTCGTCCCCCTTACGCTGGATCAACTCGGCACGTTCGTCGTCTGCCGGCGGTGGGGCGATAACGTGCCGCGCGACCAAGCCGCTCAGCTCGCTCAATCGCTTGCACTCCAGGTAATTGTTCAAGTCGCTCGCGGCATAAATGAAGCGACCGTCGATCCGCTGCATGGCTGGTCTCCCTTTCAGGCCAGCGTGGCAGCGCTCCTCGCCAGCCGTCCGGCATAAAAAGCATCGAGGCCCGCTTGCGCGAGCCTCGATCTGGTTAGTCCGTGGAGACGGGCCTCAGCAGCGCTGAACGGTCCCGGTCAGGACGTAGTTGAGCGAAGTGATGAGCTTGTCCCAGCAGGCCCCGCCGATACTGAGCGACTTGTACTGCTGGCTGCTCTTGCCGTTCGACGGTGAGAAGCCCGACGCCGTAAAGTGCAGCGTATCGGACGAATGCACCGTGTTCTGCAGCGACCAGGAGTAGACGTTATGCGGCGTTTGGTTGAGGCCGCTGCCGTTCTTGGTCTGGAGGATGTCGGCCGTCTGCGTGGCGGTGTTGCCGGATCCGACAACGTAGTTGTACTTCACATTCAACGGATACGTGAACTGGCTTTCCGTCTTGACCGCGCGGCCGTGGGTGGTAGACACCGTGTTCGACGTAATCGTCGTCCCTTGGACGATGTTCTGGAAGTACTGGCTGCCCGAGACGATAATCCGCTGCACGTTCGAGAAGGCGACGCTTTGCGTCACCCGCGTATTGATGCGCCCCTTCGAGGTGATCACGTACCCGCTCAGGCTCACCGGATGGGTGGCGGTCACCGATATCGTGCCCTTGGCGTTGCCCGAAGGATCGACTTTCACGTGCTCGACCACGTTCTGAGCCGGTGACGCCGCGGTGCCGTCGCTCGTCAGTTTGCCGGTGACGTGCGACGAGGCGTGGTCTTCGTAGACGAGCAGCGCCGCGTTGCCGGCGAAGTAGTTGTCGTCGTTATAGACCGAGACGCCGATCGTGTGCTGATTTCCGTCATCGAGCTGTGCCGCAAACGGCGTGAGATCGATGCGGTACGGCGTGAAGTTCAGCGTTTCGACGCCGGGGATGGGCACCCAGAGGTAGGGGTCGAGGCCGCCCGTATAGATCCACGGGTAGATCGGCGCGACGCCGGCCGGCTGCCCATCGACGCTGATCTCGCCTTCGCGGAAGGCGGTGTTCCCGCAGTTGTCCAGCTTCTGCGCGAGATCGTTGGGGAAACACGTGTACCAGAACTCGTCGGCGCTTTGCGATTCGAGGAAAACGTCGAGATATGCGGCTTGCACGTTGGTCGGGAAGGTGAACGTTCCGGTCATTTGGTTGCTCGGCCCGTCGAGAAACACGTAGCCGCCCGTCGGTCCGGCCGAGAGCGGATAAACGGCATCGGCGACCTTCGCAGCCGGAATGTGCTGCGAAGCCGGATAGAAATCCAGCTCGGCGGTGCCGTAGATAACGCCGGTGTACGTCGAGTTCACGATGTTGTAGACGGAGGCTTGACCCGTCGAGGGCTGCGCGAAGATCGGGGCGTACTCGGTGACGTCGCGCTCGACGTTCCATTGCGGACTCGAGGAGGAGCCCGGCTCGGCCGTCGTGCCGAAAAAGACGTTGGTGCCGCCGATCCAGACCGCCCCAGTGCGATCGAACTGCACGCCCGCCGATACTTTGAAGTGCATTTTGAAGATGATCCGCGCGTACGGTCCGGGACAGTTTTTGGGCGGATTGTAGTTGAACGGGTGGTCGCTGTAATCCCCGAAGTAGCCCACCGGGAGTCCACTCGGACTGAGCGGCGGCGTGTTCGGATTGAAGAGTTTGTCGACGCACGGCGCCTCGGCCGGATGGGAAACCGGCGGATCGGCCGTGACCGGATAGCCGGCGCCGTTGCGCGAGCCGTCCTGGCCTAGGCCGTGCTTCATCGTGGCCTGCACGCGGCGAGCACTGTGGGCCATGGACAGCGGACCTCGCATCGCTTGCGCGTTGGTCGCGGCGCTGCCGCTGCCGGGAAGCGCGTCGTTGAGCGCGCCGTGCCCGCCGCACGCCGCGAGCGTAAGAATAAATAATGACGCCGCCACCTTTTGCGGGCGGCGACTCGCTGCACTACGCATATTTTGAAACCTCCAAGGGAAGTGGCGAAAGGCGGTCTTGGAGGGGCGAACGAGCCGTTCCTGGGAACGCGCTCCAAAAGCTTAGCGCTAACTCTTCGCCATTTACGCGAGCGTGACGCGGGCGCGGTCGACGACGGCGGGCGGTCCGCTGATCCAGTCCTCGCCGCCGTACCCAAGCGCCCACCTGATGACCTCATCGACGTCGTCGACGACGAACGCGATCGTGACTGTGCCGTCGCGACGGGACGCACCCGTTGCATGTCTTGCCAGCGGTGCGAGACGGCCGACGCGGCCACCGCCTTGGAGAGCGTCACTTCGACCATCTGCCCCGGGCCGTCGCCCTTGAAGAAGCCGATCGTATCCGCCGACAGATCCTTCGCCGGCGCGGTGACGCGCACGAACGTCCCGCACCATCGGATCGGACCGGAAACCAAGTCCATCGAGAAATTGCGCCAGCCGCTGCAGCTCTTGGCAACGCCGCGGCCAACGAGACACGGGTGCCCTGCGCGTACGACGGCGGCCCGTCGGTTGGACAACGCGCTTAAGCCGCGGTAGCGGAACTCAACCCGCGCGTCGTTCGGGGGCGCCGCCTCGAGGTCGCGATAAGCCTTGGGTACGGTGCTTCGGCACCGCGGCCTTAAATGGGCTTACAGAACTGAGCGCGGCGATCGCGGATCGTCGCGACCAGCAGACTGCCGACAAGTACGCTGCCAGTGACCGTGAGCTTCTTCTCAACATGTGGATGAACGGCGAATTACGGGCAGTTTATGACCGCGAGTTGATCGCCACTCTCCGCACCCGTGGAAAAGACGCTATGGCCGACCACTTCGAGCGTCTCCTTCGCGTCGCGCCTCCTGGAAGCCACCAGACTACATCGGAGAAGAGCTCCGAAGGGCCGGACATCTACTTGACTAAGAGCCGACTAAGGCCCGCCCCAAAGAGGCCGTCGCCGGATACTGCCGACGACATCAGCGGGAGCCCATGCTTATCATCCTCGCCGCATTCGAGCGAAACAAGAGCCCGTATCCGTGCCAAGTCTGTGGGCGGCCGCCGAGCAAAGTGCATCGCCTTGGCTGCCCAGAGACAGCGCATACCCCTGGGCCGTGGGCACCGGCGCCGCGATGGCGAGATTCTAGGTAGCGATAAGGCGACTTCTCGCTATCAACGCTGACCAGATGAATGTTAGCGTAAATCGCTACCCTAGTTGATGGTCAGGCTCAATACAAATTATACAACAAATGCGAGCACCGGGGGTGCTGCTGCTATTGCTGCAGCCGCCGCGCTCGGATCGATTTCCTCAACAAACCTTGGGCAGAACGGCGGTCCCGATGTCTCAGCCCAGGTCGCCGGTGCAATGGCCAAAGTGTTGCCCAACGTAGTTGGCGACTTAATGGCGCCCTGTGTTCCCGCGAGCGAACACTATCAGCGCGCAAACTTGGAATGGCTTGAGACGTCGCCTTGGGCAACTCAGTGCCGATGGTTTGCAAAACCACCAGACATCGTCAATAAGGAAGCAAAGGAGTCGGAGTGAGTGAGCTGACTTATTTGCGTCGGCGGCGGGATGGTTTAATAACAGCGGCCTGCCGTAAGTGGATCTCCTGACCCGCAGCTGAGCAATCCCCGGGATTGTCGTGACGACCAGCGAGCCCAACAACGGTCGCGCCGTAAGGCTTTCCATCCCTCGCCTCAGAAGAGTGCGCCGATGAGCCGAACGAGGCTGCTGTGGCGTCGCTGAAGGGGCTCGTGAACTTCGTTTGCGAGCGGTTGTCGCTTGCCGTGGTGGCGGTGTGCAGCGTGTTCATGGTGCTCGTGTTCGTGACGGTCGAAGTCAACGCCATGCAGATGGGCAGCTATCCGGTCCACTTTGAAGAGAATAACGACGTCGTCCAGGTGCAGTCCGGCGCGTCGCCCGGGGCCGACACGCTGCAGACCGGGGACCGCGTTGATTTGGGCAGCCTCACTCCCCAACAGCGGTTTTCGCTCCTCGCGGCGCCCTCTAACGATCGGATGACGGTGCGTGCGCGGCGCGGAGACCGATCGTTCGTCGCGCACCTGTCGGCCAGCCCGCCGGACTATTCGCAGCGCGCCATGCTCACACGCGACGTCGGCATCCCGTTAAGCTTCTTTCTGTCGTTGGGGCTGGCGTCGGTGCTGTTCCTGATGCGCCCGCGCCCGATCACGCTGGCTTTCTACATCTATACCATGCTGATGCTGATCAAGGTCTACCAGACGTCGCTCGATCTAGCCACCTGGCCGATGAACGTGATCAGCGACCTTGCGATTCAGGTCGTGTATCCGCTGGCGCAACTGATGATTCTAATTTTCGCGCAGCGGCTCTACGGCCGGCCCAGCCGCGCTTGGCCGTGGTTCATGGGCACCGCCGTGGTGCTATCCGTCCTCGTCTTTGTCGCGTGGGTCGATCCGATCGTGTGGATGGTCTTCCAGCGCTTCGGTCTGCCCGGACCGAGCCGGATCGCGATGAGCGGGCTCGATACGCTGCTGCTCATCACGGTGCTCTGCGGCTTAGCTTACATCGCCTCGGGCGCGCGGGGAATCGCGCGCCGGCGCGTCACGTGGGTCGTCGCCGGCATCGCGCTGGCACCGATCCTCGATCTCACCTGGGCGGTGCAAGACGTGCTGAGCGCGCTCGTTGGCGACACCTCGACGGCGCTGGCGACTCTCAACGTCTGGACCGACGCGCTCGCCCCATGGTTCGGGCTGCTCGGCGTCATCTTCGTCCTCTACGGCTTTCTCTCGCAGCGCGTCATCGACTTTCGCTTCGTTATCGGGCGCGCCGTGCTCTACGGCACGACGACGCTGCTCTTGGTGCTGCTGTTCGGCGTCGTCGAGTGGTGGGCCGAGCATCTCTTCGAGAGCACCCGGCCCGCGGTCTACGTCAGCCTCGCGGCGGCGCTGGCGATCGGCTTTGCGTTGAACGCGCTGCACGGACACATCGAGGATTTCCTCAACCGCATATTCTTCCACGAGCAGCGGGATGCCGAACAGAAGCTGGGCCATGCCGCGCGCGCACTTGCGAACACCTCGTCGGAGAAGACCGTCGTCGAGTTCCTTATCGAGGAACCCGTCCGCGTGCTCGGCTTATCGTCGGCCGCATTGTTCTTGGCGAATCCTGACACCGGGGGTGCATTCGAGCGAATCGCCTCACACGGTTGGAACGATCGCGAGATCGAGAGCATCGATCCGGAAGGCCCGGTGGTGGTCGCATTGCGGGCCGACCTCTCGTCGCTTGAGTTCGACGAACGCCAACTCGTCGGCCGCGCCGTGCCCGAAGGCCGCAAAGCGCCGACCTTGGCGATCCCGCTCGTCATGCGCGGCGGCGTCTTCGGCATCGCCTTCTACGGAAGCCGGGGAGACGGCCAGCCGCTGTCGGCGGCCGAGCGGTCTCTGCTCGAGGCGATCGCGCTCAGCGCGGCCGCGGCCTACGACCACATTGATGCCGACCGCTCGCGCACGCGCATTCGCGAACTCGAGAGTCGCCTTCGCGAACTCAACGCCGGTCTGCCCGAAAATGCTCCATCGTAGTTTCGTCGTGCGCGCGGCTGCGGGTCTGGCGATCGTCGCGCAACTGCTCGTTGCCCAACCGGCCGCCGCGCAAGCCGTAACGCCGGCCGATCCGCATATCGCCGGGGTGGAACGCGAACTCCAGCCGCAGTTCTACCTGACGGGTCGCCCGCGCGTCACCCACACGCTCGCCGAGCGCATGCGATTCTACAAAGTTCCAGCGGTCAGTATCGCGGTGATCGACGACTATCGCGTTGCCTGGACGGCCGCCTATGGATTTCGCGACGTGGCCGCCCACGAGCCCGCCGAGACGGCGACGCTGTTTCAAGCAGCCTCGATGAGCAAGCCGGTGTTTGCGGCGGCGGTGCTGAGCCTCTTCGCGACCAAAGGTCTGAGCATCGACGCCGACATCAATACGCTGCTGCGCTCGTGGACCGTTCCGCCGGCGCCGGGAAACTCGGCACAACCGGTGACATTGCGGCGAATCCTCAACCACACCGCGGGAACCAACGTGCATGGCTTTGCAGGCTACGATCGCGACGCGACTCTGCCGACGCTCGTCCGAGTCCTAAATGGAGCGCCGCCGGCCAACAGCGAGGCCATTCGCGTCGTCAAGACACCGGGCGGCGCTTCGGAATACTCCGGCGGCGGTACGACGATCGGCCAGCAGCTAGCAATCGACGTGAGCGGTGCCCCGTTCCCCGAGTTCATGCAGCAGACGCTCTTGCAGCCGCTCGATATGAACGCCAGCACCTATCAACAGCCGCTGCCGCAGTCGCTTTGGGACCGGGCGGCGGACGGCTACTACGCCGATGGCAAGCCCGTCCACCGTGGATGGCACGTCTATCCCGAGATGGCGGCCGCGGGATTGTGGACGACGGCGGCCGACCTGGCGACGTTCGTGATCGCGATCCAAGACGCGCTGCGCGGGCAAACGCGCGGTCCGATCACGCCGGCGATCGCACGCGAGATGACGACGCCCAACGCGCAAGGATTCGGGCTCGGCACCGTCATCGATGGGCAAACCTTTGGTCACGACGGCGCCAACGAAGGTTTCCAAGGGTTGTTTACGGGCTCTCTGCGCGGCGGTCGCGGCATCGTCGTGCTGACGAACTCCGATAACGGCGGGACGCTGGCCAGGCAAATCGTTTACGCCGTGGGAGCCGCTTACGGCTGGCCCGAATTCTCAGCCAAGCCGAAGGCCGCGCTCAAGCTCTCGCCGGCCGCCTTGAAGCCGTTCGCCGGGCAATACGCCGCCGGCGCTGGGGACCAACGCGTCGTCCTGAGCGTCCGCCTCGTGGGCGACGGATTGACCGTGAGCGAATCGTTTGCGCCGGGCGACGTTCCAATCTACGCGCAATCGGCCCGTTCTTCAGCCTCAACGGTACGACGCTCACCTTCGCGCGCGATCCAAGTGGCCGCGTGCGGTCGATCGAAATTTTCGGTACGACCTTTACGCGGATCTAGCGCCTAAGGGAGGGCTAAACGCTCAACGCGGCCTGCAGCTCGCGCAGCGCGTGCAGCGACTTGGCACTCCCCGTGAGGCGGACGTCGAGATCGAGCGCGCGCAGTTCGAGCAGCGGACCGCCGTTGCCGTGCGCAAGTTCGATCGCTTGCGCGCTGCAGCGGCGCGCTTCGGGGGCACGCTCGAGCGCCGATAGCGCGGTGGCTTCGGCTAGCTTCGCGCGGCCGAGCAGCCGTGGCCATGCCCGGACGCGCGCGTTGGCGGCGCGCGCTAACTCGACGGCGCGCTCGGCGTGGTCGACCAGAACGAACGCCTCGGCCTGCGAGATCGCCAGCGCCTGGGTGATCGGAAAGGCGTCGCACGGCACGCGTTGCGCGAAGCCGATCCAGTGCAACGCGGCGACGCCGTCGCGCCGGTGAATGTCGATGCGCGCGAGGTTCGAAAGCACGATCGCCCGATCGAGCGCGCTGCCGAAGAGGTCGATCAACGCCCACGCTTCGAGTGCATAGTGCTTCGCCTCGTCCAGCCGTCCGAGCGTGAGCAAGTGGGCCGACATCATCTGCATGCCGACGCGCAGCGTGCGCGCGTCGCCGTTGCGCGCGCCGGCGTCGGCGATTTCGGCGCTGCGTTCGAGGGCTTCGCCCACCCGGTCGGCGTGCAGCGCGGCGATTCCCGAGGCCCGAATGCGAACGTCGACGCCTAACCGCGATCCGCCCAAGCCCTCGCGCGCGACGATCGCCGACGCTTCGTCGATCGAGCCGAGCGCGCCGCCGGGATCGCCTTGACCGAAGAGCAGCGAGCTTTCGCCGATCAGCGCCTTGACTAAGAGCGCGGCGTACTCGCGATCGCCCGGCCGGTAGCTGCGCCGCAGTTGCTCGATCGACGCGACGCGGCGCGATCGCGCGGCCGGCGAGCCCGCACAGTGCGCGGCTTCGAACTCGGCCAAATCGCAGCCGGCGTCGAGAATGTCGCGCAGCCGGTCGTCGGCGATTCCGGGTAACAGCGTCCGGGCCTCACGCGCGGTTTGGCCGGCGGCGGCGAACAGTCCCGACTCGGTTTCCAAGTCGGCGCGCACGCATAGCGCGCGGACTGCGTCGGCCGCGCCCGCATTGCGGGCCAGCAGCGTCGCCATCGCGCACGCCCGTTCGTACTGGCCGCTATCGCGCAACGCGTCGATCGCGACGAATCGCGGATCGGCCGCAAATCCTTCGAACGCCGCCCCGCCCGGCGCCCCCAACCGCTCTTCGAGCGCGTGGGCCAGCGCCTCGCGCGCGCTCTGGAGATCGCGATAGAACTGACTGCGCGACAGACCGACGTCGCGCGCGATGACCGCGTGCGGCTCGCGGGCGACGTCGCTGCGCTGCAGCACCTCGAAGCGCCGGCCCGACTGCTCCGACTCGGCAGCCAGCTCGTCGACGAGCCCGGCGATGATCTCCGGCAGTGCAGCGGCGAGTTCGGCGCGGCGAGCCGGCAACTGCGCCGGATCTTCGGCGCGTAACGCTTGCGCCACGAACGGGCTACGCGCCAAGGCGCGCCGGCTGCGCAGGCCGTGCAGTAACACGGCGACCGCGCGATGTCTCAAATCCCGCCGTTTGGGCATCGCCGCTGCTTCGGGCTCCGGCATCGAGAACCCGTGATTTCCCCGCTGCGAGCGGTCGGTCGCATTGGTATGGGGTACAGGCGGTGCGGCGCAAAACGTGGGACTAGCGCGAGACTTTTGCGGCCGGAATGGGCGGCGCGGCGGTCAAAACCACGGCGCTGACGACACTTTTCGGAAAGCTCTTGTAGGAGAGAAGCGATGCGCGTTCCGGCGTTTTCCAGCCAACTACTGTCCGCGGCCGCGGCGGCCGTCTTCCTAGCGAGTTGCGGTGGCGGCTCGTCGCAACCCAACGCGAGCGGCTTCGCGCCGGCCGCGCCGCAAGTCCGGCACGCGACCGGGTATCGTCCGATGGTCTCGGCCGGCGGCGTGATGTCGGTGCTGCCGGCGGGCTTCAAACCGAATCTCCATCGTCCGGCTTGGATGAAGAGCGCGCCGGACGCCGGCAAAGTCAAACCGGGGCTGGCGGTGGCGCAGTTCGGGGGCGACAGCGTGTTGTGGTTCCTCAAGAGCAACCACAAGAACAAGCCGCCGCGCGTGTGCGAACCCGCGTCGTCGACCAACGGCATTCGCGTTGACTCCGCCGGCGATCTGTGGATTCCCGACGGGCGCGCCGACACGACGACCGAGTACGCTCCGAACTGCGGCGCTGCCAAGCTCACGATTCCGGATCCGACCGGCGAACCCGCGGACGTCGCGCTCGACCGCGCCGGCAACGTGTATATCCTCAACATCAACAATACCAGCGGGGCGCCGACGGTCAACGCGTACAAGCCGACCGGCAAGCCGATCCGCACCTTGAGCGATCCGTCGTTTGCGGTGCTGTTCGGCGTCGGAACCGACCGCAACGGCAACGTGTTCGTTTCGAATCTAACGACGAGCAACGTGGGCAACGTCGTCGAGTTTCCCAAAGGCAAGATGCCGGGCACGCAGTTGAGCGGCGTCAGCCTGGGCTTGCCGGGAACGCCGGCGTTCGATTCGCACGGAAATCTGATCATCAGCGATTGGTTCAACGGCACGATCGACGTCTTCGCGCCGCCGTACACCGGCGCGCCCACGACGTCGACCTTGATGGGTGCGTCGATCTGGTGTCCGCTCAGCCGGTCGGAGAAGCGGCTCTACTGCGGCGATGCCGAGAACGGCTCGATCGACGTCTACGCCTATCCCGGCGGCGCGTATCTCTACAGTTACACCGCGTCGCTCTCGCCGAGCGCGTTGGTCACCGGCGTCTCGCCGTTCCCCGCGCTGCCGTACTAAACGAGTAAAGCGGCGCGGCGGGGGCGCCGCGCCGCGGCGACGAACGCTCGAATCGTCGCCCATGTCTTTGTCCAAGATGTCGATCGTCCTCGCCCTCTTGTTGGCGTGTGCCGGAGTGGCCCGCGGCGGCGCTCCGGCGCCGTCTGCGCAGCCGCAGTCGCCGGCGCCCGATGCAGTGACGCATCACTCGATCGTTTTGGGCGGCAAGACGTTGGCGTACACCGCGCGCGCCGGAACGATCGTGCTCCGGAACGCCGACGACGCGCCGATCGGCGACATGTTCTACGTCGCCTATACCCTCGACGGAACAGACGCGCAGCGCCCGGTCACGTTCCTTTATAACGGCGGTCCGGGCAGCTCGACGATGTGGCTGCACATGGGATCGTTCGGTCCGGTCCGCGTGGTCACGACCAATGGAACCGCGACCGCGCCGCCGCCCTACCGCATCGTCCCCAACGACGATACGCTGCTCGACCGAAGCGACCTCGTCTTCATCGATATGCCCGACACCGGTTTCGGACGGATCTACGGAGCGGGCAAGCCGAAGGACTTCTTCGGCGTCGATGCCGACGTCGACGCGTTCGCGCAGTTCGTCGAACGCTACGTTTCGGATTTCGGCCGCTGGAACTCGCCGAAGTTCTTGTATGGCGAGAGCTACGGAACGACCCGCAGCGCCGCGCTGGTCGACCAGCTGCAGCAGAACGGCATCGCCATCAACGGGGTCGTACTGCAGTCGTCGATTCTCAACTTCGGCCTCGACTCGTTGCGCAACGGCGACATCGGCGGTAACGACAACGCCTTCGTGTTTTATCTTCCGACCGAAGCCGCCACCGCCTGGTACCACCACGCGCTGCCCAACGCGCCCTCCGATCTCGGCGCGCTGCTGCCCGAAGTCGAACGCTTCGCGGAGGGCGAATACGCCGACGCCCTCGCCCGCGGGGCGCGCCTTCCGTCGGCCCAATACGCCGACGTGGTGGCGAAGCTCCAGCGCTACACCGGCTTGTCGGCGCAGTACATCCGCAACTCCAACCTGCGCATTCGGTATTCTCGCTTCGAAGCCGAGTTGCTGCGCGAACGCGGCGAGATCGTCGGCCGGCTCGACTCGCGATTCACGATGCAGTCGCTCGACCGGCTGGCGGAATCACCCGACACAGATCCCACCGAAGCGGCGATTTCCGGCGCGTTCACGGCGGCGGTGAACGGTTACGTGCGTGGGAGCTTGCAATATCGAACGCCGCTGCTCTACCATTCGAGCGCGTACGAGGCGATTCGAGCCAGCGGTGGATGGGATTCCAAACATCGGAATAATCCGGCGACCGACGTCGCGCCCGATCTCGCCGAAGCGATGACCTACAATCCCTACTTGCGAATCTTTTCGGCCAACGGGTATTACGACTTCGCGACCCCGTACTTCGCCACCGAGTTTACGCTCGACCACCTCGGCCTCGGAGCGTCGCTGCGCGCCAACATCACGTACGGTTTCTATCCCTCCGGTCACATGATGTATCTGGTGCCGTCCGCGCTCACCCAACTGCACGCCGACCTCGAGCGTTGGTACGGCGCGACCTTGGGAGGGCGTTGACGGTGCGCGCCGCTTTCGCGCGGGGAGCCGCGCTCGCATTGGCAGTCGCCGTCGGAACGACGGCGTCCGCCGCCGCCGCGCCGCCGGCCAAACCTGCAAGGCCGAAAGTGTCG
Source organism: Candidatus Tumulicola sp. (assembly GCA_036490465.1). Taxonomy (GTDB): domain Bacteria; phylum Vulcanimicrobiota; class Vulcanimicrobiia; order Vulcanimicrobiales; family Vulcanimicrobiaceae; genus Tumulicola. The sequence goes on along the minus strand of DASXDV010000063.1, from coordinate 4,010 downwards.
CCGTTAGCCGGCTTCGTCGTTCCCGACGCCGTGACGCATCGCACGCTGCAGCTCGGCCCAAAGCGTTTGCGCTATACCGCGCGCGCCGGAACGCTGGTGCTGCGCGACGACGACAACCATCCGCTGGCAACGATGTTCTACGCCGCGTACACCGCCGACGGGCTCGCATCGGCCAAGCGTCCGGTAACGTTTTTCTATAACGGCGGTCCGGGCAGCTCGACGATCTGGCTGCACATGGGCTCGTTTGCGCCCTTCCGGGTGGTCACGGGCGCGAACGGCACGATTACGAAACCGCCGCCGTTCCAACTCGCCGAGAATCGCTTCTCGCTGCTCGATGCCAGCGACTTGGTCTTCATCGACATGCCGGCCAGCGGCTTCGGCCGGATTCTGCCCGGCGCCGATCCTCACAAGGTGTTCGGGACTGACAACGACGTGCGGTACTTCGCGCAATTCATCGAGCGCTACCTGACGAAGTTCGATCGCTGGAACTCCCCCAAGGTGTTGTACGGCGAGTCGTACGGAACGCCGCGCTCGGCGATGCTGGTCGACGCGCTGCAGCAGGACGGCGTCGGAATGAACGGCGTGGTGCTGCAGTCGGCGATTCTCAACTACGCGCTGGCGTCGCCGGAGATCTACGGCGCCAACGGGACCAACGACTGGCAGTACGTCTTTATCATTCCAACCGAGGCGGCGACCGCGTGGTACTATCACGCCGTGCCCGGGGCGCCCGCGCGGCTGGCCGACTACCTGCGCGAAGTGGATGCCTTTGCGATGGGCGAGTATCGCCGCGCGCTCGACCAAGGCGACCAAATCCCGCCGGCCGATTTCGACCGGATCGTCGGCAAGCTGCACCGCTATCTCGGGCTCTCCGAGCGGTACGTGCGCAACGCCAACTTGCGCATTTCGGCGGATCACTTCCTGGCCGAGTTTGCGCGATCGCACGGCAAGACCGAAGGAATCTACGATTCGCGCTATCAACTCTTCGCGCTCGACCGCGCGGCCGAGTTCCCGCAGTTCGAAGCGACCAACGCCACGATGGACGCGCCCTACATTTCGCTCGCGAACCGGTACCTGCGCGAAACCCTCGGCTATCGCACCGACCTGCCGTATCTGACCGGAGCGTATGCGGCGATTCGCAAATCGGGCCCGTGGGATTTCAAGCATCGCGGTTCGTCGGTGCTCGACGCCGCTCCGGACCTCGCCGCGGCGATGACCTACAACCCATATCTGCAAATCTTTTCGGCCAACGGCTACTACGATTCGGTGACGCCGTATCTCGCCACCGTGTACGCCCTAAACCATCTCGATCTCGCGCCCGCTTTGCAGCGGCACATCACTTACGGCTTCTATCCGGCAGGACACATGATCTATTTAAACGCAGCCGCTCTGGCGTCGCTGCACGCCGACCTCGAACGCTGGTACGCCCGCGAGATCGTCCGATGAAGGCGCGCATTTTCGTCGCCGGCGCGATCGCGCTGGCCTGCATCGCCGCCACCGCGCCCACCGAGCAATCGAACGAAGCGGCGTTTCTGCGCGTTCCCAGCGCCGCCGGCGCGCGCGCGAGTTCGCAGACGATCAACGAGGTCAATCACTACGCGGGCACCCCGGGCGACTACCGGATGGCCGTCTACATGCGCGATACGATGCACCGCTACGGGCTCAAGGCGTGGCTCGAAACGTTCCCGGCAACGGTGTATACGCCGCGGGTGCTGCAGCTGCAGCTGCTGACGTCGCCGGCGGTGACGTTCGATCTGCACGAGCAGAAGATTCCGGTCGATCCCGACGGTTCGCGGCCCGACGCCGGGCTGCCGTTTAACGCCGGCAGCGGCAACGGCGACGTGCGCGCGCCGGCCGTCTACGTGAGCCGCGGCCTCGAAGCCGACTATGCTACGCTCGCGCGCGCGGGCGTTGCGGTGCGCGGCCGGATCGCACTGATTCGGTACGGCGCGGAGTACCGCGGCAACCTCGCGGCGCGCGCGCAGGCGCACGGCGCCGCCGGCGTGATCTTTTATACCGATCCCAAAGACGACGGCTACGGCAAAGGCCGCGTCTACCCCAACGGTCCGTATCGGCCGCTCAGGGTCGTGCAGCGCGGCGACGTGATGGGCGACGGACACCGCGCGTTGCCGATTCCAACGTTGCCGGTGACCGGCATCACCGCGTCGCGGCTGCTGGCCGACATGACCGGCGCACGGGGGCCGGCCGGATGGGCTGGCGCGCTTCACGAGCGCTACGTCGTCGGGGCAACGCGCGCGCCCGTGCGGCTGCACGTCGAAATGAACGCGCGGCACACCACGCTTTGGAACACGGTCGGCGAAGTGACCGGCGCGGATCCGGCGCAAATGGTCGTGCTCGGCGGACATCGCGATGCGTGGGTCTACGGCGTGACCGACAACGGCTCGGGAATCTCGATGCTGCTCGAGGTCGCGCGCGGCTTCGGCGCCTTACATAAGCAAGGCTGGACGCCGAAACGCTCGATTCGAATCGCCGGTTGGGACGCCGAAGAGATCGGCGAGTTGGGCTCCGAGGCGTACGTGACCGCCCACAAGACCGAACTGCAAAAGGGCTGCGTCGCCTACATCAACTCGGACGAAGACGCGTCCGGACCGACGTTTGGAGCGACGGCCGCGGGCGCGCTCGCGCCCACGATCGGACCGGCCGTGCGCGAAGTGCTGCGGATCGCCAATCCCAAGATCGACCCACCCTCGGGCGGTTCGGATTTCGAGGCGTTCGTGTATACGATCGGCACGCCGATCATCGACATCGGCTACGCCGGACCGCTGGGAACCTACCATTCCCCGTACGACGACTTCCGGTTCGCATCGATGTTTGCCGATCCGGGATTCGTGCACCACCGCACGCTCGCGCAGACGATGGGGTTGATCGCGCTGCGGCTGGCCGATTCCCCGGCCCTCCCCTACCGGTTCACGCCCTACGTGGCGGGACTCGATAGCGGTACGCAAATGCTGGCTAAGGCGGCGGAGGCCGCGCACGTCACGCTGGCGGCGTCGCTGCCGGCGGCGATTGCGCGCTTTGCCGCGGCGGCCCGCGCGTACGACGCCGCCCCGCCGGCCGGTGCAAACGCACTCCAAGCCGCGCAGACGCTGGATTTGCTGGCGTACTCGGCCAACGGCTACGCGAGCGTCGCGTTCCCGGCGATTGCGACGGCGATCGGATCCCACGCGCAGAGCACGGTCGACGCGGCCGTCGCCAAAACCGCGAGCCAACTCGACGACGTCACGGCGCTGCTGACGCACGCGCCGTGAGCGACGGTTCGAGCGAAAGCCTCGACCGCCGCGGATTCCTGGCGCTGACGGCCGCGACGGCCGCCACGCTGGCTACCGACGCCGGCGCCGTGGCGGCCGATCCGTGCGGCCCGGTAGAGTTCATCGACGTGCCGCTCGCCGTCGTGCCATCGCCGAAAGAAATCGCGTTCGAAGTTGCGGTTTCCGGCGGCCGGCTGACCCTGCGGGCGCACTATTGGTATCACGCTCCGGCGCTCAACGCGAACAAACGGCTGCCGGCGATCGTCGACTTCAATCCGTACCGGCGGCGCGACGGTATGCTGTACGTCGATAGCATGATGTATCCGTGGTTCGCGTTCAACGAGTACCTCTGTTTCCGGGTCGACTTGCAGGGCAGCGGGGATTCCGACGGCGTCATCACCGACGAATATACCGAGGACGAGCTGTCGTCGTGCGTGCAGATCATCGAGCAGATCGCGAAGTTGCCGTTTTGCGACGGCAACGTCGGCATGATGGGGAAGTCGTGGAGCGCGATCAACTCCCTGATGGTAGCGGCGCGCGACGATTGTCCGTCCGCGCTCAAGGCGATCGTCTTTTGCTGCGGGACCGACGATCGGTTCAACGACGACGTGCACTACATGGGCGGCGCGATGATGTACGATCAGCCGAGTTGGGCCGGCTCGATGTGGGGATGGCTGCCGATGCCGCCCGATCCGCTGATCGTCGGCGACCGCTGGGAAGCGATGTGGCGCGAACGCGTGCGCG
>DASXDV010000002.1:0-32407 GCA_036490465.1 Candidatus Tumulicola sp. | reverse complement strand
GCAGTCCGTAGCGGTCGGCCTGGAGCTCGTCTTCGCGCGAGATCTTGGCCATGATTCCCGCTTCGGCGATTCCGCCGAAGTTATAGATCAGTGGAGAGAACAGCGACGCCAGGCCGAATAAGATCTGCAAAATTTCCGCTTTCGACTGCGTCGTAATGACGTGACGCCGTTCGATGTGACCGGTTTCGTGCCCCACGACGCTGGCCAGCTCGTCGTCGGATTGCACGAAGTCGATCAGACCTTCGTTGACGTAGAGAAAGCCGCCCATCGTCGCGAACGAGTTGATGCTGTCGTCCTTGATGATCTTGACGGAGTACGGGACGTCCTTGCGGGCCACTTGATTCCAAAGATTCCCCGCGACGTTCTGAATGTAGGCGTTGAGCAGCGGGTCGGTCTCGATGACACTGCCGGAGACGATCTGCTGATCTTCGGATTGGCCCAGCTGAATTTCGGCGGCGGTCGACATCGCGAGGACCGGCGCGGGAACGGCCCCGCCGAGCAGCGAGAGGACGACGAAGACCGGGATTATGCGGCGTATCATAAGTGCGGCTTTCCTGAAAAGGATGCGAAGGCTCTATCCAATTTCAACGAGCGGCGCGGCTTCCGCGTTACATTCAAACCGATTGCGCTGTGCACGAGATGTGGATAATGTCAAGAAATTGCGAGTCCGGTGTGGATGGCGGCGGGGATGGCCCGGCGCGTGTACAACGGGGGCGAGTCGGTCCTACCCACGACCTTCTTATTCGGAGACGAACGGTGGCACTCTTACGCGGGAGGCGGCAGGGTTTGGAGATCGCGCTGGCCGGGCGAGAACTCGGCGAGGCGTTCGAAGAACTCGAAGCTCGTCTTGCCGAGCGGCCGGGCTTCTATCGCGGCTCGTCGGCGGCGGCTACCTTCGGCGACACCCTCCCGACCCCGGACGAATTGGCCCGGCTGCGCGCGCTTTTGAGCCAGGCCGGCGTCGAGCTGCGCCGCGTTACCGGGATCCCCGCGATCGAACCGGTCGCGCGCGCCGGCGGCTTGGAGTTCGAAGCCAATGCCGCGCCGGCGTCACCCGCCCACGAACTCGATCGCCGGCGGGCACTCCGCCCTCCGCGCGAGTTGAAGCTGTCGGACGCGGCTCGCTCGCTGGTGGCGGATTTCGCGGGCGCGCGCGCCGACATTGCCGACCGGCGCCAGCGCGGCGAAGCCAGCGTCCCGCGGCTCGACCTCCCCAAGGCCGTCCCGGAACCGGCGCCGGCGCTGCACCTGGTGGCGGCGCCCCCAAGCACCCTCTACCACCCCGGAACGCTGCGCGGCGGCCAAGCGCTCCATCACGACGGCAACATCGTGGTCATCGGCGACGTGAACCCCGGCGCGGAACTGATCGCCAGCGGCGACGTCCTCGTCTTCGGCCGGTTGGCGGGCGTCGCGCACGCCGGTGCGGAGGGTGACGCAGAGGCGCGCGTGTACGCGCTCGAACTCGTCGCAACCCAGCTGCGGATCGCCACGTTCATCGCCACGGAGGCGCCGGAAAGCCGGCCGGCTTCCCGCGACGGCTCGGTGCGGGCGGAGGCGGCGCTGGTTCGTGACGGCCGCATTGCCGTCGTCGCATTCGATCAACTCGGAAAACTCGAGCGAGGAGTTCCATCATTGTGAGCGGACGGCGGATCGTGATAACTTCCGGTAAGGGCGGCGTCGGAAAAACGACGACGACCGCCAACCTGGGCGCCGCGCTGGCCAAGCGCGGCAAGCGCGTGATTTTGGTCGACGCCGACATCGGCCTGCGCAACCTCGATCTCGTACTCGGTCTGGAAAAGCGCATCGTCTTCGATCTCGTCGAAGTCGCCGAAGAGCGGTGTCAACTCCGCCAGGCGTTGATCAAGGACAAACGGTTCGACTCCCTGTCGATTCTTCCGGCGGCGCAGACGCGAGAGAAAGACGCGATTACCGAAGAACAGTTCTCGGCGATCGTCGCGCAGGCGGCCGAACAAGCCGACTACGTCTTGATTGATTGTCCCGCGGGTATCGAAGCGGGCTTTCGTAACGCCGTCGCGGGTGCGGCCGAGGCGATCGTCGTGACTACGCCCGAAGTGAGCGCGATTCGAGACGCCGACCGCGTCGTCGGAAAACTGAACGACCGGGGCCTGCCGATCCGGCTCGTCGTCAACCGCCTGCGCGCGGAAATGGTCCGCAGCGGCGACATGCTGTCGGTCGAAGACGTCTGCGAGATCCTCGCGATCGAGCTGGTCGGCGTCGTGCCCGACGACGGCGAGATCATCGACACGACCAACCGGGGCGAACCGGTCGTGCTCGACGAGAGCAGCCGGCTGCGCTCGATCTACGACAAGATCGCTCGTCGACTCGAGGGCGAAATCGTGCCTTTCACCAGCTTCGACAATCAAAGCTTCTTCGGGCGTCTGATCGGCGCCATGAAAGCGGGGTAATCCATGCACGAACTCCAAGCGTCGCCCGAAACCCAGGCGTCCGCCGCCGCCGCGCCGGCCGGGAAACTGGGGCGCGCGATCGTCGTGACCTCGGGCAAAGGCGGCGTCGGCAAAACGACCACCACCGCCAATCTCGGCACGGCGCTCGCGCAGCGGGGTGCGACGGTGGCGTTGGTCGACGCCGACGTCGGCTTGCGCAACCTCGACATCGTGCTCGGATTGGAAAGCCGCGTCAAACATCATCTGCTCGACGTCCTCGAGGAACGCGTTTCGCTCGACGAGGCGCTCGTGCCCGACAAGCACAGTCCGACGCTTTCGTTGCTGGCGGCCGCGCAATCGCGCGAGAAGGAAGACGTCGACACCGAAAAGATGCGCGCCCTGATCGGGCAGCTGCGCGAGCGCTTCGACTACGTGCTGATCGACTGTCCGGCGGGGATCGAGATGGGCTTCAAAAACGCCGTCGCGGGAGCCGAGGAAGCGATCGTCGTGTGCACGCCCGAAGTCTCGGCCGTGCGCGACGTCGACCGGGTCGTCGGGCTGCTCGGCAATCGTTTCCGGCCGCAGCTGATCGTCAATCGTCTGCGTCCCAAACTGGTGAAAAAAGGCAAGATGCTTTCGGTCGACGACGTCAATGCGATCCTGCAGCTTCCGCTGTTGGGGACGATTGCCGACGAACCCGAGATCATCGTAACCACCAATCGCGGCGAACCGCTGGCGTTGCGCAAGGATGCGCCGACGGGTGCCGCTTACCGCGCGATCGCGGCGCGGGTCGCGGGTGAAGACGTCCCGGCTCCGATGCCGCAACTGCGCGAGACGCTGGTCGAGCGAATCGGCGCGTTTTTCGGAGGCAAACGCTCGTGATCGATTTTCTAAAGAAGCTCTTCGGCCAGTCGGCCACGAGCAGCTCGACGGCCAAAGAGCGGCTGCGCTTGGTCTTAATGACCGACCACCTGGAACTCGCCCCGGAGATGATCGACGCGATGAAGCGCGACCTCGTCGACGTGATTTCGCGCTACGTCGAAGTCGACCGGGAGAAGATCGAGGTCAACTTCGAGCAGCAAGATAAGGCACTCGCGATGCTGGCCAACATTCCGATCTTGTCGGTCAACCGGACCAACGGAACCGTCGTTGCTCCGAGCGAGCCCGCGGCGCCCGTATCCGCACCCGAACCCCAAAGCGCACCGGCCGGGGCCGCAGCACCCGACGGCGTGAAGCGCCGCCGCCGGCGTCGTCGCAAAGCCAAGGCGCCGGAAGGGTCCGCGCCGCTCGAGGCCGCCGCCGCTCGGTGACGGCTGCCCTGACGCTCGGCGTGCCCGCGAAGCGATTCCTTCGCAACATCAACTGGCCGTTGGCGATCGCGAGCATCGGCGCGGTAGCGATCGGGGTCGTCTGTATCGGCTCGGCCGGACTGCACAACGCGCAGTTCGCCGGCGAGGCGCGGCGCCAAATGTTGTACGCGGCGGTGGGCGTTCCGCTGATGATCGGGGTTGCGTTCGTCGACTATCGCAACTGGCAACGGTGGGCGCCCGGACTTTACGTGGCCAACCTCGTGCTGCTGCTGTTTATCCTGCGGGGCGGGCACAGCGCGCTGGGCGCGCAACGCTGGATCTCGCTCGGTCCGCTGGGGACGTTTCAACCATCCGAGCCGGCCAAGCTCGTGCTGGCAATTTCGCTGGCGGCCGTTCTCTGCCGCGGCACCTACGAGCGGTTGCTCGATCTCTGGAAGCCGCTGGTCTGCGTCGGCGTGCCGGCGCTACTGATCCTCAAGCAGCCCGATCTCGGCACCGCGCTGGTCCTGCTCGCGATCCTCACCGTGCAGCTATTCGTGGGCTTGCCGAAACTCGGTGACTTCGCGATTTACGCGCTGGGCGTATTGCTCGTCGGTGCCGTCGCCATCGGCACGAACGTCGTCCTCAAGCCGTTTCAGAAAGCCCGGCTGTTCGTCTTTCTCAATCCAAAGATCGATCCGCTCGGCGCCGGTTACAACTTGAATCAATCCAAGATCGCCGTCGGCAACGGCGAGTGGCTGGGGCGCGGAATCTATCACGGCACGCAGACGCAACTGAGTTTCGTACCCGAGAATTCGACCGACTTCGTTTTCACGGTCCTGGCCGAGGAGTGGGGGTTTGCCGGTGCGATGGCGCTCCTGCTGCTCTACGCAGGCTTACTCTACGGCGGCATCGCCAGTATGTTGGCCGCGCGCGACCGGTTCGGTTTTTTGCTCGCGTCCGGACTGGTCGGGATGTTTTTCTTCCACATTCTGGTCAACGTCGGGATGACGATCGGCATCATGCCGATCACGGGCATTCCGTTGCCGTTCGTGTCGTACGGCGGATCGGCGATCCTGACCGACTTCGCCGCAATCGGCATTTTGCTCAACATCCACTCGCAACGCGATCGCGACGTTCTGGGCAACGCGTAGCGGCTTAGGAACGGGCGACGGTATAGGAACCGGGCGTGCAGAGGCGGCCGGCGGCGCGGTCGTCGGTGACGACCAGCGGCATGGTGCCCGGGTTATCGGCACCGAACGGCGGCGTATAGAGGGTGACGCCGGCGGGCAGGCGGACGGCGCTTCCGGCTGCGACCGCCCGGTCGACCGCGGCGGAGTCGTCTCGCTCCAAGGCTTGGCGCAGGGTCCCGCAGTCCAGCGCGACGACCACGTCCTTCGTGGTGATAAGGACGGTCGACGACGCTTCGACGAGGGTGTCGTCAGTGAGCTTGCCGCGGTAGGCGTCGCCCGCGTGCGAGGGCAGCGGGGCGTGGCTGCAGCTGGCGGCGGCGAGTGCGAAGGCGGCCAGCAACGGGGCGGTCGCGCGTCGGGACAGGGCGGTCATGGTCGGGAGGTCCGCTTTCGGGGGGGCGGGAAATGGCCCTCTGACCGGGCTGGAGGCCTTGGCGGAGACCAAGAGACCTCGCCGGAAGGCTTTTTTAACAAGAATTTTTTCAGGGCTGCCCGTCGCGACGCCGAGCGTCGCCCGCGCCAGTTGACGATCCCGGGGCAAGAGAGAGAACCGCCCTGCCGGGTCGCGTTGTGGAGGACGATTTCCGCGCCGGCAGCAGCTCGGAACGATTGAGGACGATTTGTCGAGCGAGATATTGATCTCGAGCGACCCGTGGGAAAACCGGGTCGCCATTTTGGAAGACGGCGGTCTCGCCGAACTCTACATCGAGCGCGAAGAGAAGGTCATCGGCTCGATCTTCAAAGGAAAGGTTCAGAACGTGCTCCCCGGGATGGGGGCCGCGTTCGTCGACATCGGGTTGGGGCGCAACGCCTTTCTCTACGTCGACGACATCAATAAGCAGCCGCTCAACATCGGCGACGTCGAAATCACCCAGGGTCACAGCGGGTTCACGATCGGCGAAAAGGTCAAGCGCGGCGACGACATTCTGGTGCAAATCGTCAAGGAGCCGCGCGGCCTCAAGGGCGCGCGGATCTCGACGAACATCTCGCTGCCGGGGCGCTACCTGATCCTGATGCCGACCGGCAAGTATTCGGGCGTCTCGCGCAAGATCGACTCGGCCCAGGAACGCAACCGTCTCAAGGCGGTCATGAAACGGATTCGCCCGGAAGGCATGGCGACGGTCGTCCGCACGGCCGCCAACGGCGTCAGCGAAGCCGAACTCATCGCCGACTTGGGCGTGCTCATCCGGATGTGGCACGGCATCCTCGAAATGTACAAGCGCGCGGCCGCCCCGTCGCTGCTGCACAAGGACATGAACCTGATCTACAAGGCGGCGCGCGACTTCATCACCGCCGACGTCGATCGCGTGCTGATCGACGACGAGGAAGAGTTTCGCAAAGTCCGCGCCTTCCTGCAGCTGCTCGGACCGCAGTATCTGGAGCGCGTCGAATACTACGACGGCGGCCGGTCGCTCTTCGAAGACTTCCACATCAATGACGAGCTGCAGAAGCTCATGAAGCCGAAGATCAATCTGCCGTCGGGCGGATCGATCGTCATCGAGTCGACCGAAGCGCTTACGGTCATCGACGTGAACTCCGGGAAATTCACCGGAGGGCGCAACCTCGAGGATACGATTCTCAAAACGAACATCGAGGCAGCGCACGAGTTAGCGCGCCAAGTTCGCCTGCGCGATATCGGCGGCATCATCGTGGTCGACTTCATCGACATGTCGTCGGAAGCGTCCCGAAGCAAGGTGATTCGGACGCTCGAAGACGGCCTGCGCCGAGACCGGACGCGCGCGACGATCCAGTCGTTTTCGAATCTGGGGCTGCTGGAATTTACCCGCAAGCGCGTCGGCAAAGACCTGGGGGCGCAGCTGCGCGGATCGTGCCCGACGTGTTCGGGGATGGGAAGCGTGATGTCGTCGCAGTCGGTCGCGATCGAAACCTTTCGCCACATTCGCAACGAGGCCAACGGGACGTTCGAGGGCGACGTCGTCGCATACGTCGCGCCGACGGTCGCCATGCAGATGGACTTCTGGTACGAACAGGAGTGCAAGGAACTATCGCACGGGCTCGCCCATCCGATTCGCGTGCGCGTCGATCCGATGCTGCATCCCGAGAAGTCGCGCATCGATCTCTCGCCCTCGGAAAAATCGAAGGCGGGGGCGGTTCGCGTCGGCGACGAGCACGAGGTCGAACTGCTGCCGGGACGGTTGCCCAACGCCACGTCGGCCGCGGCCGTGGTGGAAAACCGAATCGTGGAAGTCGAAAACTCCGCGAACAACGCCGGGAATACGGCGCGGATTCGGATTCTCGACGTCGACGACGACGACGATTACGTGCTTGCCGAGATGGTTACCGCCGGCGCTGCGGCAGCGAAAAAGCGGCGCCGCCGGGGGCGGGTGGGCAAGACGGCGCTCACGGCTGCGGAGCAGGCCAAACAGCTGCGCGAGCTGGCCGAGGAAGCCGCGCATCAGGCGCAGGCGCGCCCGCCGATCGGCATCAGCACGGCGACCGAAGAGGAAGAAGCCGCAGACAAGACGCTCATGGCCGAACGCCGCGGCGAAGAGCAAGCCGACGCAATCATCATTTCGGCCGGGGAAGTCCAACGGGCCGACGAGGCTGAGGGCGACGGACGCCATAAACGCCGCCGCCGGCGCCGAGGCCGCGGCGGCCGCGGACGTGGAACGAGCGACGCTCCGGTGGTTAGCCCCGCGCCTCCCGCAGCGCCGGCTCCCGCCGTCGAAGAGGATCGAACGCCCGCCGCGGCCGGCGAGCCGGGCGTAGACGATGCCGGCCGACGGCACCGTCGGCGGCGGCACCGCCGGCGTGGCCGTGGAGGCGCCGGTCGAGACGGCGCGTTTCAAGCCGAACCCGGTACGGCGGAAAATCTTCCGCCGACCGGGTCACTCCCGCAGCGCCCCGCCGTTCCGGACCGTCACATCTTCCGGGTGAGTTCGGACGGAAACGCCGAGCCGACCGGAGACACCGCGCCGCCGGAGCCGTCTCGGGCGATTGCCAAAGTTCGCCGCGCTGCGCCGCCGGCGGTCGAGCCGCCGCCGGCGAGTCTGATCGTCGCCCCCGAAGTGCCGAAGAAAACCAAACCCGCGCGCCGGCGCCGGACCGCCGAGTCGAGCCCGCCGGCAGCCGAACTGGAAAGCACGGCGCTCGCAGCACTGCCGCCGCCCGAAAAACCGAAGCGAACGCGCAAGGCGGCGACCGGCGCCGTCAAAGCACCCGTCAAGCGCAAAAAAGAACCGCCGGCAAAAAAGCCGGCGGCTCGGAAGAAGGCGGCGACGGCTTCTAAACGCCGTTCGCCTGAGTGAGTTTGGCGATCTTGTCGTTGAGATACTCGACGGCCCGCTCGAGCTGACCGTCCTTCGGGGGCGTTCCGTATTGCGGGTGCTTGTTCTCGCTCACCACCACGTCGGGCGTGATGCCGAGATGGTTGATGTCGCGGTTGCGGGGCGTCAGATAGCGCGCCGTCGTGATCTTCACGGCGGAGCCGTCGGGCAGCGGATAGATCGTTTGGACGACGCCCTTGCCGAACGTCTTGGTGCCCATGATCGTCCCGACGCCGCTGTCCTGAATCGCGCCCGAGGTGATCTCGGAGGCCGACGCCGTGTAGCCGTTTACGAGCACGACCAGCGGCAACGGATCGATTGCCGTATCGTCGGCTTCCAAGGTGGTGATGTTCGACGCTCGAGACTCCACCGACACGATCGGTCCGCTCGGCACGAACTTCGAACTCACCGCAACGGCCGCTTGGAGATAACCGCCGCCGTTGTCGCGGAGGTCGAGGACGATCGCGCGCGCGTGCTCTTGCTGCAGGCGGGTTAGGGCGGCGTTCAACTCCGCGCCGGTGTCGCGGCCGAAAACGGTTAGCGCGACGTATCCGATTTTCCCGGGCAGCATTTTCTCGTAGACGCTCAGTTGATGGATTTTCGCCCGCGTGATCGCGACCGGGGCCGCGACCGGCGCGCCGTCGCGCGTCAGCGAGATCGAGACGCGCGTGCCTTCCTTACCGCGCAGCTTCGCGCTGGCCTGTTGGACCGTCAAACCCTTGGTGGATTTTCCGTCGATGGCCGTAATGAGATCGTCCTGCTGAATTCCCGCCTTGTCGGCCGGGCCGTCGGGAATGACGTTCTCGACGAGGATGTACTTGCTTTGGTCGTCGATTTGGATGACGATCCCGGTCCCGCCGAAATCGCCGCCGTCGAGGTCCTGATTAAGGGCCGCGTATTCCTTGGGCGTGAGGAAAACGGTGTACCGATCGTTCGCCGACCGCATCATCCCGTCGAGTGCGGCGTAACTGAGTTGATGGACGGTGAACTTCGAGCGCGAGCCCGCGGTCGCCGCGTCGATTTCACGATCGATGGAACGCGCGTTCGCCCCGGTCGCGTCGTTCGACTTCAAGGCGGGCAGCGACGCATGGGCGATGCCGGCGGTCCGCATCGCGAAAAGCAGTTGCGAGCGTACCGAGTTGAGCACCAGCTGAGGGTCGACCTTCTTGTAGTAGTCGCTGGTTAGATGCGCGTAGGCGGTGGCGATTTCGGCAGCGTCGCTCGCCGAGACGTGCGTCTGAGGCGCGACCGCGGCCGGAGTCGAAGCGGCCGGCAAGGCCATGAGGGTGACGGCGAAGACGCCGCCGAGCGCGAGGGAAAGAAAGCGTTTCATATCGTCCAGTGCGTTAATGATGGGTCGAACGCAGGCGCGCCTTGGCGGCGGCGAGCTGCTTGTCGGCCGGAGTGTCGATGAGGGCGGGATCGGGGGATTGGTTGACCACGACGTCGGGTTCGATTCCACGGTGCTGGATGTCGCGTCCGAGCGGCGTTACGTACTTGGCGGTGGTGATCTTCAGCGCGCCGCGGTCGGGCATCGTGTAGATGCTCTGCACTACGCCCTTACCGAAGGTGCGCGTGCCGACGAGCGTTGCCAAGTGGTAGTCTTGCAACGCGCCCGCCGTGATCTCCGAAGCGCTCGCTGTGTATTTGTTGACCAGGATCACGAGGGGCGAGAGGCCGCCGACGGCGGTGCCCAGGGCCTCTTCGCTCGAGCGTTGACCGTCGCGTCGAATCGTCGAAACGATCGTTCCCTGTCCGACGAATAGACTCGAGATCTTCACCGCAGCTTCTAGCAGGCCGCCGCCATTGTCGCGTAAGTCGAGAATGTAGCCTTTTGCGCCGTGCGCCTGACCGTCGAGCAGTGCCTGACGCACTTCGTCGGCCGACGTCTTGCCGAAATCCGACAGCCGGACGTACTCGATGCCGTCTTCCATTTTCGCGCGGACCGACGGTACGTGAATGATTTCCCGAACGATCGAGTAGGTGTGTTCGCGCGTCGCCGCATTGTACGGATGTGTGGTCATGCGGACGGTCGTCCCCGCTTCCCCACGGATCAGCTGCTCGACGCGGTCGAGGGTCAAGCCGCGAATCGGCACGCCGCCGACGGTGTCGACGACTTCGCCGGGCTTCATACCCGCGCGGGCGGCGGGCATCTGCTCGATCGGCTGTACGACGACGCGCCCATCCTTGAGCTGGTAAATGTAGACGCCGATGCCGCCGAAGTTACCGCCGCTCAGGGATTCGTCGAGCCCTTGAATCTCGCGCGGCGACAGATACACGGTGTAGGGATCTTTCAGCGAGTCGAGCATGCCGCGCAGCGCCACCTCGGAGAGATCGGTCCGGCCGGTCGCGCCGAGCGCACTCGCGTAGTGTTGCTGCGCGTAGGCGAGCTGGTCGGCGGCGCGGTCGGCATCTTGGCCGACGTCGCCGCTCGCGCTGGCGGCGGGTACCGCCGCGTTTAAAATCTTCTTGGAGTGCAGGTATCCGCGCAGGGCGGTTCGCTCGCCGCTCATGAGCGTCTGCGGGTCGACCGGCTTGTAGTAGGTGCCTTCGAGGCGGCGAAGGGCGAGCGCCGCCATCTGCGGACCGTCGGCCTCGGTGGAACCCAAAATGTCGGCGAGGTCGCCGGTCGTCGCAACGTCAATCCCCGCGCCGCCGCCGGGCGTCAGATGGTCGCGCAGCAAGAGCGCGCCCGCGGCGGCGACGATGACGAGGACGAGCGCGCCGAGCAGCGCGCGGATTCTAAGGCTCATCGAAGCTGTCTTCCCCCAAAGGTTACCCGTTAAGTCTTAATGGAGCCGGGGGGCAGGGTCCACTGGTTTTCCATCAATTCTCACTTCAAAGTGCAGATGGGGACCCGTAGAGGCTCCCGTCGAGCCGACCGCGCCGATCGCTTGACCGCGCTTGACCGCTTGTCCGTTCGATACGTAGATCGCGCTCAGGTGGCCGTAGCCGGTCGAGTATCCGCCCCCGTGGTCGAGCAAAATGTAGTTACCGTAGCCCCCGTACCATTGCGCCATGATAACGGTTCCCGAAGCCGCCGCCGTTACGGTGGTGCCGCTGGGAGCGGCGATGTCGAGCCCTTGATGAAACTCCGGCGAACCCCCGAACGGATTGGAGCGCCAGCCGAACGGCGAGGTGATCGGTCCGGTCACCGGCCACGAGAACGAGCCCGAACCGCCGGAAGGAACCGAAGGGCCGCCGGCAATGCCGGCCGCCCGCCGCTGCGCCTCCAGCTCGCGCTGCCGCTGCAGGATCAAGCCTTCGAGCTGCGACTCCTCGGCCGCCGAAAGGTCTTCCATCTGGGCGACCTGCGTGGCGACGGTATGCCGCTGAGCGGCGGTAAGGTCGACGAGGTTGCGCCGCTCGGAAGCCAGCGTATCGAGTTGATTGCGCGCTTGCGTTTGGGCCTGTTGCTCTTGCGCGAGCTGCAGACGGGTGCGTTCCAGATCGGCTTCGACCGTGGCGACGCGGCGCTCGGCCGCCTTGCGCGCCCGGACGGTGCGTTGGTTGGCGGCGACCAGCAAGCGCAGGTCTTCCCAACGCTCGACGAAGTCGCTGAACGAGCGGGCGGAAATCAACACGTTGACGTACCCGAGGTCGCCGTTTTCGTAGATGTCGACCAGCCGCCGGCGCAGCATCTCGTCGTGAAGCTTGAGCGAGCGGCGGGCGGCGTTGAGCGCGACGGTGTTGCGCTCGATCCAGCGCTGAGTCGACTCGGCTCGTGCGTCGAGGCTTCCGATGCGGACGTTGACGGTCGCGATTGCGGCGTTGGTTTCGCCCAACTGCTGCTGCAGATCGTTGTAACGCGCGTTGACCACGTGCAGCTGCGACCGTTTGGCGTGCAGCGCCGCGTGGATCCCGGCCGCCTTCGCGCGTTCGGCTTGAATCCGCTGCTCGGTCGTGGGCGTCTTGCCCGCGGCCACGCACGGAAGCGCGATCGCCGCCAGTACGATCGCCGCCGTCAATCGGTTGGGTCGCCGCATCGTCACCGTCGTTTGTCCTTCACGTAGACCGAACCGGCGAGGGATTTCGCGTGGCCCTTGAGTTCGGCCGCGATTTCGCCGACTTGCGCGTAGTCGGCAAGTTTGCGCGTCCGATTCGAAACGATCGCGATCGAGAGCGACATGATCGGAAACCGATTGATTCCGCCGCGCCGATCGCGCGTTTCGACGTATCCGACGCGCAAGTCGCGGGGCGAGTAAAGTGCCCGAATGTCGCGGTCGAACTGGATCAGGATCTCGCGCGCAATTTCTTCGGCCCGCTCGGGAAGAGTGATGATGATGAAGTCGTCGCCGCCGATGTGCCCGACGAAATCGTCGGGGGTTCCCCGACGGCGCACGGCGTCGACCGACGCGCGCGCGACCAGCTTGATCG
The DNA here is from genome assembly GCA_036490465.1 of Candidatus Tumulicola sp. Lineage (GTDB taxonomy): Bacteria > Vulcanimicrobiota > Vulcanimicrobiia > Vulcanimicrobiales > Vulcanimicrobiaceae > Tumulicola. Next base: position 19,856 of record DASXDV010000002.1, on the reverse strand, counting down.
CCTCGTCCCCATGCGCGAATCCGTACACGTCGTTGAACGCTTTGAAGTTGTCGAGATCGAGATAGAGCACGGCGAACGGCTCGGTTTCCGCGATCCGGCGGCGCAGGTCGCCCTCGATGGCGAGGTTCCCGGGCAGGCGCGTCAAGGGCGACAGCGCGGTATCCACTTCGACGCGCCGGATCTTTGCCCGCACGCGCGCGAGCAGCTCGCGCGAACCAAACGGCTTGGTGATGTAGTCGTCGGCGCCGGCCTCGAAACCGCGCAGCTTATCCTCAGTCTCTCCTTTCGCCGTCAGAATGATGATCGGAACGTTGGCGATCGACGGGTTCGCGTGACTGCGAACGCGGCGCGCCACCTCGTAGCCGTCCATGTGCGGCATCATCAGATCCAGCAGGAGCAGGTCGGGAACGTTGCGTTCGATCGCCACTAGGGCTTCGCGCCCGTCGGAAACCGTATCGACCTCATAGCCGGCCAGCTCGAGGTTGGTCGAAATGATTTTTTGCAGGCTGGGATTGTCGTCGACCACGAGCACCCGGTGGCCGAGGGCGTACGGAATATTTTTCACGCGCGCCCGCTATCGCTCACGTGCGCAGATGGCGCCCGACCGAAATCCACGATGCGACGACGCCCACCGCACCGCCGACCAGGAACAACTCCGCGACGAGCACGACCGGATTGACGGAGCTCGAGTTGAGCTGGATCCACGGGAGGGCTTCGAGCAGCCTCGGCCACAGCGTCGCGCGGGCAATGGACAGAATCGCTACGGCCAAGAGCGCTCCGACGAGGCCGTCGAGCAAACCCTCGCAGATGAACGGAATCCGGATATAGAGATTGGTTGCGCCGACCAGCTGCATGATCGAAATCTCGCGCCGGCGGGCAAAGACCGTCAGCCGAATCGTATTCGAGATGATGATCCCCGCGACCGCGACGAAGACGACGATCACGCCGATGCCGACGCGCCGAAGAACGTCGCCGAGCTGCAGTAGGCGGCGCACGACGGTCTGCCCGTAAACGGCGTTTTGAACGCCGCGCAGGCGGCGAACGCCGGCCGCCACGGAGGGCACTTCCTCGGGCACGCGCACCTTGATTCGGAACTTGTCGGGCAGCGGATTCTCGGTGAGCAGCGCCGTGTCGATTACGCCCTTCGTGCGTGCGCGCAACTCCGCGAGTCCTCGTTTCTTCGAAACGAACTCGACCGATGCGATCCGCGGATCCGCGATCAGCAGGCGGTGAACGGCCGCGACCTGTGCGGGCGTGGCGTCCGGCGCGAGATACGCCGAAATCTCGATCTGGTCGAGCAGGTTCGCACCCATTCCGGCCAGCGCGGCACGGACGAAGAGGAACAGTCCCAGCAGGACGATGGTGATTGCGACCGTTCCGATCGCGGTGGCTTGCATACCGGCATTACGGGTGAAGTTACGGAGGACCTCACCCAGAAAGAATCTGATCTTGCCCCAGTCCAAGGTAGTAGTAGCCTCGCTCTTCATCGGTGACGATTCGGCCGTCCTCGAGGCGGATGACGCGGCGGCGCATGCGGTCCACGACGGCTTGGTTGTGGGTGGCCACGACGACGGTCGTCCCCTTGAGGTTGATGCGGAGCAGCAGCTCCATGATTTCCGACGTGTTCGTCGGGTCTAGGTTCCCGGACGGCTCGTCGCACAACAGGATTTTAGGGTTGTTCACGAGGGCGCGCGCGATCGCGCTGCGCTGTTGTTCGCCGCCGGAAAGTTCGCCGGGGTACATCCGGCTCTTGTGGGAGAGCCCCACCAAATCGAGCACGCGAGGTACTTGGCGCATGACGTCGCGCGTGTGCGCGCCGGTGACCTGCATCGCGAACGCCACGTTCTCCCAAACGGTCTTGTCGACTAAGAGTTTGTAGTCTTGGAAGACGACGCCGAGATGGCGCCGGAGTGCCGGAACGCGGGTCCGCCGTAGGCGGTCGACGCGGATTCCATCGAGCGTAATTTCGCCGGCGGAAGGACGTGCCTCGCGGTAGAGGAGCCGCATGAGGCTCGACTTTCCGGTGCCCGAATGTCCGACCAGGAAAACAAACTCGCCTTTTGCGATCTCGAGGTTTACCTTATCGAGCGCGCGCACGCCGTTCGGGTAGACCAACGAGACGTTGCGAAGGGATATCATCGCTGCGAAAGGAGTTCCCCAGGGTGGGACCTATACCTTCGCCATGAACTTCGACCTGACCGACGAGCAGAAGGCGGTCCAAAGCCTGGCGCGCGAGTTCGCACAGTACGAGGTCAAGCCCCGTGCCGAGCAGATGGACCGCGACGAGGCTTTCCCGTACGAGCTGGTTGCGAAGATGGCCGAACTGGGTTTCATGGGGCTGCCCTTTCCTGAGGAGTACGGCGGCGCGGGCGGCGATACCGTAAGCTACGCGCTCGCGGTGATGGAGATCGCGCGGGCGGACGCTTCGACGGCGATCACCATGGCGGCGCACGTCTCGCTCGGCGCCACGCCGTTCTACCTGTTCGGAACGCAGGAGCAGAAGCAGCGCTTCCTCGTACCGCTCGCGCAAGGCAAGCGTCTGTGGGGCTTCGGACTGACCGAGCCTAATGCCGGCAGCGACGCGGGGAACGTCTCGACCAAGGCCGTACTTCGCGACGGCGAGTGGACGATCAACGGCACCAAAGCCTTCATTACGAACTCCGGCACCGAGATCAGCGGCGGCACGACGATTACTGCCGTCACCGGAACGCGTCCCGACGGCAAGCCCGAGATCTCGAACTTGATCGTCCCACAGGACACCCCGGGATTCACCCGCAGCCGCAAGTACGGCAAGATGGGGTGGCGCGCGTCCGACACGCGCGAGCTTTCCTTTAACGATGCGAAGATTCCGGAAGAGAACTTGCTCGGTCCGCGCGGCGAGGGCTACCGCCAGTTCCTCACGATCCTCGACGGCGGGCGCATCTCGGTCGCGGCCCTCTCGATCGGGCTGGCGATGGGCGCCTACGACGAAGCAATCGCCTATTCGAAAGAACGGCACGCGTTCGGCCGCCCGATTAGTAAGTTTCAAGCGATCTCGTTCAAGCTGGTCGACATGCTGACCGAGATCGAACACGCGCGGCTCATGATGTTGCGCGCCGCGTGGGAGAAGGACTCGGGCCGCGATTACGTTCAGTCGGCTTGCTTTGCCAAGTTATTCGCCGGCGAGCTTTCGCACCGGGTGGTCAACGAGGCCCTCCAGATCCACGGCGGCTACGGATTCATGGACGAGTACCCGATTTCGCGAATGTACCGCGACCAAAAGATCAACGAGATCGGGGAAGGCACCAACGAGGTGCAGCGAATCGTGCTGGCGCGCCTGATGGGACTCTAAGAGGCGCCGCCGTGACCTCGGAACAGCTGTTTGCGGGCGCTTCCGTCGTCGTTTCGCTGATCGCGCTCGGCTTTTCGACTTTCTTTCTCGCGCGACAAAACCGGCATCTCGAAAACGAGCGCAACGCGCTCGCGATCCTCGAGGCAATCGGCCAGCTGACCGATCCCCTCATCGTCAAAGCCTTCGCGCAGCTGGAGGGTATCGGGACGCGCTATCCCGACGACGACGCCGTTCGCCTGCACTTCGAAGGATCGGAGGACGACGAGGCGCTGCTGGTGGTCGCGCAATACGTCGAAACGGTCGCGTGCTTGGCGCGCCGGCGCGTCCTCGACGCTTCGCTGATCGTGGATGCGGTCGGCTTCATGTTGCGCTCGCGCTGGAGCACGATCCTCCCCTTCGTCGAGCGTTTACGCCGCGTCCGCCACAACGAGTTCCTTTTCGAAAATTTCGAGTGGCTTGCGGTATATAGCGTGTGGTGGAAGGACACGCCTCGCCCCCCCAACGATCCAAACTTCGATCCCAATCAGTTTCGCAACGTCCAATTCAAAGTCTGAAACGCCGTCCCGAAACCGCCGCGCCGCCAGTATTTCGACCCATCTACCTTGGAATGTCTCGCGACGGCGGGAGCACGTTTCCCAACGTGCGCGTCAGCGACGCTTCGTGTCCCCGTTGCCGTCCCGCATTATTGGTTGCGCCGGACGCCACGATTTACGTAGCGTGGCGTTGGATATTTTCGCACGATATCCCGGTTGCGGTGGGAGCGTCTTCTGCGAACGTCCTGGACGCTGCTTGCCATCCTGCTGGTCGGCGTCAACCTTGATGCAGAGATCCCGCGGTAACGAGGCACTACCGGGAGGGCGATGCTCCGATGGGGATTGCGCTCGACGCAACCGCGTTCACGAACAGTCCGGTCAATCCCGCAAAAAGCACCGAACCCGCAACGACGTCGTGGGACCACCACAAGCCCTGCATCGTTATGGCGAGAACGCTGAGAAATACCGCCCAGTACACGGCCGGAACGAAAAATGAAAAGGCGTTCCAGCGAGCGGCGGAGGCATGCGCGCCCACCGCGAAGATTTCGCCACACACGCCCGCCGCCGCGCTCGCGAGGATTACGGCCCAGAACTGCCCTGGGTAACTCGCGTGCACCGCTGCAATAAATGCGTTCCCTACTACAAGCATCACGACGAGGGCTCCCGGTGCTAATCGGAAGCGCCGGGATACGAAAAGCGAAAAGCCGATCGTGAGCGCGCTCTGAACGAATACCGACAGCAGCCCAAGCCCTTGCTTATCGTATTGGATCGAGAGCAGCGTCAATGTGTCGTGGGGCATGCTGGCGGGCGGGACGGGCGCGTTCATGCTCTCCGCGCCGCTAAGGAAGATGAACTGCGTGCCCCAATGAATCAGCTCCATCATGGACGCAACCGCGAAGAGCATAGGTAACTGCCCGGCTAGGCTTCGCAGCGGAGGCGTACGCATGAAGGCCGATCGAATCGGTCCCAGGATGATGAGGAACATGCCGGCGCCTATGAGGAGATGGGTCGGACTTAGGAGCGCGTCGAAACCCTGCTCGAAACCCCACAGCGTGTGTTTGATCATATCGAGAATGCCGCCGGCTAGAGCCGTAACGAGCCCGACGCGCGTGAGGTCGTAGCCCGGCGGAAGCGCGCGGCGCAGAGGATACCCCTGACGAACGTAAGCCGTTATTGCCGCAGCGGTGAAAACGTAGCTTGCCAGCAAGCCGGCAAATAAGAGAGCGTGGGCCGGCTCGAAAAACGATTCTACCGTTTCGTGAAAATGGTACCAGGCATCGATCAGGATCCCAGCGGAAAGCCATAGACTCGCGACGGCCATGGACCAATCGTAGAGCGAGCTCGCAGCCGGACGTTCGGTCATCGAGACGGAGATTCAAGAATGCGAACGAAACCCCCGTGCGTGACTGTCGCCCGGTGCTTGTGGATCGCGCTTGCCTTTGCAGTCGCTTCCGCATGTTCCGGCAGGCCGGCGGGCAGGCTCGTCGATCCGGCTTCCGTCGTGAAGTCGCCGGTACCGTGGCCTACGGCCGCGATTGCGCCGCCGCGAGCGCGCCCTCGCATTCTCGTTCTTTGGATGAATGAGACGAAAATTGCGAACGGCTCCGACTGGCGCGGCCGGGCGATAACGTCGACGAACGTCGCGAGTCTGGAACTGCGGACGGAATCGTTTTCGTTCGTCGCGCAAAGCCACGGATTCGGAGACTTTCGTTTCGACCAACGCGTCCTCGACATGATCCCGTTCTACAAGCGGCATTTTCTGCTTCACGTCGTCGCGCGCAACGCAGCGGGCGATAAGGACGAATGGCTGGTTCCTATCGAGTTTCGGTAGGCTTTCTCACTCTATGGTTATCGCGGTGTGCTCGACGGCCTGTATGCCGGATGTATTTCGCGCGATGACGTCCAGCTCCAACGTATGCCATCGGGCAAGAGGCGGCAATTCCAGTATGTGGGAGTGAAATTGAAAGACGCCGGGACCGACGTGATCGCTATTTATTGAAAACGCGGCGGTCCGTACCTCAACGGACGCGACGTTCGTACTGGTCACGATGACTCCATCGAACCAGATGCCGGAATCGATGGTGAGTCGAGACATCCAAATTCGAACGATCCGCGGCGGCGCGTCCGGCGCCGCTAGAGGAGCGACCGGCCAAGTATGCGGCCTCGTAGGCGATACGATGAGGTTTTGCGGGATCGGCGCGCGCGTCGCCGCGCAGCCCACGAAAGGGAGCGACAAAGCGCATGCGAATATCGCCCGTGTCCCGCGTTGCAACAATATGGAAACGATAGTTCTTTTCTCGGACACTTCAGGCCTGTTATGATTGATCGGCATCTTATTACCGGACGCTCGGCCCCTTGGCTCGATTGGGTCATGACTCTGGCCGGGGTGTGGATCATGACGGGCTTGTTCATCGATGCCCACCAACACATTTTCGAGACCGTCGAATCGTTTCTCAATCCCTGGCACGTCACGATGTATAGCGGCGCGCTTTTCGGGGCGGGCGTCTTGGCCCTGGCGATCGTGCGGAACCGCCAGCCCGGCCTTTCGCTGTGGCAGGCGATTCCAGCGGGATACAAACAAAGCGTGGCAGGCGTCGTTTGCCTGCTCGTCGGCGGTGGTTTGGACTCGATATGGCACGCGGTATTCGGATTCGAGCATCAGCTCGATCTGCTCTTGAGCCCTCCACACCTCTTTTTGCTAACCGGTTTGTTCTTCTTGGTCACCGGTCCGGTGCGAAGTGCCTTCGCTCGGCCCAACGAGTCGAACTTCATCCATCAGTTGCCGATGGTTATTTCGATGGGACTCGCGTTCCACGTCATCCAATTCGTTACCCAAGTGGGCTTTTATCCCGAGGCGCTGATGCGCGATCATCCGATGTCTCAAGTCGCGTTTCACCACGAACAGTTCGTCCTGTCGGTCTTCCTCTTCTATAAACAGTCTTTAGAAATCATGATCGTCATATGGCAAAGCGCGTTACTCGCCGCCGCCGTCGTCTATTTATCTGGACGCAAGCATCTCTGCTTCGGCGCTTTAGCCGTCCTTTGCATTTCCGAGAAACTATGGATCGGCGGAGAGCTTTCCACCGACGTTTATGGATTCGTTTTACTGGTTGCTGCGAGTGCGGCGGCAGGACTCGTTGGAGACGTTCTCACGAAAACCCTAAAACCGTCCCCGCGCAATCCGAATGCGCTTCGTCTCTTGGGTTTCGTCGTGCCTGCCGGTTACTTCGGTGCGTATTTTGCCCTCGCGGTCCCGATGTTCGGCGGGACGTGGTGGGATCCGAGCTTTATGTTTGGATCGATCGCTCTAGCCGGCGCGGTAGGCGTCGGCGTCAGCCAACTCTTCATTGGCGGCTTCGACGCCCGGACGTCTGCCGTCTAGGCCGAATCCAACTTGCATCAGCGTCCAGACGATCGGCGGATACGCCGCCGGAGAGGCTTACGTCCCGCACTGCAGGGCCTCGGCGTTGCTGCCCCACGGCGAAGGCGGTAGCCGCCGAATCTCAAGGTGGGCGGCAAGTAAAAAGAACTTACGTCGCCGTCAATACGAACGACGCGACGTAGAGTGCGCTCCCGCCGCGGAATTGCAACCAAAGCTTATACGTCCCCGGCTCGTGCACGGCAACGCGCAGAAGCATGTTCGGCGATGAGATCTCCGAGCTCGGAAGCGCGCGCATGTCTGAATCGGCAGTACCGGCCGCCGTCGCGTTCGGCGACGCCGCACCCGGCTGGATGGCGTGCGGGTGCACGTGCACGTAGCTCAGATCGCGCTCGTTGATGAAAACCGCGTGGGCTAAGGCTCCAAGATAGGGGTGCAAGTCGCCGGCCGGCCGGCCGTCTTTGAAAATGTGAACGGCAATTTGCGATTCGCTGCTGATAGAAAGCTGGTCAGAAGAGATGTTCACGCGGTACGGGCCCGCCGTTCCGGTCGTCATCGGCGGCCCCAAAATTGGCACGGAGGTTCGAGTTGCGCTTCCGAGGTTGAGGTCGAAACGGAATACTTGCTGACCGTCCCCCGCCGGAGTGGTGTCGGTGTAAACGTGGTAGCGCCCCGGGTGAGGAAACGATTGATCGAGCAAAAAATGGCCGTCGGGCTTGAGTTTCGGATGGACGTGCATGAACGTGCGGAAATCGTCGCTGATGACGATCATGTGCAGATACTTCGTCATATCGACTCGATACGACCGGATGACTCGAGACGAACCGGGATACGTCAGCCACGTATCCAATTGGCGCTCCAAGGGGTTGCCCCTGAGTTCATTGGCCGACAAGTGGGCGTGGGCGCGCGGCGTATCGGTTTGCAGCGCAAAGGCTCCCTCTATGGCGCCGGTCCCGGTGGCGAGGGCGATCGATGCGGGCATCGCGGCCACGCTTGATGCCAAGAGGAGAGCGGCAACGGACGCTTTCATGAATCACGTTCCTTTCTTAACTGCTGGGCAGCGTTGGGCGCCAACCGGCACGCGAAACAAGCGGCGGCAAGACGCCCTAAGAGGAAGAAGACCGATTCTTCTTCGTGCGTAACGGTACGAATTAGGAGGCTACGAGAAGCTTCCGGCTGGAGGGGGACGCGAAAAAAGCCGGCACACCCGCACGTTCGATATCGCGACGACGGACCGTTCGGCGACGCGCGCCCAGCGGTACGAGCGAACGTCGAAACCGTTCGCACGAATGGCCAGCGCGGCGACTGCCGCTGCGCGAAGTGCTCGGCCGGCAACGTATCTGACGAGTGCGCTCGCGGCGGCGATCGCGAGCCACCATCCCGGCGCCCACGAATGGGCGGATTCGATCGATTCGGCGAGCCAGAACCAACCACCGGCGCTCAGGCACAGTATTGGCACCGAGGGAAGCAATTTCTGGACGTGCGCGGCGAGGGCGCGCCTCTGGCCTGAGTTCGCACTTGCCGTTAGGCACGCGCCCAGGCCGACGGCGGCGATGCTCGAGCTCGCCAACAACGTCAGCACGCACAATGCGCCTCCGTATGCGCCGCCCATGACGTGGCCGTTGCCGTACGCGATCGCGTGCGCGGCGGCGGCGGCCAGGGGACCAAGGGCGAGGGCGCTCGCGAAGCGACGGGCCACGCATGCGCCTTCGTCGCCCCATTTAACGCCTCCCTGCGGAAACGCCTAAGGGTTTCATTGCCGGCTCCGTGAAGGGTGGAGTGCGCTTTGCCGAAGGCAAGGAGGACCAATGCATTTGCGCTCCATCGCCGCATTTTTCGTCATAACACTCGCGCCGGCATTTGCATCAGCCGCCCAAACACCGCCGCCGGCAGCGATTCTTAAACTCGCCAACGCGGTCGTTCACGCGGCGAAAACGAACGATGCCTCCGGGCTGCGTGGGATTCTCACCGGCGACGCCGTCGTCGTCGACGAGAACGCCCCGTTCGTGTGGCGCGGCTCCGGGGCCGGCGCCGCCTGGTGGAGCGTGGTAACGGCGGCGGCGAAAAAAGACCGGCTGACGAACATGAAAGCGGCGGGCGTCCGCATCGGCGAGTATCGCGAAAGCCCCACCGACGCCTACCTCGTGCAGTCGATGACGATCACCGGGCTCGCAGGCGGCAACCCGTTTGCCGAATCCGGAACGATGACCTACACGTTCCACAAGTCCGCCGGAACCTGGCTCATCTCGACGATGGTCTGGTCGACGAAATCTTAGCGCCTACGCCGAGTTAGCTCTCGAAAGCGACGCCGTGCCCGAAACCGTTTTCGTCTTCGTCGCTATTCTCAGTGCGGCGCTCCTGATATCGGTTGCGGTCGAACGCATTCGCATTCCGCCTGCCGTCCCGCTCGTAGCGATCGGGGCGATTGTGGGGTCGGTCTGGCACGTGCGTTTACCGTTCGCGTTCGGCCCGGCGCTGCTCTTCATTTTTCTTCCGCCCCTGATTTTCGAGGCCGCCTGGCATATCGACGTCTCGGCGCTACGCTCGCGCCTGACGACGTTGGTGGTGTTGGCAGTGCCCGGCACGTTGCTCTCGGCTTTCGCGGTGGCGGCGGCGCTGACGATCGTCAGCGCGATGCCGTTGGGCACCGCGCTTCTGCTCGGTGCGATCGTTTCCGCGACCGATCCCGTAGCCGTCGTCGCAATTTTCGCGAAGTGCGCGGTCCCGGCGGCGACGCGAGCGCTGGTCGAAGCGGAATCGATCGCCAACGACGGCGTCGCGGTGGTGCTCTACGGCATCGCCCTCGCCGCCGCGTCGGGCATCGGCGTCGATTGGGGATCGGCAGCTCTGCACGGCGTCGCCTCCATCGTCGTCGGGCTTGCGATCGGGGCTGCGATGGCGGTACCGATTCGCGCGCTCGTCGCGCGCACGACTGCGCCCGAGTACGAGGTCACCGCCACGATCGCGCTTGCGTACGGCGCGTACCTCGCTGCGGGATTCGCGCACGCGTCGGGCATTTTCGCGACGGCCGGCGCCGCCGTCACGCTGCGGACGCTCGTGCGGCGCAAGCTCCTGATGGAGAATCAGGACCACGTCGACGCGTTTTGGCGCACCATCGCGTACATCGTCAACGCCGCGGTCTTTTTGGTGACGGGGCTGCTGATCGACCTGCCGCGCGCGATTCACGAACCAGTGCTGGTGATTGCTGCGATTGCCTCGCTAGCGTTCTCCCGCGCAATATTAGCGGCGATCTCGGCAGGCGATTGGGCGGGGCGCGTCACCGTCTATCTCGCGGGGATGCGCGGGGCGCTGCCGCTCGCACTGGCGCTTGCGCTCCCGGCGGATACGCCGCAGCGAGCGGCAATCATCGACGGCGTTTTTGCCGTGGTGCTCGTGACGCTCGTGATCCAAGGCGCCGTGCTGGAACCGGTGCTCGCGCGGCTATATGGAGCGGTCGGCGGTAAGCGCGCCTAAGCGCCGGTCGCACCCTCAACTACGGTTGAGGTTCGGTGAGGGTGGTGTCGTCGACGTTCGGAGCCAACAGCGGGCGGTCGACGAGAGTGGCGCCGGCTTCGCGGACGTCGTCGAATGAAATCGTCGCGTCGCGGACGACGCGCCGATGCGGCATGTAGAGCGGCGCGTCGGCCGTTTCGCGGCTGACGAACGGGGCGCCGGCGATTACGGAAAAGTCGATCGTCCAAGGAACGTCCACGAGCGGCGCGAGGGTGAAGTTCCCGGCGACGACCGCTTTGCGCGGCAGATAGTCGCTCTCGCCGGCCCACAGTTCGCGCAAGCGATTGACCTTGGGCGAGCGCAAGGCCACGAGTTTGAGGTGATACGTCGGCGATCCGTCGAGAACTGGTTCGTCGACGAGCGTGACGGAGTAGTCGCGCGCGCCGGTCGAGACGACCGCGATGACCGGCAGCGGCGATTCGGCGGTCGCGAAGTCGTGCTTCGGCGCCCAGCGCGCGAGCCCAAAGGAATACGTCGGTGTCAGAAGCGGCACGCCCAGCAGGTCCGGCGACGCGGCCGGCCGGCCCAACGGGATCACGTACGTACCAACGCCGCTGCCTCGACCGCCGCTGATGCTGATATTGAGAGTGACGTTGAAGCCGTGCGGCACCGGCGGCGGTTGAGCGGCTTGCTCTACGCTGAGGGGAGCGACGTCGACCACGTCTTCGGCGGGACGGGCGCTCGCGCGATAGTGATTCTCGCGCGGCGTCGCGCCGTCTACGCCCGCGATCGCAATCGTGTAGTCGAGTTTGTCGGGGTAGCGCGCACTCGAGACCGCGGAACGCGCGCGCAGAAACAGCGCGTAAGGATCGACGGCGGTGGGCGCGGGTGCAGGCGTCATCGGGCGTGCAGTTCCGGGCAGTCGAACGGACCCGAATACGCGTCTTGGCTGTAGCCGTTGCGGCCGATCCGAACGACGAGATGCGACGCCAGCGGCGAACGATAGCCCTCGGAAACGACGAAGGCTTTTCCCCGCGGTCCCTTCACGTTGAAAGTGATGCGTTCGCGCAGCTCGCCGTTAGCACTCGAAGACGACCCGCCCGTGATCCCGGACTGCTCGATCGGCGTTCCCAGCCAGGACACGGCGGCGGGGCTGCGCCGGACGGCCGCCAGGCCGCACTCGTGCGCCGGCGTCCGGTCGAGCACCCGAAAGAGCGTCAACCCGAGTACGACCGCCAAACCCACCAGCATCCCGGTGACGAGGAGGATGGCCAAAACGACGCCGACCACGATCCAGGCGACGCGCGAATCCATGCCATGAGTCTTCGCGTCCGGCCTTCATGAAACCACCGCGGACCGCATGGTATCGTATGGGCCGGAGGATTCATCCATGATCGTACGCCGCTTTCTGACGGCCATCGTCCTAACGACCCTCGCCCTGACGGTGCCCGCTCTGGCGGCGCTTTCGGTGGGCGCGAAGGCCCCCGACTTCACCCTGCAGGCGACGCAGGGCGGAAACGTCTTCAGTTTCGACCTCGCCGACGCGCTCAAGAAGGGCCCCGTCGTCCTGTATTTTTATCCGGCCGCCTTTACCGCCGGCTGCACGATCGAAGCTCACGAGTTCGCCGATGCGATCGACCAGTACAAGGCACTCGGCGCGACCGTCATCGGCGTTTCGCACGATCCGCTCGACAAACTGCAGAAGTTCTCGGTCAGCGAATGCCGCAGTAAGTTCGCGGTCGCGGCCGATACCGATCAAACCGTCGAGAAAGCCTACGATTCGGTACTCGCGCAGCATCCGCAATACGCCAACCGCACGTCGTACGTGATCGCGCCCAATGGAACGATCGTGTACACGTACACCAGCTTGGATCCCTCGCTCCACGTCGAGAACACCCTCGGCGCGTTGAAAACCTGGGAAACCGACCACTCCAAGCCGTAGGCCTTTGGCGTCCGCATCCGCCGCGCGAAGGAGCGCGGCGGCGCGGCTTCCAATGAATCGCGCATGCAGAAACGATACTTTGCGATCGCGTTCTTTGGCATTGCGGCGCTCGCCGTCACGTTCGTCCGTCCGGCGATCGGAGCGACGCCCTCGCCGTCGCCCTCCCCGAGTCCGACCCCGAATCCGTATCGGCAATTGAATTTCGCGAGCGCGACGCTGGGCGCAAGTTCCGCCGGAAACGTCGACGTGTTGGGTGGTTTTGCGGCTGCCAAGCGCGACGGCAAAGCCGCCGTCGTCTGCGTGTCGTTCAAGAACGTTTCGTCGCTCGTCGCACGCCGCGTCGTCTTCGAGTTTCCAATTCTCGGCCGCCAGGGACGCGAACTCGGCACCATGCAGCTCGATCGGCGCGGCGAGTTTTCGCCCGGAATCGCCATCAACGGCTGGCAGAGCCTGGGCGATTGGCAAGGCGGCATCGGGCATCGGGGCTACGGCGACAACTGCACGTCGCTCCAGCAGGGCATGGCATCGGAGCCGCTGTTACGGGCGGCGACGGTTTCGTATCGGATCGTGCGCGTCGAATACGACGACGGATCCAGCTGGGCGCCGTAGTCGCCCGCGAACTAGCCGGTTTCGTCGGTCTTGGCGAAGAGTTGCTGGGAACGCGGAATGCGCCGTTGCGAGGCGCCGGCATCCAGTGAGGTCACGTCGCGCGGGACGACGTCGATCGGCGGGATTTCTAGAAGGTCGTCGCCGCCGAGCGAGGCTTCGTCCTTGAGGCGCCGGCCCTGCGGCAAGAGCTTGGATTCGTAGGAACCGACGGCGCCGTTGAACGCGTTGACCGACCGTTCGAGGTGGCGGCGAATGTCGAGCAGATGCTCGGAAAACTTTAGGGCCCGCTCGTAGAGCACTTTTCCGATCGTCGCGATGCGCTTGGCGTTCTCTTCCTGGCGCAGCGCCTGCCATCCCATCGCAAACGTCCGCAGCAGGCTGATGAGTGAAAGCGGCCCGGTGACCAACACGCCCTTATCGAGGGCGTACTCGATCAGCATCGGATCGTCGCTGCACGCAGCGCTGAGAAACGCTTCGCCGGGTACGAACATGACGACGTAGTCGGCCGACCCTTTGGCGGTTTGATAGCCGCGCCGCGCGAGCGCGTCGACGTGATCCCGCAACGCCCGAGCGTGCCGCCGCACCAAACTTCGCCGGGTCTCCTCGTCGGCGGCTTCGAGCGCGGCCTGCATGGAGTCGGTCGGCGCTTTCGCGTCGACGAAGACGAAGCGATCGTCGGGAAGATTGACGGTCATGTCCGGCCGCACGCGCGCTTCCTCGAGGGCGACCGTTTGCTGCTCGGAGAAATCGCAGTACTCGAGCATCCCGGCCTTCTCGACGACGTTGCGCAGCTGCATCTCGCCCCACTTACCGCGCGAAGCCGGGTTGCGCAACGCGGTGACGAGCGTCGAAGTTTGCGTGGTCAGGCTAGTCGTCGCGGTTTCCAGTTTCTCGGCGCGTCCCAGCAGTTGGTCGATTTGGGCGCGTAAATTCCCGGACTCGTGCTGGCGTTTGGCTTCGAGATCTTGAATCATGCGGTCGAATTCGTGGAGTTTTTGCGCAACGGGCGCGACCAGTTCGCCGACGCGTTCGCTGGCGCGGCTGGCGGTCGAGTCGCGCAGCTCGTTCTTGGCTCGTTCGAGCAGCGCCTCGATCGTTTTCTCTTGCGTGCGGCGCGATTCGGTCAAAGTCGCGCGCAGCCCGCTGTTTTCCGCTCGCGCTGCGAGCCACGCGACCAGCGCGCCGGCCGCGGCGCCGGCCGCAAACGCGGCGACGATCAGCAGTGCGGTCACGGACCCGCCGTATACTTTTTGAGGAACGCGATCGTTCGCGCCCAGGCGTCGGCAGCGGCCGAAGCGACGTATGCGGAGCGCTCATCGTCGAGAAACGCGTGGCCCGCCTCATCGTAGATGCGAAGGTCGTGCGGTACGGTCAGCGCCGCGGCAAAGGCTCGCACCGAAGCGGCCGGAATACCGGTGTCGCGCGCGCCGTAGCTGCCGCAAAACGGCATTCGAATCGCAGTGGGGTCGACGCCCTCGACCGGACCGTAGAAGGGGCAAACCGCGGCGAAGCGCGCGCCGTTGTCGATCGCCGCCAGCATCGCGATCCGGCCGCCCATGCAAAAGCCGATGATGCCGGTTTTGGTGCCCGGGAATTTCGATTTGAGCCACTCCGCAGCCGTGGCGGCGTCGCCGTCGTAAAGCGTGCGGTCGAGCTGTTTGGCGTAGGGCCGAAACGCGGCGATATCGCTCGCGCCGTCCCCGCTCGGGGCATCGGTGCGCGCATACAAATCGGGCGCGATCGCCGCGAAGCCGGCTTTAGCTAACCGCCGGACGACGTCGCGGATCGACGTGTCGACGCCCCATACGTGCATGATCACGACGACCGATCCCGTCGCCGGACCGGCATTTTTCGGCCACGCGGCGTAAGCCGGCATGGAAACACCGGATCGATCGAGGTGCACGCAGTCGACGGTAATCGTGGGGTCGTCCTCGGGAACGAGTGGCGGATGCGGTTGGCCCAGCGGGGCGGCAGTCTGCGCAAGCGCGGGGGCGGCAACGGCGCCGGCGCCGAGCGCCGTTGCGAAGCCGACGAAGGCGCGCCGATTCAGATCCGGAGAAGTCGCCTGCGTCGGATCGATCGCCTCTCCATCCATGAGTCCGGTTTAGACCCGCCGACAGGCCGGTCCTAGCGCCTCGTCGTTTATATCGTCAGAGGATGTAAAGGCGGCGTGCGATGCGATTGAAACTTCGGCTCCTTTTGGTGCTCGTCGCGGCGGCGGTTGCGGGCGCCTGTTCGAGCGGACCGCCGCCGAGCGCGGGCTTCGATCCGCGCGCGTTGCCGACCGGACCGCTCGGGCAATCGATTCAATACGGCCACGACATCGTCGTCGACACGCAACACCTCATGAAGGGCTACGTGCGCGCCCGAATGTCGTGTGAGGCGTGTCATCTCGACGCGGGCACGAGAGCCAAAGGCGGCAGCTTCGTTGGAACGTACGGCCGCTTTCCGCAGTGGAACGCTCGCGCCCACCGCACGATCGCGCTGCAGGACCGCTTAGCGGAGTGCTTTCTGTACAGCATGAACGGCCGGCCGCCGGCGTATGCAAGTAAACCGATGATCGCGATGGTTGCATATATCGCTTGGCTCTCGCGCGGCACGACGGTCGGGATGGCGCAAAAGCCGGCCGACCGATACATCGAACCGCTACCCAGCCGCAGTCCCGACCTCAAGCGCGGGAGCGCCCTTTACGCGCAAAAATGCGCGGCCTGCCACCAAACCAACGGGAACGGGATCGCCGGTGCCTTTCCGCCGTTGTGGGGACGGCTGTCGTTCAACGACGGGGCCGGGATGTCGCACGTCAACCGGATGACCGGTTTCGTGCGGTACAATATGCCGCAAAATGCGCCCGGCTCGCTGACGCTCGACGACGCGTACGACGTTTCGGCATTCGTCTTGGTCCATCGGCGTCCGCACTTCGAACCCAAGGTGTCGATCCGCACCTCGCCTCGACCCGCCGGATTTTTCTGAGAAGAAGCTAACTCTCGCCCGGTGAGACTGCTTCCCGGCACGATCGTCTGCGTGCTGCTGGCCGCGCTGGCGACGCTTCTGGGAAGCCGGCTGCCAATCGTCGGCGCGCCGGTCTTCGCCATCTTGATGGGGGTCGCGTTGGCGGCGTGGCGCGCGCCCGCTCCCACGCTCGCACCGGGAATCTCGTTCGCGAGCAAGACGCTGCTGCAGGCGTCAATCGTGTTGCTCGGGGCAAACTTGAGTCTGGCGCAAATCGTCCGCGGCGGATCGTCGGCGTTGCCGGTGATGCTCGGCACGTTCGTGCTGGTGTTGCTCCTGGCCGTGGCATGCGGGCGAATCCTCGGCCTCGACCGCGAATTGCGCCGGCTGATTGGAATCGGTACGGCGATTTGCGGCGGCTCGGCAATCGCAGCGGTGGCGAGCGTCAGCGACGTGGATCGCTCGGACGTCGCCTACGCATTAGGAACCGTGTTCTTCTTCAACGTTATCGCGGTGCTCGCGTTCCCGCCGATCGGGCACGCGCTGGCCCTGTCGCAAACGGCATTCGGCCTCTGGGCGGGGACGGCGATCAACGACACCTCCTCGGTCGTTGCGGCGGCCTTCGCCTACGGGCATGAGGCCGGCAATGGCGCGGTCGTCGTGAAGCTGACGCGAACGCTGCTGATCGTTCCGATCGTCCTATTTTATGGGTGGCGGCGGATCGCATCGTCGCGCGCGAGCGGTCACCGGATCGCGTGGCTCCAAGTCTTTCCATGGTTCATTCTGTGGTTTCTCGCCGCAGCCGCGGCCGAAACGCTCGGCCTCGTTCCCGGCGCCTGGCGCGAACCGCTCCAACGCACCGCGGTCTTTACGATCGTCGTCGCGCTGGCCGGAGTCGGGCTGTCGTCGGACGTCGCTCGGATGCGCTCCGCCGGCCTGCGCCCGCTCGTCCTAGGGGCGATTCTGTGGATCTCGATCGCGACGAGCAGCCTTGCAATCGCGCACGTCACGAACGCGCCGCACTAAGGGCCCCCGCACGGGAGCGGCGGTTTCGTCGTAGACCGGCCGCGCGCGCGGGGCTAGAATGGTACATCGCGCCGCCGCGCAGAAGGAGGCACAGCGGCCACTGGGTCGCGGGGCAAGGCAAGGTAAGGAGATCGTGGCGGACACCCTAGTTCAGGTGACCCTCCCGCCCATGGGAGAGTCGGTCACCGAGGGCTCGATCGTCGAGTGGCGCAAGCAGGTCGGCGATTTCGTGAGCGAGGGCGACGCGCTCGTCGACGTGACGACCGACAAGGTCGACGTCGAGGTTCCGGCGACGGCGTCAGGCGTCGTCGCGCAGATTCTGGCCGGTGCCGGAGACGTCGTGAGCGTCGGCTCGGTGCTCGCCCAAATCGATACCGCCAAGAGCAACGGTGCCGTTCCCGTTTCGCGCTCCGGCCCCGTAGCGACGGTCGACGTGGTGCTTCCCGAAATGGGGGAGTCGGTGACCGAAGGGTCGATCGTCGATATCCGCTGCCGGCCCGGCGATTACGTGGCCGAAGGCGATCCGCTGCTCGACGTCACGACCGACAAAGTCGACGTCGAGATTCCGGCTACGGCGGCGGGTGCGATTGCCGAGATCTTCGTCCGAGCCGGCGACACGGTTGCTGTCGGCGCGAAGCTGCTCTCGATCGACGTTAATGCCGCTGCGCCGGCCGGCAGTCCGATCGCGCGCGCAGCAGTGCCGCCCGCACCGGTGGCGCCTCCGAAAGCGCCGCCAGCCGCGGCCGGCGGCGAACTTCTGGCCGACCGGCCGGCACGTCGCATCGCCGCTCGACTCGAGGTCGACCTCGCGCAAGTCCGCGGCTCCGGACCGAACGGGTTGATCCTGCGCGGCGACGTGACCGCGCAAGCCGAGACGGCCAAACGCCGTCCGCGCGGCGGAAGCGCCGCACCGTCACTTCCCGCGCCCGGTCCGGATGCCACGGTGGTGCCGCTCAAAGGGCCGGCGGCCGCGCTGATCGGGTACATGGAGCAAAGCCTGACGATTCCCACCGCGACGAGCTTTCGAGCGGTGGCCGTCGACGTGCTCGACGCGCGCCGAAAAGAACTCAACGGTGCGATCAAAGCTGCCGGCCGCAACGAGAAAGTGTCGTTTACACACGTAGTGGCCTACGCAATGGTGCGGGCGGCACACGCCCAGCCGGCGATTACGTTTTTGTTTCGCCGCGATGAAAACGGCACGCCGACCCGCGTCGAGCCCGGCATCCATCTCGGGTTAGCGGTCGACAGCGAACGCAAGGACGGTTCCCGCTTTTTGGTGGTTCCGGTCATCAAAGGGGCCGACGCGCTCGATTTCGCGGCGTTCCGCGCAAAGTACGAGGAACTCGTCCGCAAAGCCCGCGACAACAAACTTACCGCCGACGACTTGCAAGGTGCGTCGTTCACCCTGACCAATCCGGGCGGGATCGGTACGATCGCCTCGGTTCCGCGTTTGCTGGCCGGACAAGGGGCTATTCTGGCCGCCGGCGCGATCGGGTATCCCCCCGGCTTTGCAAACGCCAACGAACAATCGCTGCGGCTGCTCGGCGTTTCGAAGATCATGCAGATGACGAGCACGTACGACCATCGCGTGATTCAGGGCGCGCAGTCGGGCGAGTATTTACGCACGGTCGACGATCTGCTGCAAGGACGTAACGGCTTCTACGAATCGATTTTCGAGTCGCTCGGATTGGATGCCGCGGCCGTGCCGCACCTGACGACGACGATTCCGGCCGGAGGAGCGAGCGCTGCGGCGCCGCCTTCCGACGAGATGCTGCGGGCGGTCGCGGCCGGCATGGCAATCGTCTCGGCCTATCGGCGTCACGGTCACCTCGCCGCCAATCTCGATCCGCTAGGCGCCGATCCGGTCGGCGATCCGTCGCTCGAGCCGCAAACGTACGGTCTCACTCCGGCGCTTCAGGAAGCGATTCCCGCCGGCGTCCTGCGCGTCAAGGTGCCGGGCAATACGCTGGCCGACGTTCTGCCGCACCTCAGAGAAACCTACAGTTCGACGATCGCCTACGAGATCGAGCACATTTCGAACGCCAAGCAGCGCGTGTGGCTGCGCGACTATATCGAGTCCGGCAAGAACAAAATCAAATTCTCGCCCGAGCGACAGCTCGAGTTCCTCTCGCGGCTGACGCGGGTCGAAGCGTTCGACCGGTACGTCCGCAAGACGTTTCTCGGCCAAAAGACCTTTTCGGGCGAAGGTCTGGACGTCATGGTCCCGATGCTCGAAGAGATGCTCGACATGTTCGCCGACGACGGCGTCGACAATGCGGTGATCGGGATGGCGCATCGCGGACGCCTCAACGTCATCGCTCACGTCGTCAACATGCCCTACGAAGAAGTGATGACGGAGTTCGAGGCCGCGCAATACCGCGGCGAGCTCGGCGACGACGACGTGATGGGCGACGTGAAATATCATCACGGCGCCACCGGGACGTTCGTGACGGCGAAGGGTAAGACCATCGACGTAACTCTGGCGCACAATCCGAGCCATCTCGAAGCGGTCGACCCCGTCGTCGAAGGCAGCGCGCGCGCCCTCCAGACCGATCACGCCGGCGGCGTACCCGCGACCGAACCCAAGCGCGCCGTGCCGGTCCTGATTCACGGCGATGCGGCGTTTATCGGTCA
>DASXDV010000184.1:0-33439 GCA_036490465.1 Candidatus Tumulicola sp. | reverse complement strand
GCAACTCGAGCGGGAAATCCGCGCCTACGTCCGACAACGTAACAAGAACCCCAAACCGTTCGTGTGGACCGCTACCGCCGACATGATCCTGGATAAAGTGGTAAAGGTTTGCGAACGAACTTCTAACTCACTACACTAGTCCAGCCGTACCTTTCGACGATCACAACACATCCAGAGCGTGCACTCGTGTTTATCGACGGCGAGTACTCACATGCCGTGACGAAGACACCGTTCATGCACGCAAACGCCGACTTGGCTCGGCGAGCGCGGCTTCCCCCAGGCGCGTTCGGCGAAATCCCCGTTCAGGCCACGCCCGAAGAGATATCATTAGCAACGAGCGCTCTCAAGGCCAGTCCAACTGGACACATCTTCGCCCGAGTAGACGTCGTTCGTAATGGATCGGTACCATGTATTATGGAAGTTGAACTGATAGAACCCACCTTGTACCTGTTCACGCAACCATTGGCGGCAATGACGCTCGCGCGAGCGATCGTTGCCCGCAGCTCTAACTAGAATGCGAGGGCTCCTTGAGCAAAGTATCCATGGAAACCTATCCCCTCACACCGACGATGGGCGCAATCGTTGAGGGTGTCGATCTGGCGTCGCCGTTGACAGACCATGATGTCGAAGAAATTCGCAACGCTCTCAGTCGTCATCTTGTTCTTTTTTTCGAGGAGCAGAATCTAACGCCGACCCAACAACGGGATGTCGCCGCGCGATTTGGCCAGCTATACCTTCATCCATTCTACCCCGGACATGAGGAGGCGCCCGAGGTCATGGTATTGGCCCATGATGAGACGAGCCGCGCCAAGAGCGACCGGTGGCACAACGATGTCACCTACCTAGAAGCCCCGCCTCAGGCCACTCTCCTTTACGCTGAAGAGATCCCGAGCGTCGGAGGCGACACGCTTTGGGCCAATATGTGCTTGGCATATGAAAGCCTCTCCGAGCCACTCAAGCGTCTTGTTTCGGAGCTTAGCGCGGTTCACTCGTTCGCGAACAACTTCACACCGGAGCGATTCAGGGTGATGGGGATAGAAGACCGATGCCAGCAAATCTACGCTGAACACCCACCGGTTTCGCACCCTGTTACCTGCAAGGATATTTCTACGGCGTGCAGAGCGCTCTTTGTCAATCAGGATTTCACCTCGCACATCGAAGGCATTTCACCCCGTGAAAGCGCCGCACTGTTACGCCTCCTGTACGAGCATATGGCGAAGCCCGAGTTCCAGGTTCGCTGGCGATGGCAGGCGGGCAACGTCGCGTTTTGGGATAACCGCTTGACGCAGCACTGCGCGCTGGCCGAACTATTTTCCGAATCGGCGTGTTGTGCGGCGCGCCACGATCATGGGTCAGCTAACCTGTGTAAGAGGACGCTGAAAACTGACCCACTTTTGCCCGGATCGGTTGTTTAAATTTGACCCACCTTGGTCTCGGATTTGGCCCCGGGCAGGGTGATTCCCGCCCGTTTACGTTCGCGTAGTCGATAGCTCTCGCCACTGATCATCGCGACCTGGGCGTGATGCAGCAGCCGATCGAGCATCGCCGCCGTCATCGTTGCGTCGCCGGCGAAGGTGGTATCCCACTGCGCGAAAGGTACATTGCTCGTGATGATCACCGACCCTCGCTCGTACCGCTGCGCGATCGCCTGGAAGAAATGGGTGGCTTCCTCGGGAGAACGGCAGATAGCCGGCCTCATCGATGGTCAACAGTTTCGGCCCCTGTATTCCTCGCCGTAGGTTATCGCATGCTGCCAGCTTTCGATCTCGCAATCACACAGAGCTTGGAGAGCCAACGTTCAACCTTTGCCATGTTTGCGCGAACTGGCACTACGCACCCGAATACTTGATGCCGAGCGAAATGCTGTCCGGTATATCGAGGCAGTACTTCGGTTTCAAGGATTAGACGTTGAAGCCAGTGTCGCGTGCGAATATCCCATCCCGAACAATCAGTATCCTGACCGCATGAAGGCCGACTTTGGCGCAGATGACTATGCCACGGCTGCGCACTTAATCTTTGAACGGATGGCGGAAAAGGGGCATGGCTTTGCGGGCGACATGATTTCCACATACGTCCTATTCCTCCACTTGATCGATACGAGCATTAAACAGCGCAATGCTAGCATAGCTAGGAAGCTCGCCGCTGCAGACGACTTTATACGAAACGTTTTGGTAAATGCTCAGCCGCCTCTCCACGTGTTGGTGCGATACTTCTACACCCGCGTGTTTGACGATCTGCTAAAGGTACAGCCGGCAAAAGCAGAGTTTAGCCGGCGGGGGCTTCGTGGAGCCGTCTACGACCTCAATCTCGCCGCTTTGCACCAGCAGTTCTTTGGCGCAAGCACGCCGCCGCAGGCTGACACATCGGTGATCTGTACGGCGGACGCGCCTTTAGCAAGGTACGCAGGGCGCTTCTTAGTACGTACGCTTGCGGTCGTTGAAAATACCTATAGCATGCTGCTTGAGTGGGACGACGTCGCCATAAAGCGTGATATTGGCGAGGAGCTTTGGAAAGACGCCAGCGAAGCGGCTGGTAACCGTGATGTAACGAAAATGCAAGAGGCAGGAGTTTCAGGTGAAATCGTCGCCGCGATGCGCGAGTTGGAAGATTCGCTTAATATAACTCCTGAAGATCGATTGGTCCCGCTTGGGCAAGAGGGGCGGATCGCATGGGTTGTGACGCTAAATTAAGATTACGCCGTTGGGAAACTGTCTTTAAGCCCCGTTAACCGTCCTAGCGATTCATGATCTCGTAGATTTATCGCGAGAAGAATGAGGGCGCCAAGTGCCATCTCGACGTAGTACGAAAGCGCCTGAAGCGATTCGGCGACCCGTGTGCTCCCGAGCATTCCTTGCATATCGAACTCGTCTCGGCCGCCTGCGTACATTTCCATTGCGGTCGAATATGAGCCGTGAATGTAGCCGGACAATACATGATCTATCGCAGCCGCGAGCATCCGTGGGCGATGAGGATCGCTTTCATCAAAATAGCGTCCTTGCGCGGCCTGAATCGTCTTGCGCTCCGCACGGTGCATCTTGAATGTTCCGGCATACTGCAACCGTGGATGATCCTTAAAGTCCTCGAAGAACTGCGTGGAGTCACGCTCTTGTTCGGCGTTGTTCAGACCGGCCTTGATGGCATCCTGCGCAAATATCGTATCGGCGATAGAATCGGCGATGATTCGCAGCAACGCGTTTGCCTCTACGGTGTGGCCGTATTGAAGCAAGATCAGCGCAGCACGTATCGCACTGACAAGGCGCACAGCCTTCGCTAGCTGGTACGTTACCCAGGTTGGTTTTTCATAAAGGAACCTGCTGTCAACGCCGTCCTCGATAAAGGCTGGCTTTCCGTGCTTGGCGGAAAGCCGGTTGACGATTGCCGGAAGTTCCTCCGTGACGGAGGCAAGGTGTTTGGCTGCTGCGGATTCTGTTTCGTTCACGACGCAGAGTATGCAACGCGGCGTGGTTACCCTTTTACGACGCCAACCTTTGCCGACGCCGATGAGCTGCGAGATCGATGACGCTTGGTGGCATCAGCATTTCGGCCGACCCATAGCGATGGCTGCCGCCGTAAGCCCGGAGATAGGGCCGACGTAAGACAAGCCTTCGTCGGCACAGCCCCAAGTGGAACAGTTGCACTGCCGTATCGATGGATACGACCTTTCCCCCATTAGTGCTCGCCATTTTCACCGAAAATAGAAGCAGAGAGACGAGGTTAGACGGCCTCGTCCCTTTCCAGCACATTCGCTCGAAAAGTCTACTGCGTCAGGCTTTCCGCGCGACTTCGATGGCGGAGAGGGGGGACTCACCCCCGACCCCTTACCTGCGAAGTAAGAGTCGCGTTAAGCCGAAGTCTCCCGCGAAATCGAGAAATAGCCGAACTTCCTTACTGCGTCAGTCTTTGCCAGGCCTATTTTTCGTTCGCTAGCGTCCGCGCTTTCCGCCAGCTTCCGCGCGAAGGGTCGTAAGATTGCCGTACACTTCCGGGCGCTCGGTCGCATCAGGACGCTGCGTTCTCGCCTGATGCAGCACGTCGGCCTGTCACCTAAACGCGTGATTCGCATCGAGCGTCTGTACCGCGCCCTCGTCAGTTCTCAATGTCCCCCTATTGCCTGGGGAGAAATAGCGGCAAGCTCCGGCTTCGCGGACCAAGCCCACATGGTTCGGGAATTCCGTGACCTCCTGGGCGAATCGCCCACAGTATGGAGCCGCCGTTCTCCTCGCCGATTTGTTCAAGACAGTGAGCCCTGCCGCAAGTTATGGTGTTACCGGACAGAGAGATAACGGTGGGAGGCTGCTTGCGAAGCCGGGTCACGTGCAATGCTAACGCGCTTCTTTGGCACCTTTCTTAGGAGACACGCTTGCTCAAAGGATGCTTGTGGCGATTGGCTTCGCCGTTGTTGATCTGCGTGGCGCTCATGGAAGCGGCGTCACAGAAAGGTCGAATTGAATCGCCAGCATTTCCTCGCCGCTGCTTCGGCGGCCACAGCGGGACTCGGTTCGCTGGGTCCAATCAACGCTCAGGCCACAGCGGCAGAGCCGCGTTTTGAGTTCCACAGCGCTTTTCTTGTGAATCTGCATCACACGCTTTATTATCAGGCAAATGTACTGCAAATGCTCTACACGACTGGCCTCGACGCGCTTCCAGGACTTCCTGCGCGCGTGTATCGCGAGATGGTTACCCTCATTCCTTCGCCAGAGCAAGGACGCTGGTATCGTGCGTTACGCTTCTACCAAAATGAATATGGTTGGCGTAGTCTGAGTTTCGACGACGAGATGTACGCGCTGGAAAATGACTTGGTCGCCGGTACGCCGCCCGTGCAGCTGAAGCGCGCGCTCGACGACGTTTCGCAGATCTACCGCGAGCGGCTCTGGCCGATTCACGACTCGCTGAATCGCAAGTCCATTGAAGAATGGCAAGCCGCAGTCGCGCGATACGGACCCTCGTTCTTTCCGGCGCTAGCGAAGCTCTATCAGCGACCGTGGCTGCCCATTCCCTGCCGTGTGGACGTCGTCGCTACCACCGATCGACTGGGCGCGTACAATAATCCAGGAACGGACAATCGATACTGGCATATCGTCATGTCGAGCTATGATCGTGAGAATGACGATCTTCACGGGTTAGAAATCATGACGCACGAAGCGTCGCACTCGATCGTATTGCCCGATGACGGACCAATTGGAGGCACTATCGCAAGCGCGTGCAAAGCGCTGGGTCGGCCCGAACCCAACAATCTCTGGCAGGCCACGACCATGTACGTACCGGGAATCGTCCTGCAACGGCTCGCTTACGCCGCGGGAATGCACTACGAACTCGCGTTCGTCGCGAACGGAGTTTTTACGAAGGCGTATCCACGCTACTATGCAGCACTCCAACGGCATCTACTGCCATACGTGGATGGGCGCGCGACGCTCGGAGAGGCCCTTTACGCTACAGTCGCGCAAGTCGTTTCCATTACTTAAAGCACTCTAGCAGGCCTCTGAAAAAGCGGGCGACTTCTGCTCGTGTTTTCCGATATCCTCGCTCCGACGGCATCATCGTCGGCAGTACGTTCCAAACCCACGACTGGTCCGTGGAGCCGGACGCGCTCTATGGTGCACAAGACATTCGGTGCGCATGGGCGCTCTATCGGAACTCGATATCCTCATTTACCGTATCACACCTATTTCTTTTTAGCGATCCTTCCTCGAGCCTCGCGTCAACTCCGGTGCCCACTATGACGTTCGCTAAAATGCGAAGAAGGCGACCGCGTCGGTGAGGAGGTGCGCGATCATATTCGCTCCGAGATCGCGACGCCAAAGGTACAAACCGGTCAGCACCGCGCCTTGAAATGCGACGGTAATGAGCGTCTCCCAGCCCCAGTACGACAAATGCGCATAGGTAAACGCGCCAAGCGAAATGAACGCCGCTACCCATCGAACGTGGATGATTTCACTCAAACGTTCGATCACGAACCCACGATAGAAGACCTCTTCGAATACCGGCGCGCGCAGAAGAAGCATCCATTGGAACCACAGCGGCGTCTTTTGGATACTTCCGAGTTGCTCGACATTAGCTCGTAACCCGAATGCCGGAAACACGTACGCGTAGAGCACAAGCGCCCCCCCGACCGCTACGACGGCTGCCACCAGGCCGTACAGCGGCGTCTTCCACGTCGGGGCCCTCAAGCCGATCGACGCGAGTGGGCGTCGCTCGACGAAACAGACGTAAGCGAGAACGATCGCGGTCAGCCCCCAGAACACGAACTCGCCGTGTAATAACGCCAGAAACGTGTTTCCGGGCGCGATCCACCCGACGATCGGCGATTGCACGAAGAGCATTAAAAGGATGGCCGTGATCGCGAGTACGCGGCGGCGGGAAGTGAACGACCTGACCAGGAACTGTAACGATCGTGACATGCAGCAATCGTAACATATCCGCGCGCAAGCGGCAACTCCTCGATGGTGCGCTGCGCTATCTGCTTCGCAACGGCATCGCCAATCTGTCGTTACGGCCTCTCGCTGCGGAGCTCGACACGAGCCCGCGCATCCTGATGTTCCACTTCACATCAAAAGAAGGACTACTGCAAGCCGTGTTGGCCGAGCTGAACGCGCGCGTCATTGCGTCGCTTCGGGCGATGCACGCCGAAACGTATACGGGGCGAGCATCGTTGCTCGAACGCTTTTGGGACTGGGCAACGAGCAAGAAGAACTTGCCCCTGCTGCGCCTCCTTTACGAAACGCAGATCGTGGCACTGCAGAATCCCGCCGAATATGGCCGGTACCTCAAGGAAATCTCCACCGATTGGCAGGCCGTGGCCTTCGAGTCGCTCGCGGCTCCCCATCAGTCGGAAGCCATGGCAACGCTTTGCTGCGCCCTGTTCGACGGACTATTCCTCGAACTCATGGCAACCGGCGAGCGCGCGCACCTCACGCGCGCTCTCAAGGAATTCATCCGAATCGGCAATGCCGCAGCAAAGAGCTGAGTAGAGTCACCCCTACCGCAAGACGTATGCCGTAAGGTTCACGTTCCGATCCGCGAGAGGATTTCGTATGTTGACCATCGCCGGCAGCGGTAACGGGCGGTCAACTCTACCTTCCATCTAACTTCACGACGCCACGGGCACGACGCGCCGAGTTGCGCTTGAACCCTGTCTTCTTCACGTGAGTCTCCTCGCTGGGCTTAACGCTCAGAAACTCCCGTATCCATTGTTCGAATTCACGCCGCCCTCAGGTCAGTTGGTCGAGTGGCGCGGGGGGGTCACCCCCGCGCTCCCCCAGAACCGTACGTGAAACTCTTGCCTCATACGGCTCCTATTATCCGGCCGCTGCCCCAAAGGACGCCCGGTGGGCGGGAGCGCAGGCTGTCGGACTGCAACGCTCCGCACCCATCGGTGCGCATTTCGTTGACGCATTAAGGACTTGTACTTGCGCATAGCCCACCGCGAAAGAATCTTATCGAAGTGTGCCATGACCGATGCAAGGGCCGTCTTGTAGTACGCACTGTAGTAGTTAATCCAACCTCGCAGGGTTGGGTTCGCCGCGCGAGCGATTTCTTCGAGTGCGAGATCGCTTCGGCGATGGAGCCGCCAACTGCGCATCGTCTGACGAATGGCAACGGCTGACTTCGCGCTGATTCCTGGGTGAAGCCCAAAAAAAGCCTGCCGCCCTTGCCCTTGACCTCTCTCGGCCTAAACGTATAGCCGAGAAAGTCAAACTGCACGGTCGGGTATACTCCTCGTCGGCGGTCATCGCGGCAGTAGGCGATCTTCGTTTTCTGCGGATGCAACGTTAAGAAACAGGCGACGAAGCGCCGCGCGACCGCGTCTTTCAGACGTTCAGCTTGCACCTCTCTACAACAACGGCAGATCGCATCGTCCGCATAACGCTCGAACGGGATGCTGGGAAACTCCCGAACCACCCAGAGATCAAACGCGTAGTGGAGCTAGAGATTTGCCAAGATTGGGCTGACGACACCGCCTTGCGGGGTCCCTTCAGTCCGCTCGATGAGACTACCGTCCGCCAGCTGCGTGGGCGCTCTCAGCCATCTTTCGGTGTACAAGAGTACCCATCTGCATATCGTATGCCGTCGAACCGCGCGCATCAAGAGGCCGTGATCGATCGTCTCGAAAAAGGCTTTGATGTCGAGATCGAGCACCCAATCGTTGCGCCAGCATCGCTGCCGTGCAACACCCCCCCACGCTATCAATGATGACATACGTTGGCTCACCGGATATGCACACGTTAGCCGTGCCGTCGCTACCAGCCTGCGTTCCGACCTGACTGATCTGGCCGCCTATGATGCTAACAGAATCGCACGTTCCGATTTGCACGCCATACTGGTTGGGTGAGAAACTCGGTTACGCAAAAAACCCAATAGCTATAAGGGCTTGCGGGAACTTGGAGAGGTGGCGGAGTGGTTGAATGCGGCGGTCTTGAAATACCAGCCGCAGTACTTATTGAAGGTTAGCGAAAGTCAACAAAGCCAATGAAATAACGACTTTTAGCTATCACGAGTCAGCGAAGGTCAACGCTGGTTTTCACCGACTGCACCGGAATTGCACCGCGTAGCTTCGGCGTCCATAGCGATTGAAGGTGCCACTAGTAACCTGGTTCCTAGCGTGTACACTACGCCGCCCGGACATTCGCAATTGGGCTGAGCGAGCCGAGAATCGCCTTGTAAGGGCCGCAAGCGTTTCAAATGCCCCACAAGAGACACGGAACGTCGTAAACACGGCTGTAAGCCGCCGGAATGCCTCCCATGCGTCATGGTGTGCGCGAACTTACGTCCGCAGGCCGCTAGGCGTTACGATTAAGCGATGCGAGGAGTCCTTTAAGCGGTGTTGAGTCCGAAGGCTAAAGTGTTACTTCGATGCGCGGCAGTGACGAGTGCCGGGAGCCGATGCCGAGCCTACATCGTCGGCGGCTTGGAAGTCTGTATCTCGCATTCTCCCTGGCGCTTGCGTTGGCCCGGCTCCAAGCGTCCACCGATCCGACCCGGCCGAGTCGCCTGCACGTGTGCAGCCTACAACCGGCCACACCGACGGGGCTCCGGAATCTGCCGTTGGCCCGATCCCACCTGACACTCGCTGCACGACGCCGGCTGAAACGCATCGGAACACGACCGCGCCAGTTCAAATGGCGGACCTTCACAGGCTCTCGCGCCTTGCGAAGAACACACAGTCAGAGCTTAACGAATCGGCCAAGCCCGTTGTCTATTGTGTCTCCCGCGTAGTTAGAGCGCCCCGCTATTTCCAGAAGTACAAAGCTGCCTGCAGCCAACCCCAATTCTGTGAGCACGCACCGCCTCAACAGTTCACAATTGGCATGCGCCCCACCGGCTGAATGCACGAAGCGTGCGCGTACTCCGGGCCGGCGCCCTCTCGCGCGCACGCGTAGACGGTCAAGCAAGCCTGTTAAAGCGCGAATCACGCCCGACGACCGCAAGCTGGACGTGCGGATATTCCTAGCTGCGCTAGCGACTGGTCTGTCGGTGAAAGACGGCGCAAAGTTGGCTGCATAGGGGACGTCGGATCGCACGATGGGTGGCTTTCAACGACTTCCTTCCTGCCGTCCGCGCCGCCCAACGTAAAGGGCGAATCGCTGAACGAAACCCGTTCGGACAAAAGACCTTCGACGCCAACGTTGATCTCACGATCGCGCTGCAGAACCGCACCCTTCAGCGCGCCGCAGACCGCCATGCCGGCGGCGACCGCGAGCGCCTCCACGAAATGTGGATGAGCGGTGAGCTGATGGCTATCTACGAACGAGAGGCGATCGCGGGTCTCCAGCGGCATGGGAAAAACGATCTTGCAGACCACTACGAGCGCGCGTTGGCCGAGGCACCACCGTGGCAGCCACCAGACTATGTCGGCGAGGAAATGCGTCGTCTCGGATTCGAGTGGCCGCCGCCCTGATGATCGCAAAGTTCGCCAGCCACCGCTGGAGCCGAGGGGCGTCTGTTGTAACCGGCTTTGCTAGCGATAACACCAACTTATCGCTATCCACGGAGGCCGTCAGGGGCACGCGGCGCGGCCCAAACACGAGCTCGCGTGCGCCAAAATCGAGCAGTCGCGATCGTAGGTGTATTCCTCCAAAACGAAGCACTCCATACTGCCGGACTCGGGGAAGCCCCGACTACGGCGGGCACCCTTTCTTTAGCGGTTCTCCTGGAGAATGCTGTGACGAGAAACGACTTCTACATAGGCTTGCGAACGCATTATCGTCGCTCGGCAAGATCACTCAGTATGCAGGCTGAACTCCTCTTGCTCGTCTCGGCAGTCGGTGGCGTACTCTCGGAAGAGATAGGAAATATCTGGATTGCATTGAGCCTAGCAAAGCTTGGATGTCGTGGCACTTACGCTATGTTACGCGATAAAGCGTAGAGGCGAGGCGCAAGAGCGCGAAGCCGGCCCTAGCTATCTACTCCCCCTTCCACTTGTCTTCGATTTTCTTTAGCATTCCGTTCGCAGCGATGGCGGCGAGCCCGGCGTCAAGCTTTTTAAGGAAATCCGCGTGTTGGCCTTTAGAGTTACGGCGACGCCGTACGGCAGCGGTGCAGTGAACATCGTCTTGGGCACCGTCACCGTGCCCGCGTACGAGGTCGCCACCATGCTCGCGCCAACCTGGATATTCAAAGCGGCCGCGTCCGCCTTGCCGTTGATGACGTCCTCGAAGCTGTTTGGGTAACCGGAGGTGACTAAGAGTTTTGCGCTCGGCACGGTCTTCCGGATATAGCTCACAAACGGTCCGGTCTTCGGCGTGGCGATGCTTCTACCGGATAGCGTTGCGAGGCCTGCGGGAGTTGGGTTGGGCGCACGAACGAATAAACCGCCACCGGTCAGCACGAGCGTCGAACTGAAGTCGAACTTTTTCCGGCGGTCCGGAGTAATCGCGAGCGGAGTGATTGCATCAGCTTTGCCGTTGGTCAGGGTGGCGTCCAGCTGCGCAAACGGGACCGGCACGAAGACGATCGTAATTCGCTCGCGTGCGGCCGCCGCGTTGATAATATCGATGATCAGCCCCGAAGACTTACCGCCTTTGACGTACACGAATGGCGCGAAGTCGGTTTGGTGTGCAACGCGCATGGTTTCATTTGCTGAGGCCGCTAGCACTGAAGGGCACCACACGACAAAGCAAACGCGACGACCGCTGCCGCCGTTGGTAGTGCGTTCCAACTGCAGACTTGAGGCATCGATTTCATACCTTTCCCTGGCGCTAGCCTTGAGTCGCCGGAAGGCGCCGTCCGAGTCTCCAGGTAGCTCTGACCGGAATGCTTGCGATTCTTTCGGACGCGACCTTGAGTGGGTCGTCGGCGAGTTCGACGAAATCGGCATCTTTGCCTGATTCAATGCTGCCGATGCGATGATCGAATCCCAGCTGCACCGCGGGGTAGATCGTGCAGGCTTTCAATGCTTCGAGCGGGGTAATGGCGAGGTCGGCGCCCAGAATGTCGCCTTCTTTGGTGCGGCGGGTTACCGCGGTCTGCATGTAGCGCAGCGGTTGCGGCAGCGACACTCCCCAGTCGCAATGGAAGGAGAAGCGTATGCCCGCGCGCACGCAGTCTCCGGCGGCGTCGAGGCGCGCGGCTCGGGCTGGCCCGAGAATGCGGTCGCGGAACGCATTCCCCCAGATGTACGTATGATTGTTGAGGAAGGTGGGCGTCACGCCGAGCGCCTTCATTGCGGCGAACTGCTCGGGGCGCGTTACAGTACAGTGCTCAAAGCGTACGCGGAAGCTCTCGCCGACGGGTCCGCCAAAGACCGCTCGCACCGCGTCGAGGCAGCGATCAATCGCGGCGTCGCCGTTGGTGTGCAGGAGCATGCTCCAGCCTTTGCGCTTTGCGAATCCGAGCAGGGCATGCAACTGGCGTTGCGGCCAGTCCTCGCGCCCCCTCGGGAAGCCTGCGGTGTCACTGATATATGGCTGAGTCATTGCAGCCGTCTCGCCTTGAGGTGTGCCGTCAATCCAAAGCTTTACCGATGGAATCCAAAGCGCTTCGTTGGACTTATAAAAGACGCCCAATCCGGGGGAGGAGCGCGAGCGATTCATCACCGGCGGATCTTGTTTGAGATCGGTCAGGACCAACGAGCTCATGATGCGCAACGGCGTATCGGGGTTCGCTGCCAGCGCTTCGTAAATTTCGAGATCGTCGGCAAGCTTGCCGGTAAAGAGTCCGGCAGCCGGATCGTGCCAGGTCGTGCAGCCGTTTCGCTGCGCCGTCTCCATAATCGCCGCGAGGGCCGCCGTTAGCGCCGACGGGCTCGGCGATCCGGCGTGCTTGAAGAACGGTTGGAATGCCGGCAGCTCGTACACGATGCCCGGAAGGCCGGCGCCGGGGCCGCCGACCAATCCCCCTCCCGGGAAACGCTGGCCCTGCTCGACGCCCGCCAGGTCAATCGCCAGGGAGTTGACGTAAGCCAGATGGCCGGTGCTGTCTTCGATGAAGAGCGGGCACCGCGCCGAGACGGCATCGAGCTGCGCGAGCGTCGGGGGCGCGAACGTGGGCGGCAAAAGCGACGTGTCGACGCCTTGCGCGAAGACCCACGCGCCGGCTTTCCTTCTGGCAGCGTGGCGGCGCAGCGCGTCGAGCGCCTTGGGAAGCGAATCGTAAGGCGAAAGATCGAACGCAATGACGTCGAGCGCCGCCTGCGAGAGGTGCGCGTGCGCCTCGACGAAACCCGGTGCGAGGGTCGCTCCGCCCAGGTCGAACAGCGCAGCCCTGGGGTACCGGCTCCGCAGCGTCGCGGCGCTCTGAGCCGTTGCGAGGATCTTTCCGGCGCCTACGGCAACGGCCGTCGTACCGCGAGCCTCACCGGCGAGCGTCAAGACGTTTGCGTTGGTGAGAATCGTCTGCGCGGACGGCGGCGGCGCTGGAGCTGCGCTCGGAAGGCTCGAGCTGCAGCCTGACGATGCCAACGCTGCGCCCAGCATCGTCAGGAAGTCGCCCCGAGCGAAAGCCCCGCGTTCACGAAGGTATTTGAGGAGTGGTCGATCGCAGCAGGTGCCCACGTTAGCTAATACGGACGCTTGTCTATGTAGTAGGCAGTGACGCCGAGCAAGAGAAATCCGGGAACGATCAGCGTCAGAAACCAGGCATAGGCGTTGGGCGAAAAACCCGTTGCATTGCCGGTGGCCAACGCCGCCACGACGACGGTCGCCAGCGTGCCGAGGATCATCATCCCGGCGATGACCCGGCCGGCCTTGACCTCCGGTGCGCTACACCGGTCGGAGGTTGGTTTGTTCCGAAGCGTTTCCATAAATCACTCTCGCTGCGATGACGCTCGTGACGATAACCACGACGCCGAAGTAGATTCCGCTGGCCGCCATTTGTACGATGCCGCTGAGAATGTGTCCTGACGCGCACCCGTCGGCCATTCGCGCACCGAACAACATGAGATAACCGCCGGCGAAAAGGCCCAAAGCCCGCCGCCATTGGTCGTTGCCGAAGCGGTTGCGCCACGACGGTGGAATCACGCTGCGAAAGGCGGTGAAGCGTTTGGAAATCAGGACCGCGGCAAAAAACGCGCCCAAGAATGTGCCGATATCGGAGAACGGCTCCCAGCCGACGCTTGCGAGAGCCACTTTGGAGTAGGCGAAATCCGGGAGCGCGAGCACGCCGACCAGCCACGAATAGGTCGTCGATTCACCGAATACCTGATGCAGCACCATCGCGAGAACGACCGTGATCGCGAGCAGCAGCGCAACGAGGACCAGCACCTTCGAGTAGATGTTGGGCTCGGACGACCAGGCGTAGGCAACCCGTTCGGCTCGGCCTCCGCGTTTGGCGATCGAGCCTTCGAGCAGATACGCGACCGTATCTTCGCGGACGTCGTGCAAAGCGGGATTCCCTTCGTCATGGCTGCCCTTGATGTGGGCGACGAGGCACACGTGCTTCGAGCGCGGGAACCTCGGTATGAGCAGTGCGATCAGGAGCAGTACGAGCGCATAGGGAATGGCGCCCAAGAACAAGCCGAACGGGGGAGTTCCTTCGATCGTGCGTCCGTCGACGAGGACCGAGCCGAGATTTGCTTGATGCACCAGCCATTGGCCGGCGGCGTTCTGATAGAGCAGCGTCCAGGACGCCGCGCCGAGCAACCCCGCAGGAATGACGAAGAGCGCTTCGCGCCGGCCTTCGCCGAGCGCCATCAGTTCGGTTCCCGGAAGATATCCCGACAGCGCCAGGCCAATTCCGAAGAGAACGCCGCCGATGCCGACTCCGTAGAAGTAGAGCGGCTTCAGCCCGAAATGCATGCCGATGCCGGACGCATACAGCCCGTAGAGGAGAAGAACGCCGAACGCACCGACGACCGTAACGCAGCCGATAAAGAGCCGGTCCTTCCAGCGTGCCAGGCGGATGATCGATTCAGGATTAGCGACGCCCCAGCACTCGGCGAGCCCCCCGACGGCAAAACCGACGAGCACGCCGACCCACTGCGGTGCCGTGATCAGGGCGCCCATCGCCTCAGTTCCGGCTCGTGCTCATCCCAACGGAGAGCTTCGAGCGATCGTGGCGCGCATTGGCCACGGCGGCTGCAATCGTCGCGATGTCGGCGCCCTCGACGATCTTCTCGCCGATTACGATCGTCGGCGTACCGTCGATCCCAAGTGCTTGCGCGAGGTTCTTGTTCGCGGCGATTTTCCGGCCCACATCCGCTGAGTTCATATCGCGCTGGAGCCGAGGCCAGTCCAGGCCGAGGTCCTGAGCGGTCTCGCGCAAAGAATTTTCCGTCAAATCGCTCGACGACTTGGCCATGAGGAGGCTGCGCAAGTCCTCGTATCGCCCCTGGCGTTGCGCGGCAAGCAGCGCGCGCGATCCCAGTTCGCTCGCCGGTCCCAGGATTGGAAAGTCTTTGTAGACGAGCCGAACGTTGCCGTCCTTGGAGACGAACCGCTCGAGCATCGGTGCCAGTTGCCGGCAGTACGGACAGCGGGTGTCGAAGAATTCGACGATCGTCACGCCGGCGTGAGCGTTCCCCACGAACGGATCGCCCGCGTCGAAGAGCACGTTGGCACGGTTTGCGATCGCGGAACGCTGCGCTTGACGTTCGATACGGTCGTTATCGGCCTGCAGCACGACGATCGCATCTCGCAGGATCGTGGGATCCTTGCGCATGGCGTCGCGGAGGATGTGCACGATCTGCGCGCGCTGCCGGGGCGCAAACGTGGCCGTTGCGACCGGCGCGGCCTTCGTGGAACAGGCCGCCAGTCCGCCGGCCATCAGCACCGCGAGGGCGCGCAGGCGCGTCACGGCTGCGGTGTGTTGAGAACCTTGATCGTGAACGCTGGAATGAGGTGCTTCGACTGAATGAAGTTGGAGATCTGCGTGATCCCCTGGACGGTCGCCGACGAGATGATTCCGGTCGTGCAGGTCGACTTGGTGTACTTATCGGTGACGATCACGTACGGATTCTGATTCTTGGTGACCGTGCAGGTGCACGATGCACGGTTTGGATGGTTCTTGTCGATCAGGCACGGTACGTCGAGACACCACGCCCATGGACGGGCGTTCGAACAGACGGCGTAGGCCTTGACGGGATAGTAGCGTGAGTAGATCAAGTCGCCGGCGGCGGTATGCTGCACCGACTTACAGGCGTGCGTTCCGCCCGAGTAGCCGGTCTGGACGCTGCAGCCGCAGACGAGATTGCCCTTCTGACCCGGAACTGGTTTGCAACTGGCCGTCGTGCAGAGTGCATAGGTGCTTTTGCAAACAGTAAATTTCGTCGCGCCAGTCGTCGTCGCAGCTTGAGTGGTCAACGTGACCGCCGCAAAGCCTATAGACGCGGCAACTGCTAAAGCTCGCCTCATTCACTAACTCCTGGTCGACTGAGAAATTTTTACGTATTGCCAACCAACCATAATGCTCGGTAGCTTCGCTTGTCAAGCGGCCGGCTGAAACAACACGCGCGATCGTTCGGGCGTCAGGCGCCTCCTCCGATGATGAAGCGCCCGACCCGCGGCAACTTCTCGACGACGGCCATGTCGAGACCGAAGTTATCGGCCAGCAAACGCGGTGGATTCGAGGCCAGCCATGCTGATAGCGAGATTTCCTGATAATCCGGGCTGTTGAAGGCCACGAGGATCTGCGTTTGCTCGTTGCCGATTTGTCGGATATAGTGGCCGAACCCGCGATTGATGAAGGCGACCTCACGGCATCCCGAATCAAAAGCCGCGGATTGCAATGGAAACCCGGCGAAGACACTGTCGGGCTGCTGGGTCGCCTCAGAGTTCGATCGAAGCGGCTGATCCGGATCGGTAAAGAAATCGATCGACTCGGCGGCGATGAGGGCGCCTCCCTTGAGGCGGAAAGCCCGATCGAATACGAACGAGACAATCTTGCGGAAAATATCGCTTACCTTGGTGCATTTCCACGGGCGGCAACGGCGCGCGACGTCGGCGTGACCGATCGCGGCTGGCGCAAGATCGTCAAGGGCGAATGCGCGCCGAAGCCTGCGACCGTGGAGCGGATTCAGGAAATCGCCACGGCTTATCGCACGAGCGACTATAATGCGGCCTCGTCCTGATGCGAGGTGGGCACCTTCGCTAGTATGGAGCATGCCTGCGGAATCGACCGGCGTCAACTTTTACAGCGATGAAGGTTGCCGCTGGGCGAAGTGAGCGCAGGGCCTTGTGGCCCATTGTTGGGCTTTTAATCGCCGCGTGGGTGTTGCGATGGAACTGACGAGTCAGTACCGAAATGTCAGCTAGGACCGTGGCATTCACGGGCTCGGCGAGCAAGGAGTGGTATGGATCGTCTTTCTATTCGGTGTGCGAGCTTAGCCGTCGCGCTCATGTGGGTTGGGTGCGGTGGGCAGAGCGGCACATCTTCAATCCCACAGAGCGCCCAACTTGGCGGAAGTCGTCTACAGAGATCGTCCGGGTCATACGGTGACATTATCTATGCCCCCACAAACCGAGCAGTTGTGATGGTCTCGTATCCGGGCGGCCAAGTAATCGGCTCCCTTCCGACAAATGGCGAATACGCTTTTGTGTGTTCCGATCCACATACCGGAAATGTTTTCCTCACTCAATACGATAAGATTCTTGAGTACGTGCATGGAGGCATGCAACCGATCGCGACCTTATATCCGCCGTCTAAGTATTCGCAGCTATACGGTTGTTCGATTGACCCTACCACTGGAAACCTGGCCGTAGCGGCTGTTGGCTTGAAACACAAGAACGCCGCCCTCCTCGTCTTCACAGAAGGGGGAGGCAGCGCGGTTCCCTATACTGCACAGAACGTTACCTACTATGCCGACGCTGCGTACGACAATGCGGGAAATCTATTTGCCGCCGCAGATTCGAAAAAGGCGGGCCAGTCGCCGCTAGTCGAGCTACCTGCGGGCCGAGACAAGATAGTCAGCATCACGCTAAATCAGACCCTACAAAGTTCAATCGACAAGCTCCAGTGGGATGGAGTGTATCTAAGCATGCTCGTTCATCTTTCGTACGGTGAGATCTGCCAGGTTCAACTTAACGGGACCAGCGGGACGATAGTCGGGACAACACACCTGAATAAGTCTGCTGAGAGCAATACCTATTGGATTCAGGATGGGGTGGTTCTAGCGGTCTATGCTAAACAGAAAGCCCATCATAATCAAGCTATTGCCGTATGGCCGTACCCTGCGGGCGGAGACCCCACTGCTGAATATTTCGGAATAACAAAAGGTGCTCGAGACTACGATATCAGCGATATCACGGTTAGTTCGCCACCGAGTTTCTAGCGAATCAGCCACAAGGACTGATGAGTCGAACCATTGATGCCGCCGATCCGTCGAGACTGCGAGAGGAATAGGAATGAGGATTCTAGGTTTTGTGCGCCACGCGCTTTTGAGCTGCGCCGCTTCAGCAATGCTAGCGGGGTGCGGGGGATCGCAGCCGCCGATCGGTGCGCTGGGAGCTGGCGCGCACGCGGATCGCAGCGAAGCGTCGAAGCTGACGGTACTTCATCGCTTTACGGGCTATCCACGCGACGGAGGTGATCCAACCGGCTCGCTAACGTGGCGTCGGGGCGAGCTCTACGGCGTTACGGGCGGAGGTGGCACCAAGTATGAAGGAACGGTCTATGGGGTTAACACCTCCGGCGAAGAACGCGTAGTTTATAATTTCAACAAGAAACGCGAC
Source organism: Candidatus Tumulicola sp. (assembly GCA_036490465.1). Taxonomy (GTDB): domain Bacteria; phylum Vulcanimicrobiota; class Vulcanimicrobiia; order Vulcanimicrobiales; family Vulcanimicrobiaceae; genus Tumulicola. The sequence goes on along the minus strand of DASXDV010000184.1, from coordinate 15,338 downwards.
GGCGCCTCGCCAATCGCCGGCCTGACGTTGGTACGCGGTGAACTGTACGGCACAACGGCGTACGGCGGCACGAAAAACAGGGGAACGATTTACGCGTTGACTACGTCGGGTACCGAGCGTGTGTTGTACAGTTTCAAGGGCGTAAGCGAAACCACTGACGGCAGCACGACCGATGGCGACGGATGGCAGCCGGACTCGACCCTAGCAGAGGTAAAGCACGTTCTTTACGGCACAACGCGGATTGGCGGTACTCCCGACTCGATTTGCGGCTGCGGGACCGTCTTTTCTTTCAACCTCGCTACAAATCAGGAAAGTGTGCTCTATCGATTCCTTGGGCACTCGGACGGTGAAGAGCCTGGTCCGCTCATAGCGGCCAATGGAAACCTCTACGGTTTAACGGCGTCCGGGGGCACAAATGGTTGCGTCGAAGATCAGGGCTGCGGAACGGTCTTTGAAATCAGCGGTTCGGGCGCAAAGCGCACGCTCTACAGTTTCCAAGGCGGAACGGATGGCGCGGAGCCGACGTCGCTTCTCGCGCTGAATGGATCGTTTTACGGCGTCACATGGGAAGGCGGTGGAACGAACTGCACCAACGAGACGCAGGTGATCGGTTGCGGCACGATTTTCAAGATCGACGCGTCGGGAAGCGAACACATAGTTTACCGCTTTCAAGGTCAGCCCGACGCCGCGTTCCCCAACGATTTGATCGACGTAAACGGCACGCTCTACGGCGCTAGCAGCGAAGGCGGCGTGCACAATCGTGGCACGATCTTTGAGGGAGGCGCAACCGGTCAAGCGTCCGTGCTATATAGCTTCGGAGCACCTCACGGGAAAGGACCGCACGACCTCCTCGCTGTTCACGGCGCTTTATACGGCACCGCGGGCGGAGGAGGAGTTTCCGACTGCTTTGCCTCGTCGTCTTTCGACCCCCGACCATGCGGCCTTGTATTCCGCTTTCAGCTCGGAACACCGAACAGTCAATCGGAAAGGCGCTTTCCATGAACATCTTCGATGATCGTAGTCGCACCGCTCTTTCGTTAGTCGTCGCTGCGGCAATGCTGGCAGGGTGCGGCGGATCGGAGCCGCCGATCGGCGCGCCTGGCGCAATGCCATGGTCGCCGCTCACGCCGCACGCTCGAAAGCACTCAAGGGCGTTCACTTACACGGGTTACGAGCAATACTTCACGGTTCCCGAAAGTGTTACACATTTGAGAATCGCAGTCGATGGCGCAACTGGCGGCTTAATTGGCGGCTCGTACAGTAATCGCAGCGGTGGCTTGGGCGGACGAGTAAAAGCAACGATTCCCGTTACGCCCGGCGAAACGCTCGCGATCTTCGTCGGCGGTGCGGGTGGCCGTACTTATCCTCTTCTTGGCGGATACAACGGTGGTGGTGACGGCGGCTATACTATAAGCGGATGCTACGACTGTGGGTACGGTGGCGGCGGCGCGTCTGATATTCGGCAAGGTGGCGACGCACTGAGCGACCGCGTAATCGTAGCTGGCGGCGGAGGGGGAGGCGGACTTTTCAGCACGGGCGGCAACGGCGGCGGCAAGACTGGCCAGACCGGTGCGAACGGTGGAAACGCGTCAGGAGCCGCAATGGGCGGTGGCGGAGGCAGCCAGAAATCTGGCGGCTCGGCGGGGCGCGGCGCGGGGGGCTCCTGCCCCGGAGATAGTGGCACCTCTGGAGCGCTCGGCCAAGGCGTTATCGGCGGCAAACCTTGCTATTTCCAGGGCGGCGGCGGCGGTGGCGGAGGATACTACTGCGGCGGAGGCGGCGGTGGTGCGGGCGGCTCGTCCAGCAAGAGCTGGAGTGGCCCCGGGGGTGGCGGCGGCGGCTCCTCGTACGTGGAAAAGCGGGGCACGGACACCAAGGACGTGCAGGGCGTCGCCGCGCCGGGCGACGGCAAAATCATCGTAACCTGGCGCGCACGCTAGAGATCACGAATGATGATTTCTTGTTTTAACCGCTGTGCGCTTACGGGCTACGCGGCTGCGGCAACGCTCGCAGTGTGCGGCGGATCGCAGTTGCCGATCGGCGCGCCGGGTACGATGCCGCAAAACCGCAGGCAGCGCGGTACACATTGAGCCCGAACTCCCGATCGCGTAAACGACCGCGACGACCTAGCTGAGAATCTTGCTTTACCTTGCCGCCTTTCCAAAAATGACTACGGCTGGCGATCTGAGACTAACGGAGCGAGGCTGGCGCAAAATCGTCGCAGGAGCATGTGCTCCGAAGGCGTCAACGATCGAACGAATCCAGCGACTAGCCGCTGCCTACCGCGTAAAAGAGAACGCTTCTATTTTCAGATTGAAATTGCGAACTCTCCTCTTGAAATGGTGAACTCTCCTCGCCATAGGGCATGCGTGCAGAATTGACCGAAGTCAACCTTACAGCGATGAGGCTCTGCGAACGTATCACATGAAAGCTCTCGCCTCTTTTCGAATTGATCGAATGCTGACTACCGAAATGGAACTGACTAGATGGTGGCGAACCCGCAGCGAATCGTTTTTTTTGATTTAGCCTATCCAAATTGGAGCACTCAATATGATGTCGCCTAAGAGCACGTGCCTTCTAATACTGTCACTCGCGCTTTCAGCGTGCGGGGGCGCCGGAACCACCAGCATTCCGGGTAGCCCGCCGTCTATCGGCGATGCTCGGCAGTTCTTAGACTCAGGCAGCATCACTCCCGCCGATTCGACTTCGATTCTTAAGAAACTCACCAAAGATGTAACAATCGGCTCGACCGTGGACGCAAAGAACGGTGATATGGGTCCTCGCGCGATAAGCGTAGCACCTACAAGCTTTGGCAAACTAAAAAAGGATCAGATTCTCGTTTGTAACTTTGAGGATAAAAGCGCCGATGCCGGAAAGGGCACCACCCTCGAGGTGTTCTCGCCCAATGCCAACTCGAAGCCGACCACCTTCGCCCAGAGTTCGAAGATCGAAGGCTGCGACGGCACGGCGTTGACCTCCGGCAATCAAGTCTACGCCACCGGAATGACCAGCAAGTTGATGGTTTATATCAATCAATCCGGTCAAATAAAACAACTGTATTCTAAACCGATCACGATGCCTATCGGAGTCGGAGAAGCGCCCTCACCCCACTTATATGCGCCGATTCGGATCTACGTGGGCAACGGTGACACTGGTACCATCGACACCGTGGGCCTAGGCGCATACGGCACGAAGCTGCTCGAAATAATCAAGGGATTCCCGGTTTCCAAAGGCAGCGGCTGGAATGCAGAAGGGCCTTCTGGTTTGGTTTATTCGTGCGGCATCAAGCCGCCATCGCAAAAATGTCACGATAAAAAAGAAGACGTGCTTTACGTCGCAGATGGGGCTTGCAATGGAGTCGTTTCCATTAGCAATGTGAGCAGCTTACTAATCAAGGACGAAATCACGGTCGGTGCTGGCTGCAAGTCATTCAAGTGCCTCTATAGTAGCACCTCGTGCGGCAAGCTGGTCAAATCCGGCTCTCCGCTAAACAAGCCGTTCGCAGCGGCGATTCTTCCCAACGGAAATATCGTCGTAGCAAATTCCGGCGACAATACGCTCGTCGAGTTAACTCCAAGCGGCACCGTTCTTGGCACGAAGGTTATCGATAAGAGTAAGACGCCAGGCATATGGGGCCTTTATGCGATCGGAACCTCCGATGCAAATACGGCCATCTACTATACGGACACAAACAGCAACGAACTCCATGAGCTAGAGCAATGAGGTTTGCTGCTGACAATGGGCCGCACTGGTTAGCAAACATCGTGAATGCGATCGGCAAAAGCGCGTATTGGAACTCCACGGCGATCGTCGTTGTGTGGGACGACTGGGGAAGGGATGTACGATCACATTGCGCCTCCACCTATCCGTTCGACGGGAACCAGGGACGACCAAGGGGGTCCCGGTTTTAGGGTCCCGATGATCATTATCTCGCCCTACGTTTCCGCGGAACAGTAAGCCACACTCAGTACGAGTTCGGGAGCATTCTTTAAAATATCTCGAGGACAACTGGAACCTTGGTTCGCTCAATACGACGGACGCGCGAGCAAACAGCATTGGGGGACGTGTTCAGCTACAGAAGAAAAGCTCGCAAGTTTACACCTATTCACACTACGATGCCACTGGGCGCTTTTTTAAACGAGGCGCCGCCCGACGCCCCCGCCGACGACGAATGACCGTCTTAACCCGGATTCACCGGATGCATTCGCAAACCCGCTGCTGATGCGCGGCGGGTTTGCTATACTACATATAGGGAATCGCGTAGGGAATCGCGCTCGTGATGTGAGGCTTGCTTGACGAACCCGACGGGTGAAGCCGAAAGCGGCATTCTTCGACTCGATTTCGAACGCCGAATCATGGTGCAGTTTCGCGGATCGGTGGTCACCTCGGATGCGGGTTTGCTCGCGTATCGCGAACTCGACGATGCGCTTGGCTTAACAACATCGGCTGGTGATCTCCTCGCCGATGCGCGCACGGGCAAGAACGGTAGCCACGCCCTCGTCGGCATGTTGCGGCAATCGCTCTTCGGCAGACTTGCCGGATATGAAGACGTGAACGACGCACTGCGTTTGCGGCACGACCCGACCATGCGCTGGATCATCGGTGGCAAAGCAACGAAACGGGCGGGCGCGTCCCCGAGTCAGATGGGGCGCTTCGAAACGAACTGGCTGGCGCAACCGGAGAACCTCGCCACGCTCGCCGATCTCTCCGGCCATTGGATCAACGAGGTTTCGAAACGCCGCCAACGCGGTCGCGTGGTGCTTGATCTGGATTCGAGCGTCAGCCCGACGCATGGCGATCAAGAGAGAAGCGTCTGGAACGGACACTTCGGCTGTACGTGCTACCATCCACTCTTCGTCTTCAATCAGTATGGCGATCTGGAACGCTGCGCGCTTCGCCCTGGCAACGTCCATAGTGCTGACGGTTGGGAAGCGGTGCTCAAGCCGGTCGTTGCGCGCTACCAACAATCTGCCGAAAGCATCGCCTTCCGAGGTGACGCCGCCTTTGCGCAGCCGAGCATGTACGAGTACCTCGAATCGGAGGGCATCGAATACGCCATCCGCCTTCCCGCCAACCAGATACTCCAGGCGGAGATCGCTCATATGCTAAAACGACCGGTCGGACGGCCGGCGCACTACGTCCAGCGTTTCTACAAGAGTTTTCGCTACCAGGCGGCGAGTTGGACGGCCCCGCGCCGGGTTGTCGCCAAGGTAGAATGGCACCACGGTGAACTATTCCCGCGCGTCGGTTTCATCGTTACGAACCTGCGCCTGAAGTCGGCGAACGTCGTCGGATTCTACAACAAGCGGGGCACTTGCGAGCAATGGATCAAAGAAGGCAAGAACGCGATCAAATGGACGCGCCTATCGTGCCGCTCGTTCAACGCAAACGCGGTTCGTTTGCAGCTTCACGCGCTGGCGTACAACCTCGGAAACTTCCTTCGCACGCTCGCGCTGCCGGGGAGACGATTGCAGAGTGGTCGCTGACGACGCTGCGCGAGAAGCTGATCAAGATCGGTGCGAAAGTCGTCAGCCACGGCCGATACGTCGCGTTTCAGATGGCGGAGGTCGCGATCCCGCGAAGGTTGTTCGCTGCGATCGTCGATAGAATCGCTGCGCTTCGATCGCCGCCCTTGGCGACGGCAACATGAACGCCCGGCCAGCGTCGGTCCCGGGTAAACGACGGGAGATTTGCGCCCTTTCGGCCGTGCAGCCGGGTTTCTTTGGTCCTGGCGAGTGGTTGCGGGGCTTTAAGGCGTGCCAAACCGGTGGCTCGACCTGCCGAGCGCCCGGAAAACGCCGGAATCATCCGGCGGCGGCTAGAAAAGGACGGCCATATGGGGAATCCCGGCTTAATTGTCGCGCATACAAGGGTTTGACCCCACTCCTAACCGCTCCCTCACCAGCCAAGCGACCGGAACTGCCGAGGCCCTTATGTAGTATCCCGCGGCAAATCCCACCGTTGCGAATCAAGCACTGAATCGGCGCTAATGCATAGCGCAGGGAGCATGCATTTCGGCGCCGCGTGAAAAGGCGTTATCCTATATAGCGTTTTCGGCGTTCGCCGTGTTTTGCAAACGGCTATTGCAAAATGAACAGCCGCCGCAGCTCGCACGCAACGAGTGAGTTGATCGAGAGATACCGCATGCGAGGGCGCTTCTTAGCTTCGAAGCGGCCTCCCTGCAAAGTCCGTTGCGGAAGATCTATGCGCGATTAGCGCGGGTTCGTTATAAATCTGCGTTAAACTTGGGCCCGGCTGCGCAGAAGTTGTTCCAGTTCGATCGCGTCGGCCTTGGCTCGGGTACTCGGCAGGATTTCGGCCTGCGCGTTTAACGTGCACAGCAGGCCCTCCGCCGTTCCGTAACGCTCAGTCAGGCGGCCTGCCTCGCGAATATGCTCGCGTGCGGCAGCCATGTCGCCGAGCCTAGCGTACGACTTCGCAATTAGCCGGTGCGCATCGCTCATGCCGCGTCCCACCTGCTGCTCCTCGTACCCGCGCAGGGACGCCTGTGCCTCTTCGAGCGCTTTCGCGTTCTCGCCCAGCTGGACGAGTGACGATGCGACGAATGCATGCCAGGTCGGTACGTCCCGCCGCGGACGGCGACTTCTCCCGCCGTTCGCGTGACTTAAGATTGCGAGCGCCTTCCGAGGAGCTCCGCCTGCTATGCAAGATCCGGCGGCCTCCACCATCATGCTCCAGCGGTCCCGCGGGCGTGCCGTTTTGAGTGCGGTCGGCCACGCCCGCTCGTACCAGCGGAGCGCAACACTGCACTCTCCGCTCACACCGTAGAGGCCGATGAGATCCGCTCCAAGGCGACTAGCCGTCGCCGACCACGCCGAGTCGACCGCCCGCCTCAGCAACGACGAAACCGTCGAGATCGCCGACCCCGTATATCCCGACAAACACGCATCGATGGCTGCATCCATCGCCACGACCTCAAGTGCGCGCGGACCCGTCCACAGCGAGAAAGACTCGATGAACCGAACGGCTTCAGTCGAAGCGCGCCGTGCCGAAGTGAAGTTTCCGGCTTCAAAGTCGAGAATCGCCATGTCGCCAAGCGTCGCTAGAAGCGCGGCACGCGCGTCCGTGGCTTCGGGGGCTGCGGCGAGACTGCGACGTAGCCAAGAGAGGGCCTCGGTAAGTTTCACGATGGCGTCGGGATAGGATTTGGTCAGTCGTGCCTGCGCGCGAGTAAGGCGCGCCGCGAGATACTCATCGAGCCCCGGCGCGTCTGCGCGTCGATCGTTCAGAACGCCCAGCACGGAGTCGACCGCGCCGCCCGCCGTAACGTCATCATCGAAGTCGAGAGCCGCTTCGGCCAGTTCCAGCAGCAGATCCGCCCGCACACTCGGATTGGCACTATTGCAAGCGAGCCGACGGAGGACGGCGAAGCACTCCTCGCTTCCGGATTGAGCAAGACTGCGCGCGTTTGCTCGACTCGACAACATCGCGTCCGACTGCTCGCCCATGAGACGGCCCGGCGCGGATAGCGAGGCCGCTACAGGCGGCCGCGGCGTCAGCAGGCTCGGCAAAAGCGTGCGTAGTTCGTTGAGCGCGGCGCGCCGATCGCGGTAGAATTGACGCGCGGAGATGCCGAGCGCCACTTGAACTTTAGCCGCAGGCTCTCCGCGCAGGTCGTACCGCCTTACGATCTCGCGCTGCCGGGCCGGCACTCGGAAGAGCGCGAGTTCGATAGCGTGGCGCAGCGCCGCCTGACCTTGATCTTCGGCGAGACCGCGGCCGCGCATGCTACGTAGGCTGCGCAGCCACGCGTCGAGCGGATTGCCGAGGGCCCTATAGCGCGCCATTAGCGCCTACTACTACGGCGACGGAAGATTCTCATGGCAAATTCCACCGCCGAAGTACGTTCGGACGCCTCATTTTGCCAAATATGTCGTATTTCGGTACGAGGGGAATTGACAAGCCAGGCGCGCGCTGCGACAGTTTACTCCATGGGTATGACAAGAAGAGTTATCTTCGCAGTCTTCGTCGCATTGTTGGCTGCGTGCAATAGCCAACCTCAGTTCTCTCCTTCGGGTGGCGCGGTCACTTCAGTCGGCCCAAACCAGGCTGTCGTTGGATCGACCCGTAGCGGCGCCAAGATCATGTCGCTTCAAATCGATCGGGACTTCGCCGACGCAAAGTATTTGAAAATCTTTGACAACCTAGCGAACTTTCCGTCGGGCAAATACTGGGGCGGCGCCCTTGTCCTGATCGTCGGCGGCGGCGGATCAAACGAATTTTTTGACGATGAGGTCGCCGCAGCGTTCACCCCTTCCGGCAATCATACAGCAACGGTGGTCGAAGCGGCGATTGTCAACCCGAACCTAGGGCTTGGAACCTCTGGCTTTACGCTAAGTGTAAATCGGGACGACAATGGCGTCCCGGGGAAGGCGCTTACCACTTCGCAGCTTCCAACGTTGCCGGAAAATTCCCCTGGAATCTGCTGTTCCTTCCTTGTAGGCAAGATTCCAAACGGCTTAGCGCTGAGCGGCGGAAAGCAATATTGGATCGTCCTTAGCGGGCAACAGGGACAACCGAGCGATGGCGCCGGCTGGGCCATGAACGCGACCGATGAGGTGAACCCATTCCTCTTCGCCACGTACTGCGCGTATGCAAGCAAATGCCCGAACGGCCCTGGATGGTATACGTTCGAAGGCAGCGTTTTCGGAACCGGGCTCGCGTTTGCCGTGCTCGGCGGCAACGGCAACAAAGCTTTGTGACGCGAGGAAAGGAACTCTGATGCACCGGACCTTCACCGTAACGCTGGCGATCGTCGCCCTATTCGGCGCGACTTCGAACGCTCGCCTGAACGGGAAATCGCCCCTGGTAATACACGTCGTTAGCAGCGCGGGTTATCCGCCACTCGTCTCGCTCAACGCCGCGCAACGTGGTCCGCTCGTCGCCCGCGACGATTCCGGCGACGCCGGACTGACCGAGATCGTGAGCAATTTCACCCAATACGCGGAGAGCCCGTACTGGGGCCGGTTAGGCTACGCGGTAATCGGTCCTAAGAGCGGCAGCGGTGAGGGAACCGAACAATGGCTCGGTAGCCCGTTCACACCTACGGCGAACCATCTCGCAACCAAAGTCGAGGTGCCAGTGAAATATTATTCCGGGACTAATGGAGTCACGGTCAGCATCTACGACGACGACGGCGGAGTGCCCGGCAAGGCACTGCATACTTGGGGGCTAACGAACCTTCCCAGCTCCCCGTGTTGTACCGTTGAAACCGTTTCGTATAAACGCGGCGTGCCGCTAACTGGGGGTGAGCAGTACTGGATCGTTGTCGGTACCAACGCCAAATATGCTGCTTCCGTCGCAATCTGGACACTCACGGAGTTTGCGCACACGCAGAAGAAAGGGTCGAGCTGGGCAACCTACTGCTCCGGCAGCGGGTGCAGTGCAATTGGAATCCCGGATAATACCTGGAAAGTTAACACGGGCATGTTTTACGGATTTGCTTACGCCGTATTGGGAACGTGAGGCGTGCTGCAGGTGTTGCGGCCGCTTGGCCTGCCTACACTCACGTGCTCGGCGACCTCAAAGTACAAGGCCGCCCGCTCCAGGCGACGTCGATACGCGTGCCGCGCTGGCTGCGGCGCTTGGCGACCTGGCGCTGCACGATTCCACTCTTGGCGTATGCACGCACACTCAAGCAACCTCGTCGGAGGCTGCGCAACTCGTCGCATCGTTTTTGCTTTGGACGCGTCCACGCGCACTTGAGATTCTCGCGATGCACGCAACGCTCAATGCCTGTTTTCGGGGCGCGGCCGCAATCGCCACCGTCTTTTCGTTACTCCGGCGCGCGGTCGATTCGGCATGGTCCGCGACCGCGAGCCGGCTGGGCGCTGACCTCGCTGGTCTCCATGGCGTGAGCGGCGAGTACGATTTGGCGATTCGCTGTTTTCGCCAAATGGCGCCGGCTTCGCGTGGCCGTACCCGCCCGAGCGATGTCTGGAATTTGACGATCGAGGCCGCCCACGCATACACCATGATTGTTCTGGCTCGCCCGTGTCGAAAGGGTACAAACCTTCGTTCAAATGCACGTCGTTTGGGTGTATCGCTCGCAAACTACGCGTATCTCTTTTCTATGCTTGCCATCGCTCGCGCTGCTCTGGACCCGGCTCGGGCGAGGTCCAACGATGCAATCAGGGCGACAGTTGTGGCGTCCGTCTGCCTTTCGAACCGCTGATGGTCGATCGCAGTCACAACGATGGAGTTGGCGCCGTTGAACCTTCGAGGTTAATACAATGCGGCCTATCAATCGTTCGTTACTTTGTTTCCTAGTCGCACTTGCCACGCTCGCCGGCTGCTCCAGGAACGGATCGCTCGTCGCGGAGAATCCGTCGGCGGCCGGCGCTCCCGCCGCGACGCCGGGCGATTCGGCGAGTGGAGTGATCTACAGCTCATCACCCGGAAATAACTCGGTCGACTACTATCTCAAGGGTACGGGACCACACAATCCGGTCGCCGGCAGCCTCGCCGGCAATCTTTCAACTCCCCAGGGGATCGGCGTCGATCAGCAGCGCAACGTATACGTCGCCAATGCAGAAGGCCAGAACGTGCTCGTCTACGCCAACGGCTCAACCTCGCCGACCGGCACGCTCGAAGATCCCGATAAATTTCCCATCGACGTCGCGGTCGGCTCCGACGGGACCGTCTACGTTGCAAACGGGAGTGGACCGATGTTCGGGTCCGGCAACGTAGTCGTCTACCCTCGCGGCGCGTCTGAGCCCACCCAGACGTTGAACAACAAGCACTTTTTGCACGTCGCCGGCGTGGCGCTCGATAAGGGCGGCAACCTGTTCGTTTCGTACAACGCAGCCCTGGGTAGCGGGGCCGGCGGGGTCGTCGAGTTCAAAGCCCCCGCGTTCACGCACACCGTGAACATGCGTATTACCCTCGAAAACGCCGCCGGCGTGGGGTTCGATCGCGCCGGTCATCTGCTGGTCATCGATCAAAACATTCCCAGCCTCAACGTCTATAACGTCGGCCGGCGCACACCGGTCGCCACGTTGCCGCTACCCGGGGCGTCCTGGTTCTTTGCGTTCAACCAGGATTCGAGCCGGCTCTACGTCGCCGACTACGCGTTGGGGGAGATCGACGTCTTCCGATATCGTCCCACCGCGCTGAAACAAACCAATAAGATCACCAATGGGATCACCGCCTCAAACACCAACTTCGGCGTCGCCGATACGCCCGTGCAGCGGCTTTAAAAGGATATTGAGGATCCGCTCATCCCGGGCGCCTTTCCGATCGACGTAAGGTGGACGACGCGCCGTCGCACCCATTTCCTGGACCGGAACTGGCCCGAGTGCCTTTATGAATATGATCGGTATTTGGAACGTTACGAAAGGCCGCCGAGCGGCCGGTTTCGGCGAATTCTTCGGATTGTCTCCAGGTCAAGGTAGAAAGTACACGAGATGCCGCGGTCGGGCCGCTTGCGGGGCATAGAGGAATGGGCCCAACTCCGGCCACCCATGCCCGCGTCCGTCAATTCGGTGCTTGATAGACACGGGTCGTAAAGCGCGGGGAAACTAGGCCCTACAGGTGCGTCCGCATCGCGATTCTAGTCGCTCGCCCCAATGTCCTACAGGAACAGCTCGCAGTCGTTTCGGGGCGGGTCACCTTTGCCTGGCGGAGAGCGTCAACGATATGAAATGGCACACCTGGCAACATTCGAGCGGGAGCGGCTCCGCCTGCTCTCGCTTGCCTCGCGGCTCCTCGGATCGCAATCGGATGCCGAGGACGTGGTGCAGGAAACGTGGATCAAATTCGACGGTACCGATGCAACCTGGATCGAGAATGTGCCCGCATGGTTGACGACCGTCGCAACGCGGCTTTGCCTCGATCTGCTCCGGCGACGCGACGTTCGACCGGAGGCACTGCCTCCGCGGGAAGACGGTCACGATTGCACGGACGAGACCGCACTGCTCGCCGATGAGTTGACGGCAGCGTTTACTGTCGTCATCGATGAGCTTACCCCGCCGCAGCGCGTCGCGCTCGTCCTCCACGATGCCTTCGGGATCCCGTTCGAAGATGTTGCTCACGTTATTGGAACGACGGTTGGATCAGCGAAAAAGTTAGCGAGTCGCGCGCGCGGTCGCGTTCGGCGACGAGTCGCGGATCCGGCCAGGGAGACGGCAAAGGCGCGAGAGCTAGTAGAAGCGTTCCTCGTGGCTACGCGAGAGGGCGATACTGATCGGTTGCTCGCGCTGCTTGATCCCCGCGTTGTGAGGACCGCGGATCCGCAGGTCCTCCCACCAGGCTCGGCTCAGCGAATCGAGGGAGCGGAAACCGTCGCCGCCGAGACCCGCCTCTTCCAAGCAAATGCGCGCCGTGCGCGCGTCGGCGTCATCGATCGCCGGCCGGGCATCCTTGTGTACGCTGGTTCTGCGGTCTGGGCGGCGTTGGTCATGCGCTTCAACGGCGATCGCATCACGCACTACGATGTTGTGGCCGATCCGCGTCGCCTTGCGCTATTGGAGATCCGAGTATGACGTTCGTGCACATCTTCGTCGTTGGTGCAACCATCCTGGCCAACGGGTTTGCCATCATCGCCGACCTCGCAAAGGCCGGTTTCGTCACGAAGACCGCCGACGAAGTTGGCGTCGCGCGTTCCCGGTTGCCGCTCCTTGCTGCGCTCAAGGGCGCTGCGGTCATGGGGCTTCTGCTCGGACTTCTGGGCGTCCCGGTTATCGAAACGGCAGCCGCCGCCGGCTTGGTGATTTTCTTCATCGGTGCGCTGACCGCGCACGTCCGCGCGCGAGTGTTCTACAACATTGGGTTCCCAGCTCTCTACTTCGCTTTAGCGTTGGCGTCGCTCGTCCTTTCAATTCGCCGATAGAAATCGCCTCAAGAACGTCGAGATGCTGGCTCGCTAGGACTATCGTTTCGAGCGCAGTCAGGCTTGCCATTCGCGATCGGCATCGTTTTCTGATTGACGAATGCGGCCAGGGCCAACTGCGCGTCGTTTGCAGAGATCTCAGGACTCTCATTAATTGCACGGCGGAGACTTTTGGCTGCAGATGCATTGCGTCCGCGGATATCATCCTCACATCGTCAAGCGTGATGGTTCCCTCGCTACGCTTGTTGGCTCGATAGCCTCGTTGCTGCGCTGCACGCCTCGCGCGCCGTTCTTCGGCGAGAGCCCCTAGGGACCGTTTGCGATTGCTGTGACGCCGATCCTTGCGGCGACAGGCTAAGCGGGGCTGCGATCCACTGCACGTGGTTAGAATTGAAGCAGTTCCAATCAAGAGTGTGAAGACAACCCAGGTTCGCATAGCGAGTTCTCCGAGAAGCCGAATGGACGAGGCGCTATACATTCGGTGGTTGCCGGGAGTTCCGTCGCGGAGACCCCGTGAGGGCGCGCCGGTTGGGCATTCGCGCGTCGTCAATCATGGAACCGAGCATTCCAAGGGCAGATGCGCAGCGCTTAGCTCTCTAGCGCCTTCTTGAGTTTAGCGAGTGTCGCGCGCGTGACGCTTGTGCCCCGGTTGACAAACACTTTCACGATCGATCGGCTGACGTGTGCGTCGCGAGCGGTCTTGGAAATACCGTTAGCGCGAATCATCTTTTCGCAGCGCTTCTAGGTCGCTCTCATCGTTTCGATACTCGCGACACCGGCGCCCGGCGGGAGCGCTCCGGCAAACGTAAGCTACTCGGGCATGTCAGTGCTCGTGACGTTCATCGTGCAGGTCCCGCCGACAACACCGCTTACTTCGAGCGTTTAGATCTCGACCGATCAAAGCGCATGGAGCGCGCAAGCGATCCCATGGACCGCATCGACGCGCTGCACTATGAGATCACGCGCCATTATCCCTCGGGACGGTGTTTCACTATCTCTACGACCGGGGATCGCTTCAGTCAGAGGAGATCGCGCAAAACGGCCTCAATCGCAAACCACGCGACTTCGTCGTCCCCGATGCCGACGTGCGTGTAGTTCGCGACACGGTTTACGGATGGCAAGAGCAGGTGCCGGGAAGCATCAATCAGCAGCAGCCGCACATCATGCCGACGCCCTACAACGCTGCACCGTTCCCAAATCTTCCGCCGGGAAGCCTCCCGAACCGCCCCAAAAGCCCCCCACAGGCGCGCTGAACCGCCAACAATCCGCGGATGTGAACGTCCGGGCCAACTTCGGGATTGCATGAAGCAGCGGCGGGAGACTCATGTTTGTGATGCGCTGGTCTGGGCGCTCTTTCTCGCGCTGGCATCGACGCTCTGCATCATCGTCCACTGCCGTTACGCGATCTTCCGCAACGATGTCGATCTCGGCATCTTCACCCAGGTGATCGCCAGCCTGGGGCACGGCTTTTCGAGCACCGCAGAAGGCGGAGCAAGTCATCTCCTGGTTCATTGGTCCCCGATCGTCACGACAAGCGTGGCCGTTTATCCGCGCGTTTGGTCCCGTTGGGCTCGAGTATTTTCAGGCGATCCTTGTCGCGGCAGTCATTTTTCCGATTTGGGGCTTGGCGCGAGCCAGGTTGCGCCCAGTCCCGGCGCTCGCGTTAGTCGCCGTCGCGGCCCTCTATCCCATTCCGTGCCCAAACGGCGTCCGGGATTTTCACGAGATGGCCTTCGTGCCGCTTCTCTCCGCAACGCTGGTCTACGCTCTGGACCGGCGGCGCTGGTCGATGAGCATCGTGACGGCCCTCCTCCTGGCTTGCACGAAGGAGGACCAGTTCGTCGTTCTGGCGGTAAACGGTTTGCTCTTCGCGGTGACGGCGCGCTCGGGCGTTCGAGCTGCGCGAATTGGATGGAGCATCTCCGGCTTGGCGATCGTAATGGCCTTCGTGTACTTCGGATTCGTATGCCAAGGGCTGAACTCGCACGTGCCGTACCAGTCGTTCGAATTCTTCAACTGGGCCGGCGCTCACGGCGGAATGCAGAATTTCGCATGGACCGTGCTGCTTCCACGCATACGCTACGTTTTGGTAATCCTCGCCCCGCTGGCTTTGCTTCATTCTGGGTGCGCTCGTAGGCGTTGCGCTCGTGCCGCCGATCACGAGCCCGCTTCCTCTTGCCACACCGTCGAGCGTGGTGACGGACACGACGCTGTGGAACGGCATGCGCGTCATTCTCCTATCCAATGCTCTGGCGCCAGTGGCGACGGTCGTGACCGAGTACGGTGTCGGCTCGGATGAGGATACGATATCCGGCACCGCTCACGCGACCGAACACATGATGTTCCGTGGAACCAGCGACATTTCTGCAACGAAGTTTGCAGATATCGCGGACCGCATGGGTGCCGATTACAACGCCCAAACGTCAAACGAGTCTATGTACTACCAACGACAATTGTTTAGGCACTTGAACCCGTACGCGCACCGGTG
>DASXDV010000039.1:0-11103 GCA_036490465.1 Candidatus Tumulicola sp. | reverse complement strand
GCCTCTATCGCAACCGCCTCGACGTGCTGCGCGCGCGCTGCGACCGTTGACGTTTTCCGCGCCCGCGCCGACGTTCGGAGAACTGAGACGGCGCGTCCGTGCCCAGCTAGGCCAGGATTTTCGCTACGATCACAGCGTTCGCGTCGCCCGTTGCGCAGATTTGCTCGCCCATCGCCACGGTCTCGATGCGCGCAAGGCTCGCCTCGCCGGCATGCTGCACGATCTCGCGCGGCTGTACGCGCCGGAGCGGCTCGTTGCCGAATGCGAGCTTCGCGGGATGCCGATCGATGCGTTCGAGCGCGCCAACCCGGTCGTGCTGCACGCGCGCCTCGGCGCGGCCTTGGCGCGCGAGCAATTCGGAGTGCGCGACGACGACGTGCTTTCGGCGATCGAGAAACACACGACGGCCGCGGGCGAGATGTCGCCGCTCGATCGGACCGTGTATTTGGCCGACTCGCTTGAACCCGGCCGCGCGTTTCCAGAGCGTGCCGGTTTTTGGCAACTCGCCCTGCGCGACCTCGACGACGCCATGCGCGCGGTGATCGTGCACGCCGTCGACTACCTGCGCGGGCGCGGGCTCGCGCCCGCACCGCAAACGTTAGCGGCGGCTCGAGCGCTCGGGCTGCCGTTGGGGGAGGTTCCGGCATCCGCGATCTAATCGACGTCGTCCGCGATGCCGCGCTTGAAAAGCGCGGCGAAGACATCACCGTGATCGACGTGGGGGGGCGCACGATTTTAGCCGACACGTTCGTCGTCGTCACGGGCCGTTCGAAGATCCAAACGCGCGCGATCGCCGACGCGATCGTCGAAGCGGTCGAGAAAGAATCGCAAGTGGCCGCGCGCGTCGAGGGATCCGCCGATGGAGGGTGGATCTTGATCGACGCCGGCAACGTGATCGCGCACGTCTTTACGCCGGACCAGCGCGAGTTCTATAACGTGGAACGTTTATGGGCGGAAGTCGCCAAGCGCCAGGCCCAAGGCTCGTGAAACCGCGGCGGCCCATTCACGAAACGCGTTCGGCTCGGGCTCGCCGAGAGCTTTGGAAGCGGGCCGGCGTATGGGTCTTCATCCTCTTTTTTGCCCTCAGCGTAGCGGGCGGCCTGATCGTCGTCGGCATGGGCCTCCGGTAGCGCGGCAATCGGCTGCGGGGGGCGGGGGGTAATTGTCGACAATGTGCAATAACCCCAAATGCCCACGCTCGATTCGGATCTCGCCGCCGATCACGCCCGTTACGTCCTCACGCCCTGGGTCGCTCAGGGCCGGCGCCGGCCCCCCGCCATCGTCCGGGGCGAAGGCGTCTACCTATACGATACGGATGGTAAGCGCTATCTCGACTTCTCGGCGGGTTTGGTCGCGGTCAATCTCGGGCACGGCCACCCGGAGGTTGCCGAAGCGATCGCCGCGCAGGCCCGCCAACTGGCCTACGCCGCCCCGGGATTCGTTCACGATAAACGGGCCGCGCTAGCCCGCGCGATCATCGAATTGAGCCCGTGGGAAGAGGGCGGCCGGGTCTTCTTCACCACCGGCGGAGGCGAGGCCAACGAAGACGCCGTCAAGTTCGCTCGCGGGCTTACCGGACGGCCCAAAGTGCTCGCGGCCTACCGCTCGTTTCACGGATCCGCACCCGGCGCGGGAACGCTCACCGGCGAAAACCGGCGCTGGCCTAACGAGCCCGGCGTTCCGGGGGTCGCGCGCTTTTTCACGCCGTTTCCGTACCGCAGCCCGTTTTTCACGCGCGATCCCGCGCAAGAACTCGAACGCGCGATCGCCCATCTGGAAGAAGTCGTTACGTACGAAGGCGGCTCCCGGATCGCCGCACTGCTGATCGAACCGGTCGTCGGTTCCAACGGGGTGATCGTGTATCCCGACGGCTACTTAGCGCGCGTGCGCGAACTCTGCGACCGCCACGGCATCCTGTTGATTTTCGACGAAGTGATGACCGGGTTCGGGCGCACCGGAGCGCCGTTTGCAGCGCAGCGTTTCGGCGTGACGCCCGACCTGTTTACGTTTGCCAAGGGCGTGACCTCGGCGTACGTTCCGCTCGGCGGCGTCGCCGTGCGCGAATCGCTGGCCGCGCATTTCGACGAAAACGCGCTGCCGAGCGGACACACCTTCAGCGGTCATCCCGTCGCGATGGCCGCCGGCCTTGCCGCCGTTGCGGCCTATCGCGACGAGCACCTCTTCGAGCGCGCGCGCGAAATCGAACCCGAGCTGCGCACGCACTTCGAGCAGCTGCAGCGCCGCCATCGGAATATTTTGGGCGAAGTGCGCGGCGTCGGCGCGTTTTTCGGGCTGGAACTCGTCGCCGACCCGGACACCCGCCGCCCATTGGTCGAGTGGCAGGGAACGCAGTCGCTTCAGCCGTTCTTCGACGATCTGCTCGCCCGCGGGCTCTACGTATTCGGTCGCTACAACGTCGTCGTCCTCGCGCCGCCGCTGATCGCGCAGCCGCCGGAGTTCGACGAAGCGATCGCGATTTTGGACGCCGGCCTTTCGGCGCTGGAAGGGAGTCGTTAACCGTGGATGTGTCGGTATGCGATCCGGCTACGCGCGCAGTCATCGGACGGGTTGCGGTCGCGGGCAGCGCGGGCGTCGACCGCGCGGTGGCGGCGGCGCGCGAGGCGCAGCCTTCGTGGTCGAGCGTTCCCGTCGTCGAAAGAGCGCGCTTGATGTTCCGCTTTGCCGACGCGCTCGAACGGCGCCGCGAGGATCTGTCGCGGTCGGTATCGCGCGAAAACGGAAAGACGATCGCGGACGCGCGGGCCGAGGTACGACGGGGCATCGAAGCCGTCGAGTTTTCGTGCGGCATGCCTTCGCTCCTGATGGGAGACGCGCTCGCCGACATCGCGCGCGGCGTCGACTCGCTCTCGGTCCGATACCCCGTGGGGGTGTGCGCGGGCATCACGCCGTTTAACTTTCCGGCGATGATCCCGCTGTGGATGATACCGATCGCGCTGGCCGCGGGAAACGCCTTCATTCTCAAACCGTCCCCGCAGACGCCGCTTACGGCCGAGTTGCTCGCCGAGATCGCGGCCGAGTGCACCTTTCCGGCCGGAACGTTCGGCGTCGTGCACGGCGGCGCCGAAACCGTCGAGGCGCTCATCGATCATCCGGGCGTCGACGCAATCTCGTTCGTCGGGTCTTCGCAGGTGGCGCGGCGCGTGTACGAACGCGCCGCCCGCGCGCACAAGCGCGTGCAAGCCCTGGGAGGGGCCAAGAACCATCTCGTCGTCATGCCCGACGCCGTTACGCCGCCGACGGTGGCCGCGGTGATCGCATCGGCGTTCGGCGGGGCGGGACAGCGCTGCCTCGCCGGATCCGTCGTCGTCGCGGTCGGAGAAGCCGGCGACCGGCTCGCGCCGATGCTGGTCGACGCCGCGAAAAATCTGCGGCTCGGCGCGGGCATCGACGACGGCGTCGACATGGGGCCGGTAGTCAGCGACGACGCGCTCGCGCGCGTCGAAGGTTACGTCGAACGGGCGCGCGCGGCCGGAGCGCGAGTACTCCTCGAGCCGAAAGCGACGCCCGAAGGAGGATCGTTTCTTACCCCGGCGATTTTCGATCGCGTCGATCCGGCGAGCGAACTCGCGCGCGACGAGATCTTTGGGCCGGTCCTCGCGATCGTGCGCGCAAACTCGCTCGACGAAGCGCTCGCTTTCGCGAACGGGTCGCGTTACGGCAACGCGGCTTCGATCTTCACCGCCGACGGGGGCGCCGCGCGCGCCTTCGCCGCCCAGATCGCCGTCGGCATGGTCGGTATCAACGTGGGGGTTGCGGCGCCGATGGCATTCTTTCCGTTCGGGGGCGTGAAGGATTCGATCTTCGGCGACTTACGTTGTCATGGCAAGGATGCGGTCGCGTTTTACACCCAGCAACGCGTCGTCATCAGCCGCTGGCCTCAGAACGGCTAAGGCGCTTTGACGACCGAAGCTCCCACGCTCCGTTCGGGATCGCTGACGTTTCTCGAGGTGCTGGCCACGTCGGTCGCGCTGATCGGCCCCAGCATGACGCCGATTCTCATCGCACCATATATGTACGCCAACGCCGGCAACGCAACGTGGCTGGCCTACGCGTTCGGCGGAACGATGCTGGTGTTCGTCGCGCTCAACATCAATCAGTTCGCCCGCCGGTCGAGCGCCGCCGGCTCGATGTACGGCTACGTGGCCGACAATCTCGGGCCGATGCTCGGAGCGATCGCCGGTTGGTCCCTGTTGTGGGCTTACGGATTCGTCGCGGCGGCGGTCCTTGGAGCGATGGCGCTCTTCACGCAAATTTTGCTCGCCTACGGCGGAATCCACGTTCCGGCAATCGCGATCGCTTGCGCCATCGCGGTGATAGCCTGGCAGGCGGCGTATCGCGGCGTCCAAGTTTCCGCAATCGTCATGCTGGTGCTGGAGGCGGTTTCGGTCGCGGTAATCTGCCTGCTCGTCGCCGTCGTGCTGGTCAAACACGGGCCGTCGATCGACGGAGCGCAACTGCGGCTGCAGGGCGGATTTCCGGGCGGGATCGGAATGGCGATCATGTTCGCGGTGTTCAGTTTCGTCGGATTCGAAAGCGCGACGGCGTTCGGTGCCGAAGCCCGCAATCCGCTGACGTCGATTCCACGCGCAGTTATCGGGAGCGTGGTTTTCGTCAGCATCTTTTTCATCGTCGCGACGTACGCCGAAATTCTCGGCTTGCATCGTGCCGGGTTGCCCTTAGACAAGCAAACGTTTCCGCTTGGAGCGTTGACGCAGATCTTCGGCGTCGGCTACCTGCGCGTTCCGATTACGATCGGCGCGCTGTGCAGCGCCTTCTCCGTTTGTTTGGCGTGCATCACGACGGGCGGCCGGGTCGCGTATGCAATGGCGAAGGCCGGTCTCCTCCCGTCGTCGTTTGCCGCCATCGAGCCGAAGCACGACACACCCAACGTCGCCGTCACGGTGGTCACCGGGCTGACGCTGCTGGTGGCCGGCGGCGCGCTTCTGGGAAGAGTCGCGCCGATCGACGTCTTCAACAACTGCGGTACGCTGAGTTCGTTCGGCTTCGTGGTCATCTACGCGATGATTTCGATCGCCGCCGGCGTTTACGTCAAACGCCGAGGGGAAATGCGTTCGATCGATTTCCTCGTCTCCGTCGTCGCCGTCGTCTTGCTGCTCGTCCCGACGGTCGCGCTTTTCTATTCGGTCCCCGCGCCGCCCCAGCGCTGGTTCGTTTACTACTTCCTGATCTTTCTGGCGGCGGGCTGGGCATGGTCTGCGGCGGCGCAGCGGCGCGCGAGCGTGGGCCGGACGCCGTGATTGCGGCCCCGCTCGAGCGCGAGTCCACGGCGACGCGCGTGGCCGCCGTCTTGCGCGATCGCATCGTCGAAGGCACGCTCGCGCCGGGCTCGCGCATCGTCGAGCTCGAGGTCTCGCGGGAACTCGGCGTCAGCCGCAGTCCCGTCCGGGAAGCACTCCTCAAGCTCGCCGAGGAAGGGCTCGCGGCGATCGTTCCTTATCGCGGCGCGATCGTGTCGCCGCTACGCCGCGAGCGTTTCGTCGAGTTGACGGAGTTTCGGATCGCGCTCGAGCGATTTGCGCTCGACCGGCTCACCGAGCGCGCCGATGCCGGCTCCTTGGATGCGCTTCGCGCGCGCGTCGCCGCGATGCGTCGCGCGTTGCACGCCGGGAATCGCCGGAGCGCGGTCGACGAGGACCTCGCCCTTCATCGGGCGATCGTTGCGATGGCCGGCAACGCCCTCCTGGAGCGCGCCTACGACGGTTTGCTCGCCCAGATCCGGCTCTACATTCACGTCACCAGCGCGCGCTATCAACGGTCCGAGGAACTCGCCGAGGAGCACGAAGCACTGCTTGCCGCCATCGCGGCCCGGGACTTCCCACGAGCGCGCGCGGTGCTCGACGCGCATATCCTGCATGGTTTCTCCGAAGCGGTCTTCGAGGAGGACTCGGGGGCACCGGGCCCCGTACCCGAAACTTCGCAAACCGCCATCGGTAAAAACGCTCGGAGGTACCGTCCCGTATGAAACCGTTTACCGCGATCGCCTTCCCGGCTCTGCTCGTCGCGCTCCTGGCGCCCCTTCCCGCCGCAGCCCGCGCCTACGTGCAAGATGGCGCCCGGATGTTTTCCCCAAGCCAAATCGAGGTCGTCGACCAGCGGATCGCGACATTCAACGGAGCGACCGGAAAAGAAGTGGTCGTCGTTACCGTGCCGTCGTTGAACGGAGCCTCCCTCCAGGACGCCGCAGCCAAAGTCTTTTCGGAGCAGGCCGTGAACGGCGTTCTGATCTTTATCGCCCGCGACGATCGAAAAGACATTATCGTGCCGGATCGATCCGGATCGCAGGCAGGCTGGTTCACCCCCGAGGTCCTACGTTCGATTCGCGCCCAGATGGAGCGCGAGTTCCATACAGAAGCATTCGATAGCGGCCTGCTCTACGGCGTCGACGGCGTTTTGGCCGTTTACGGGCAGCATCTGCAGGCCCAGGCCGCCGCCAACATGCGCGCGAGGATTCCCAGCAAGGCCCTCGCGACGGCTAACGCACCGATCGGCGGAGGTTTGCACATCTCAATGTTCTGGTGGATCGTCATCATCGTCGTCGGCTTCTTGATTTTGCGGTCCGTCATGCGCGCGTTCTCGGCGCCGCGCTACGGCGCTCCCGGCATGCCTCCCGGCCCGGTACCTCCGGGCGGCGTTCCCCCGGCCGGCGGATACGGACCGGGTTACGGATATGGCGGCGGGGGCGGTAGTTTCTGGAGCGGCCTTTTGGGCGGACTCGGCGGCGCGTGGCTCGGTAACGAGATGTTTGGACGGGGCGGCGGCGCTGCCGCCGGACCGGCCGATGCGGCTCAAAGCGGCGGCGGCGACGCAGGCGGAAGCTGGGGCGCCGGCAGCTCAGACTCCGGCGGATTGCAGAGCGACGCCGGGCAGGCCGACATGGGCGGCTCCAGCGGCGGCGATTGGAGCGGGGGCGGATTCGGCGGTGACTTCGGCGGCGGCGGCGACGGCGGAGGAGGCGGTGGCGATTCCGGCGGCGGCTGGTAGGCTAGTGGCCGGCTAACACCTGTCCGTACCAGCGTTCCAAATCGTCGTGAAACTGGGCGAGGGCGGCTGGGTGCAAGTAGACCATGTGACCGGATTCGTAAAATCCGTACGTGATGTTGCTCTGCAGCGCCGGAGCGATGCCGAGGTGGTCGAGCGTGTACACGGTCGCGAAAAACGGGGTCGCCATATCGTAGTAGCCGTTTGCCGAGAAGACGTGCAGGCCCGGATTGAACGTCATCGCTTCCGCCAGATCCTGCGCGGTGTTCGTCGGCAGCGCGCCGTTGTGCTTCCAATCCCACTGCCGGTTGATGCCGGCGGTCGTGGGCAGGTATTCCAAAGTGGTGTTGTAGTGAAGCAGTTGGCGCACGTAGTAGTTGCCCGCACCCACGAACGCCGCATCGATGGCGGAGTCGGTCGCGTCGAACTGGGGCCGGTCCGAAATCCGGTCCAACGCGTACGAAACGTAACGGGCGTCGTAGCGTCCCACCGTCTGGCCGCCGTTGCGCAGCAGCTCGGTCATGTAGCGCCAGTACGGTATCCGAAGGTTAGAAGACCGAATGTACTGGGTCGATAGGCCGGTGTATTGGTGGAGTTTGGCGACGACGTCGTTGTACGTAGACGGCGGAAGGTTCGCTCCCTGAGCGAGCGCGTTGAGATACTCGCCCGTCGCGAACTGTTCGACTTGGGGCAAGAGCGTCTGTAAATCCGTTTGCGGTCCCGGCAGCGCGTGATGATACCACGACGATGCCGCTTCGGTGGGGAGATACAGGGGAAACGCCCAGTCGCCGCCGCCGATCGCCACCGGCGTAAAGTTGATATCCCAGTCCAAGTTGAAGTCGAGGATCGACGAAAGCAGGACGACGCCGTTTATCCCGATCCCCTGGTGCTCCAAGTTATCGACCAGCACGGCCGAGCGCGGCGTGCCGTAGGATTCCCCGAACAGAAACTTCGGCGAATTCCAGCGTCCGTACGTACTAACGTATCGCGAAACGAACTGCGTAAAGGCGCGCATATCCTGATCGACGCCGTAGAAATCGTCGGGTTTGCCGCCGCCCAAGAGCCGGCTGAATCCGGTTCCGGGTGCGTCGACGAACACCAAATCGCTGCGGTCGAGCAGCGTGTATTGATTTTGCACGAGTTGGAATGGCGCGTTGACCGCCGAACCGGCGTCCCCGATGACCACCCGCATCGGCCCGAACGAGCCCATCCGCAGCCAGACCGTCGAGCTGCCGGGACCGCCGTTGTAGAAAAACGTCACCGGTCGCGTGCTCGGATTGACGCCGTCGAGGGTGAACGCGGTGAAAAACACCCGGCACGCGGGCTGCCCCTGCCGGTTCTCCAGCGTGATCGTTCCCGCGCGCGCCGTGTACGGATACGTCTTTGCGCCGATCGCGATCGACTGCTGCGTCACCGCATCGGGTGCTGCGGGCATGGAGGGCGGCGGCGTGGGCGGCCCGCTCTTGTCGGGCGCGGCGGCGGCCGGAGCCGCTGCCGCGCAGGCGAGCGCCGCGGCGAGAATCGTGAAGACGAAGCGTTTGATGAACACTATGCTATTCCCAACGTTTAGCGGAGCACCGACGCGTACCAGCGTTCCAAATCCGCGTGGAACTTCGCCAGAGCGGCCGGGTGGAGATAAACCATGTGGCCCGACTCGTAAAAACCGTACGTGATGTTCCGTTGCAAAGCGGGCGCCACGTACAGGTGACTCAGCACGTACTGCGTCGCAAAGAACGGCGTTGCGAAATCGAAGTAGCCGTTGGCCGAAAAGATCTTTAGCCGAGGATTGATCGTCATCGACTGCGCGAGGTCGGGCGCCACGTTGAACGTTTGCGGATCGTTACCGTGTTTGAAATCCCAGCTGTTGCCGTCGGCGTAGATGAGATCGTAGATTTCCGAGCGATAGAGCAACGGCGTATTGTATTTGAGCACCTGGCGCATATAGTAGTTGCCGGTGGCGACGAACGCCGCGTCGATCGCCGAATCCGTGGCATCCCAATCGGGCGAGACTTCCGCGCGGTCCAACACGTACGTTTGAAAACGCGAGTCCAACCGCCCCACCGTAAGCCCCCGCTGCCGCAAGAGTTCGTTCTCGAAACGATCGTAGGGGATCCTCAAATCCGAGTTGCGGATGTACTGCGCGGAAAGCCCGGTGTAGCGCTGGAGTTTCGCGACGACGTCGTTATACCGGCTCGGGGGCAGTTTGCTGCCTTGCGCCAAGGCGTCGAGATACTCTCCCAGCGCGAAGCGCTTGACCTCGGGGAGCAGTGCGTTCAATCCCGGGGCGCTCGGGATCGCGTGGTGATACCACACGGTCGCCGTCTCGGTGGGCAGATAGAGGACGTAGGCCCAGTCGCCGCCGCCTACCGGAGCCCCGTCGTTGTAGTCGATCCCGGGATTGAGGAAGGACGACAAGAGCACGATCCCGTTGAGCCCGATTCCGCGGCCGGCCAGCACGCCCGATAGTACGGCCGACCGCGTCGTTCCGTACGATTCGCCAAACAAGAACTTCGGCGAATTCCAACGATTGAAGTTCGTCAGATAGCGTTGGATGAACTGGGCGAACGCGTCGGCGTCTTGATCGACGCCCCAAAAATCCTTCGGCTTGCCGACTCCGATGATGCGACCGTAGCCGCTCCCGGGCATGTCGATGAAAACGAGGTCGCTCTTGTCGAGCAAGCTATACCGATTGTCGGCCAAACGGTAGGGCGGACCCGGCGTAATCGTCCCGTCGGCAGTCTGCACGCGGACCGGTCCGAACGAGCCCATCCGCAGCCAGATCGTCGAGCTGCCCGGTCCGCCGTTATAGAAGAACGTCACGGGCCGGCGCATGGGGTCGGCGCCGTCGAGCGTGTAGGCGGTATAAAATATCCGCGCGGTGGGACGATCTTCGCCGTCGCGCAGCGTGATCGTACCCGCGCGCGCCGCGTAAGCCAGATTTCGCCCGTCGAGCTGCAGCGAGTGATGGGTCACCGCGTCGGGCGTCAGTTTCGGGATCGGCGGCGGGGCGGCGGCCCGGGCGGCAATCGAGCTTCCGGCGAACGCCCCGATCACGGCCAAAGTCAGCGCGTACAGCCGTTGAAAACGCAAACTCAAAGAGACCTCCCCGGTCAGGCGGATACGAGCCCTATTATCGCCCGCCGTATCCGCACTTCCAAACCAAAAGCCCGGACGGACGAATCAAAGTTCCATCAAAGGGCGGCGCCCGATTCGGTCTTCCCAGCGAGCAGCACCGCATCCACCCCGAGGGGCGCTTGCTCCGGAACCGCGGCGACTTCCTCGGCGGACAGCTCGTTTGGGATCAACAACTCGACCGCGTGACCTTCGCGGCACGCTAGCCGGACGATCATTTCGGCGGCTGGATCGCCGGGGTCGAAGAACACCGGCCGGCCGTCGTCGTGGACCACAAAGGAGCGCGCTCCGGCGTCGGCCAGGAGGTCGCCGCAGTCCGGGCACCGCGCGGCGCGAAGGTGGGTGGCGGCAAGAAACGGCACCGGCGCTAAGCGCTCCGGCCGGCCGGCAGTTCGATTGCATACGCCCCTTCGATTTCGGCGGCAAACCGTCGTTCGACGACGCGTCGTTTGATCTTCATCGCGGGCGAGAGCTCGCCGCGTTCGACGCTGAACTCGTGCGGGACCACGATCGTGCGCCGGACTTGCTCGAAGCTGGCGAGGTCCCGAGTCTCGGAATCGACGACCGCCGTCAGGAACTCGCTCACGTCTGAGCGCTCCGCGAGTTCTTCGACCGGCGCATCCGCCGGGAGCCCCAACGCCATCCGCACGAGATCCCAGTTGGGACAGATTAGGGCCGCGGGATGCGGGCGGCCGCTGCCCACGACCATCGCTTGGGACACGTAAACCGAGCGTTTGATGGCGGCTTCCACCCTGGCTGGAGAGATCCACTTTCCCGTGTCGGTTTTGAACACTTCGCGTTTTCTATCGGTGATGTGCAAGAAGCCGGCTGCGTCGAGTTCGCCGATGTCACCGGTGCGGAGCCAGCCATCGACCACCGCCGCAGCGGTGGCTTGCGGATCTTGGTAGTAGCCGCGCATGACGTGACGCCCGCGGGTCAGAATCTCGCCGT
>DASXDV010000014.1:0-17685 GCA_036490465.1 Candidatus Tumulicola sp. | reverse complement strand
GGGGGCCGGCTCATCACAGCCGACGATCAAAATCATCTCGGTCGTACTCAAGCTTTGACGAAGCGCCTTGGCAGGCGCGTATTGCTCGGACTCCCACCAGCGCCGCGCGTCGTCGAACGAATCGAACGCCAGCACGACGACGCGCGTCGGGTTCCCATCGGCCTTCGAGCACGTGCAGCCGGCCGCCGCGCGCCAAATAGCGGCCGCCGAAGGCGGCCACGGCGGCCTGCGCCATCGTCTTGTACTCTTCGTACTTTTCGGGATCGCGCGTGTCGACGTTGACGATAACGTAAGCGGGCACGTCCGGACTCCTCCTTAGCGGGGGTGCTAGCGTCTAGTGGCTTACCACAACGGGGCAGTCGTCGCATTCGAACTGAATGGTCGCGTGCGCGATGCCGAAGTCGACCTTTAAACGGCGGTCGATTTCGCGCAGGACGCCGGTCGCTTCGCTCAGCCGGCGATCGTCCAACAGCACGTGCGCGCAAAGAGCGTGCGAGCCGCTGCCGATCGACCACACGTGCAGGTCGTGTACGCCGGTTACCCCGGCGATTTGCGTAAGACGCTCGATCAGAGCGGCCGAATCGACGCCGGACGGCACGCTTTCGAGCAGTACGTTGGCCGCATCGCGCATCACTCGAACGACGCCTACGACGACGATCGCGGCAATCGCGAGCGAAAGCGCCGGATCGATCCACGTGAGGTGGGTTGCGGCGATGGCGATGCCGCCGGCAATGACGATCAGCGCGCCGAGCGCGTCGCTCAAGACGTGAAAGAGGGCCGCCGCGACGTTGAGATCGCGACGGCTCTGGCGCAGCAGCAGCAGGCCCGCGCCGACGTTGAGCAGCAGGCCGAACGCGGCGACCAGCGACATCGTCAGCGCGTGAGGTTCGACCGGATCGGCAAACCGCCGCGCCGCAAAGTACACGATCCCGACGGTGGCGACCATCAGCAGCGTTCCGTTGACGAGTGCGCCGAGCACCTCGACGCGTCCGTATCCAAACGTCCGGCGCGAGTCCGCCGGGCGCTCGGCGCCGATAGCGGCCAGGAGGGCCAGCGTCAGGGCGAACAGATCGGTACAGACGTGCACGGCATCGCTGGTCAGCGCGAGGCTGTGAGACCGCAAACCGCCCCAAATTTCGGCCGCCGCGACCAGCGCGGTGAGCACGAGCGCGAACGTCAGACTGCGCCGCGCCATCGGCGATTAGGCCTTGAGCGCTTTGAGCGCGAGCACCGCGAACATCGCTGCAAACGTGACGAAGGTTTTGGTCTCGGCGGTTTTGATGACCGACGGACGCCACCGGCCGGCGCCGCCGGCCATCGGTTCCAACTGCGGAACCACCGGCGGCACCCGCTCGCAGTAGCGGTCGAATGCCTCGCCGAAGCGGGCGCGCAAAAAGCGCTCTTCGTGGGGAACGATGGTTGCGTACACCCCGGCCATCATCGCCAGGGAGCCGGCGATCAGCGCGACCCGTGTCGGGCCGGCGTTGTTCCCGGTGAACGCAATCGCAAAGCCGGCCGCAGTGATGAAGTTTCCGACGTAGAGCGGATTGCGGACGTAGGCATACGGACCGACGGTCACCAACTCGGGCGCGGTGACCGCGTCACCGCGGGTCGTCTCCCCGGTAAACCCGACCGCCCAGCAGCGAATCAACTCGCCGGCGATCGCCACGGGAAGCCCCACGGTGATCCCGAGCGCACTCGGCTTCCCGAAGGCGGCCAACAGCACGGCCGGCACCGCCAGCAGGCTCCCACGGTTTTTGAAAACGAACGCGCGCAAGTCGTTCGCCGGCCGATCGGACATCGTGAGCGCTCTTAGGAACCCGCCGCCGGGTTTCCCGCGCGGTCGAGCGCCGCAGCGTAGATTTCGCGCAGCGTTCGCGCGAGCGGCACTCGCGGACGCCAGCCGGTACGATCCTGCAGCTTGGCGGAGCTGCCGACGAAAATCGGAACGTCCGAAGGACGCATGCGCGCGGGGTCCTCGCGAATTTCGACCGGCACGTGGGCGATCGTTACGAGCTCGCGCAGCAGGTCTCGGATCTTCACCGCCGTGCCGCTGCAAACGTTATAAATTTCCCCCGCTTCGCCGTCGGCGCCCAGGGCGAGATACGCATCGACCACGTCGCGAACGTCGAGCAGATCGCGCGCGGCGTCGAGATTCCCCACCATGACTCGAGGCGAGCCGCCCCGAGCGACCGCCGCGAGCTGACCGGCGAAATTCGCCGTGACGAACCGCTCGCTCTGACCCGGACCGACGTGCGTAAACGACCGGGCGACGACGGCGTTCAATCCGAGGCTGCGCGCTTCGGCCAGCAAGATCGCTTCGGCCGCGGCTTTGCTTGCCGCGTACGGATTTGCCGGGCGCACGTCCAACCGCTCGCGCAGCGGAAAGTCGGCCGGATCGCGCTCGCCGTACACTTCCGCCGAACTCGCAAATACGACTCGCGGGCGCTTCCCCGCGAGCGCGGCGTAGGCACGCGCGGCGTGCGCGAGGCGCGCCGTACCCAGCGCGTTGGTTTCGTACGTCGCAAGGGGTGCGGCAAAGGATTCCGGCACGAACGTCTGCGCAGCGAGGTGAAAAACGACCGTCGGCTCGGCCAGTTCGAAAGCCCGTCTTAGCGACTCGGGATCGCCGAGATCGAGGGGGACGAACCCTTCGCGCTTTTCGTTCGGTCCGCCGAAGGCAAAGACGCAGTCGCCCCGGGCGCGCAGCGCGGCGACCAGGAATCGGCCGACGAACCCGCTCGCACCGGTAACGAGGGCTCGCGAGCCGTTCCCCGCCTCGCTCAAACCGGGGCGTGCTCGGACAGCCGCGCCAAGTCCGACTCGACCATCATCTCGACGAGCCGCTCGAACGTTACCTCCGGCGTCCAGCCGAGTTTTCGGCGCGCCTTTTCCGGTTCTCCGATCAGCGCGTCGACTTCGGCGGGACGCACGAAACGCGGATCGCTCACGACGTAGGGTTCGTACGATCCAAGACCCGCCACTTCGAAGGCAATCCGGACGAACTCCCGCACGCTGTGGGTTCGTCCGGTCGCAATGACGTAGTCGTCGGGCTCGTCGGCCTGCAGCATCAGCCACATCGCGCGCACGTAATCGCCCGCGAAGCCCCAGTCGCGCTGCGCGTCGAGATTCCCTAAATGAAGGTGCCGCGCCAGCCCGAGCTTGATCCGCGCGACGCCGTCGGAAATCTTGCGGGTGACGAACTCCTTGCCGCGGCGCGGCGATTCGTGGTTGAAGAGCATCCCGCTACAGGCATACATTCCGTACGACTCGCGGTAATTGACGGTAATCCAGTGGCCGTACACTTTGGCCACTCCGTACGGACTGCGCGGGTAGAACGGGGTGGCTTCGGTTTGCGGTACCTCGCAAACCTTGCCGAACATCTCCGAGCTGGAAGCTTGGTAGAAACGAATCGCCGGATCGACGTGCCGGACGGCTTCCAGCGCGCGGGTAACGCCGAGCGCCGTGAATTCGCCGGTGAGGACCGGTTGATTCCACGAGGTCGGTACGAACGATTGCGCGGCGAGATTGTAAAACTCGTCGGGGCGCACGTCGTTGACGATCGAGGTCATGGATGTTTGGTCGAGCAGATCGCCCGAGACGATCTCGACGTCGTTGACGATGTGCTCGATGCGCTCGTGAACTTCCGTGCTGGTTCGCCGCGTCATGCCGACCACGCGGTAGTTCTTCTCCAAGAGCAGTTCGGCGAGATACGAGCCGTCCTGGCCGGTAATCCCGGTAATGAGTGCGGTTTTTTCCAACGTATCTCCCAAAGAGTCAGGTGAGGACCGGGTCGTCGCTGCGGGCGCGGCGCGCCAAACGCTCGGCGAGCGTCACGGCCACGAAGGCGGCGACTTCGCCGGGGAGCGTACCGCGTCCGAATCCGGCATCGTAGCCGAGTTCGGTCGCCATGAGGTTGGTGACTCGCGGACCGCCGCAAATCAGCACGACGCGGTCGCGGATCCCCTCGGCCTCCATGAGTTCGACCAATTCCGTGAAGTTCTTGACGTCGCTTCCTTTTTGGGTGACGACTTGCGAAGCCAAGATCGCGTCGACCTCGCGTTCCTTCGTAAAGCGCACGAGTTCCTCGGGCGCGACTTGGCTGCCGAGGTTGTAGGTTTCGAACGCGTGGTATCGCTCCAACCCGTAGTCGCCCTTGTAACCCTTCATGTTGAGAATGGCGTCGATCCCGACCGTATGGGCGTCGGTTCCAATGCACGCGCCGGCGATCCGAATCTTTCGCCCGAGTCGTTCCGAAACGAACGCGTCGACTTCTTCCATCGTCATCGCGTGAGCTCGCGCCGACGGCGCTTTGACGCTCTCGACGTCGACCGCCTGCGGGGTGCTCGCGTAGACGACGAAAAACGCGAAACCTGCGGCGATCCGCCGCCCTTCGACCACCGCAACGTCGGTAAATCCCATCTTGGTTACGAGCTGGCGCGCGGCCTCGTCGGCCGCTTCGCTCCAATCGACCGGCAAGGTGAACGACATCTGCACTTTGCCGTCGTCCATGGTATCGCCGTACGGCTTGACGAACCGGCTCACGGAACCAGAGCCGGCGCGCCGCGCAGCGCCTCCTCGAACGGATTGAAGTAGCTTGGGCCGCGCTCGAAGACGCCGTCGAATCCCCGGCCGCCCGTCGGCGATCGCTTGACGTCGGCAAAGACCGCCGCGTCGATGGCGCCCATGAGTCCCATCGCGCTCACGCGCTCGAGCAGCGCCTCGCAGCCGGAAAGAACCGCACCGGCACGGCGTTCGATCGCCCCGCCGGGCTTGAGCGTGATTTCGTCTCCGAAATGCCGGGCGGTATTCATGATGTAGCGCGCGTTTTCGATCGACAGCGCGCGATCGCCCAGGTACGGCGTGTGGATCGCTTCGGTCAGCATGCCGCACAAGTGAATCGTCTGGCCGGTCATTACCGACGTGAGGTTGAAGAGCGCGTCGATCAAATGCCCCTTGAAGATGTCGCCCGTCATGTGTTTGGTCGGCGGCATGTACTTCAACGGCGCGTCGGGGAAGATCTGACGCGCCAACTGCGCCTGCGCCACCTGGTAGACGAAGCCGTCTTCGACGTTGGGATCGATCTCGAATGCATCGCCGAGGCCGATCTGCCGGTCCGGCATTCCGGCGCGATGGGCGAACTCTTCGTTGATGAACTGCGATGCGAGGACGGCGGGCGCCTGATCGACCGCGTCGGCGGTCGTGAGATAGTTATCCTCGCCGGTATTGATCACGATGCCCGAGTAGGCGTTGAGCATCCGGCTGAAGTGCTGGTCCACGAACGTCCGCTTCATATTGATGTCGCGGAATAGAATGCCGTACATCGAGTCGTTGAGCAGCATGTCGAGCCGTTCGAGCGCGCCCATCGCCGCGATTTCCGGCATGCACAACCCGCTGGCGTAGTTCGTCAGCATGACGTACCGGCCGAGCCGTTCCGACACCGCGTCGAGGGCGGCGCGCATGATTGCGAAGTTGGCTTGCGTCGCGTACGTGCCGCCGAAGCCTTCGGTGGTGGGACCGAACGGCACGAAATCGAGCAAAGACTGGCCGGTCGATCGAATGACCGCGATGATTTGCGCGCCCGCTTCGGCGGCGGCCACCGCGGCCGACCGGTCTTCGTAGATGTTCCCGCTCGCGACGATGACGTAGAGCAGCGGCGGGGGTAACTGCGGAAACCGTTCGATCAGCCGCTCCCGCTCGCCGCGCCGTTCGCGGATTCGTCCGAGCGCGTTCTCGACGTGGACGCGCAGCGCGCCGCGCGCGGCCGGGTCGGGTACGTCGGCAAATTCGGACAGCGCGTAATGCCCGGCTGCGATCGCCTCCCCGAGCGCCGCCGGGTCGAGTCCCGTCTGGGCGAGCGCCCGGCCGAAGGACAGGGCGATGCCGCCGCCGCGGGCCGTTTGGGCGACCGTGTCGACGATCGCATTGGGAACCGGAACCTCGTCGGCCCCCACGCCGTCGACCCCCAGCAGGCGCAGTACGGCGCGTTCGACCGAAACCGTCGAGTGGGCCGCGATGAACGCCTCCACCGGCGCGACGATCCCCGCCGCCAGCCGGCGGCAGCGGTCGACGGCGCCGCGATCGATCCGAAGTTCCATGTAGGGCTATCTTACGGGCTGGACGGCATGCCGCTCAAGCGAAAAAGCTGGAGATAGCGCTCGATTCCCCGTTGCCAGGACGGCATGGCGAAACCCGCAGCGGCGAGTTTCCCGCTGTCCAGCGCCGAAAAGGCCGGCCGGCGGGCGGCCGCCTTCCAATCCGCAAGCCGAATCGGCACGACCTCGGACTCGATTCCGGCCTGGGACAATAGTTCCACGGCGAATTCGTACCAGCTGACCGCTCCCGCATTGGCCGCGTGGTAGAGACCGGAAGCTTTGATTTCCACTAAGGCTCGAATCGCGTCGGCCAGATCGCCCGCAAAGGTCGGCGATACGATCGCATCGCTGACCACGCGAATCCGTTCGCCGGCGCGAGCCTGGGCGATCAGGTGGTCGACGAACGCACCGCCGGCGGCGGGGTTCCGGGGACGGCCGTATAGGCCGCAGGTCCGCACGACCAGCGAGCCCGGACCAAGGCGTTCGAGCAAGAGTTCGCCCGCCAGCTTCGAGATTCCGTAAGCCGACAGCGGATGGGGCGCGGAATCCTCGGCGTACGGCCGCCCGGCGCGCCCGTCAAACACGTAGTCGGTTCCGAGCGTCACGAAGGCGATGCCGGCCTCCCGGCAGGCGCGGGCCGTCCGCTCCACCGCAATCGCATTGATCGCGAGCGCGCGATCGGGAAACTCTTCACAGCGGTCGACGTCGTGAAAAGCGGCGCAATTGACGACCACGTCGGGCTCGACGCGGGCGATCGCCGCGGCCATCGCCGTCGCATCCTCCAGCTCGAGTTCGGCGCGTGCCGGCGCGGCGACGTCGTAGTCGGTCCAGCCGCTGCGAATCGCCGATCCGAGTCGCCCGGATCCGCCGACGAGCAGCGCGCGCCGGTTCACCGAACCTGCTCGGCGCGCTCCGCGGCGAGCGCCTGCCAGCCGAGCGCACAGGCGACGGCGAACGCGGTCACCGCATTGCCGACCGCGATGATGTGGACGACCGCAATCAGCGACGAATGGACGAACGCGATCGCCGAAAGCGTTGCCAAGACCCCGGCGATCAACGGACCCGCGAACGCGACTCGATGGGTGGCGATTCCGTAGGATCCGAGCACGCCGCTCAACGCGAGAAACATCATGCCGACGCTGTACGGCAGCAACAGCGGGGCGGCCGCATCGAAAGCGTGGCCGACGAGCGCGTGCAGCAGCACGATTCCGAAAAACTTTAACGCGATCAAACCGACGACCGAGATCGCGAACAGAATTCCGACGCACATTCCGAGCGCGTACCGCGTTCGCTCTCCCCGAACGTGCCGCTCGGTAGCCTGCGGCAGCAGAATCGTCGGCACGAACCCGACGAAGTACAACAGGACCTTCCCGCCTAGCGATGCCGCAGCGTAAATGCCCGCCTGGTCCGCATCGAAGAAGTGCTTGATCAAGATGACGTCGGCGGAGCCGATCAGCGCACCCGAAAGCGTGATCGCCGCCGAACCCAGTCCGCTGACGGCAATCCGCCGCCAGTCGTAACGAATCGTGCACTCGGCCACGGCGCGATAGCGCGTCGCCAGAGTCGCCGAAATCGCCGCGACGCCGCCGGCCGCACCGCATAAAAAGCCGAGAATTCCGCCTAAAAGGCCCAAGCCGATCGCCGTGAGTGCGACCACGCCCACGAACTTCGAGAGGCCGTCGGCAACGCACGAGCGCGCGAACCCAGCAAAATCCTGCGTTCCTTGTGCGACGGCTCGCAGGACGCTGCTGAGCAGCAGCGCGCTCGCAATCAACGCGACCAGCGGCGCCGGCCAAATCGGCGCGTGTAAGAACTGCGCCGCCGGACGCATGAAGGCCACCGAAACCAAGATGTAAACGAGTCCCAAAAAACCGAACGCACGCACGACGTCGAGCACGAGCCGGCGCACGTGCCGGTCGTCGTGCAGCACGCCGAACTCCGCGGCGAAACGGGCGATCACGGGCGCGGCCAAGCTCGCCGGAATCGCCAGGACCGTCCCCATCGAAATCAGCGTGTACAGGATGCCGTAGTCCTCGACGCCGATCCGCCGGCTGGCGACGGCATGAAACGCAAACCCGCCGAGGTTCAGCACCATGGTCGCGGCAAAGACGAGCGCGCCTTGGCGAACGATGATGCTGCCCGCCAGACGCGCGATTCCGCGATCGATCAAGCCGGGCACCGACGCCACTACCGCGCCGTCCCTTCGCCGCCGCGCCAAGGGCACGCCGCTTCGGCTCGCGCGGCGACGCGATGACGGGAGCGTCGAAGCATGTCGACGGCCCTACGAGGAAGGGTGACCCGAATCCCTTTTTGTCACGGCGGCCGCACGGGACCCGCCACGACGCCTCTTGAACGCCTTTGCATGCACGTCGAACCACTTCCGATCGCGGGGGCGATGTTGCTGACGCTGCCGGCGTTTGAAGATAGCCGCGGCTATTTTAAGGAAGTTTTCTCGTGCTCGCGCTATCGCAGCGCCGGGATCGCCGAAGAGTTCGTGCAGGACAACGTCTCGTTCTCGCGCCGGCACGTGATTCGCGGATTACACGGCGACGCCCGACCGTTGGGGAAGCTGGTCGCCGTTTTGGCGGGCGACGCGTTCGACGCGATCGTCGACGTCCGCCCTGGGAGCGCGACGCGCGGGCAATGGTGCGGCGTTACGCTGCGGGCCGCCGAGCACCGCCAGATCTACGTTCCGCCCGGCTGCCTACACGGCTTCCTGGCGCTGAGCGACGGCGTGCTCTTCCTTTACAAGCAGACCGCCGGGTACGATCCCGCCGCCGAGATCGCCGTCGCCTTCGACGATCCGGATCTCGCCGTAGCCTGGCCGCTGGACGGCGCGACGGCGATTGTGTCGGCCAAGGACGCCGCCAGCCCCTCGGCCCGGGCGCTCGGCCTCCTCGCCACCGCGTAACAAATGCTCCGACGCCAAGTAAGAGCCAGTAGGAGCATCGTTTGACCGACGAAGAGTTGATCTCACGCGTGCGCGAGGGGGAAAGAGAGCTGTTCGGAGTGCTGGTCGAGCGCTACAAACGCGGAATTGCGAATTTCATCGGGGCGAGCCTGCGCGACGCGTCGGACGTCGCCGACCTCTCGCAGGAAACGTTTCTGCGCGCGTACGCCCATCTAGGAACGTTCAACCCGCAGCTCGGCAAGTTTTCTACGTGGATCTACCAAATCGCGCGCAACGTGATCCGCACGCATCTCGGCCGCGCGTTGCGCAAGCCTGCCGCCCAGCCGCTGGCCGAAGATCAGACCTTGGAGAATTCGCTGCCCGATCTCTCGCGCGAAGCCGATCCGGCGGGCGGCGTGCTGCGCGACGAAGCCGAGCGCGAACTGCGATCGGCGCTCGCAGAATTACCAGAGCGCACGCGCACCGTGCTTTCTCTGCGCTATTTCGACAATATGGAATACCACACGATCGCGACGACGCTGGGACTGTCGCTGGGCAACGTGAAGACCTTGATTCACCGCGGCAAGATCGCGCTGGCGAAAAAGATGGGCGAGTTGGAAGCCCGTCCTTCCGCGACCGAGGCAGGAGGCCGCCGTGCGCTGCTCCTCGTGTGAGCCGTTGCTCGACCGGTACGTCGAGGCGACGCTCGAGCCGGCGCGCGCGATTGCGGTCGCCGCGCACTTGCGGTCCTGTCGGGCCTGCGACGCGCTGCACGACCGCGTGCGGATCGTCGACGCGTTGCTCGAGACTACCCGCGACGTCGAGCTTCATTCCGATTTCACCGGCGACTTGATGCTTCGGATTCGAGCGATGGACGTACCCGCGGTCCCGGCGCGCCCGTTGCTGCCGCTGGCCGCGTTCTATCTCGTGGCCGCGTGGGTCGTCGCCGGAGTGGCGATTTGGTCGTCGTGGCGCGGCGGCCCGCTGCGGATGCCCGCAGCCGCCCAAGCCGCCCAAAGCGCGTTGGCGGCGCTCGTGCAAGCAACCCACGCGCTCTATCCGGCGGCGCCGATCGCGCTTTCGGTCGTCGCGAGCGTGCTGTCGATCGACGTGTTGCTGTTTGCGGCGGTCGTCGTATTCTACCGCAACGTGCGTCCGCGCCTGACCGCTTATCTCATGGCGGAGTCGCGATGATCGTTCGGGTCGCCGTCGTCGCCCTTCTCGCGTTAGCCGCCCTCGGGGCGTCGACCGCGTCCGCGCGCGCCGGCGCCTCGAGCATCTACCACGGCGGGACGTATTTCGGTTCGATCGTCGTCGAGCCTGGCCAGACCGTCAAAGGCGACTTAACCGTCATTGCGGGCGACGCTACGATCGAGGGAATGGTCGACGGAAACGTCGACGTGATCGGTGGAAACTTCTACGCGCGACCGGGAGCGATGGTTACCGGCCAGGTCAATACGATCGGCGGCGAAGTCGCCAATGCGGTCGTTCCGTGGTCGTCGCCGCCCGACCGTTCTTCGATCGTCGCCGATTACCGCGTACTCTGGCGGATCGCTTCGGGTTTGGTCGCCGTGCTGTTCTTTCTCGTCTTTCCGGTGCGTACCCGAATCGCACTCGATCGACTCGAACGGCATCCCGGCCTGAGTGCGGTCGTCGGACTGCTGGGCTGGGTCGCGGTGTTGCCGGTAGCGCTCCTGCTGTTGTGCACGATCGTACTAATTCCGTTCATCGGACTCGAGGCGGTCGCGATCGTCGCTGCAGTATTCTTAGGCAAGGCGGCGCTCGCGCTACTGGTCGGACGCAGACTCTGCGAGTTGATCAAGCCGGCGACGACGCCGGCGCCGTTCGTCGCGCTGGTCGCCGGGCTCGTGCTGATTACTGCCGCCGAACTCGTGCCAATCATCGGAAACCTGGTTTCGGTCTTCGTTTGGCTGATCGGTTTGGGCGCCGCGATTTTGGCTTTCACCGGTGAAGGGTTGATCGGCACCGGCACGGCGGCCTCGCGTCCGATGCCGCCGCGTAGCGGACCGCCGATGCCGGTCGCCTAGACCGGCGCCCGGCGCTTCGAGCGGAGCCCCGGTACCGCCCGGCTAAAGGAGCGCCATGGCTACCGTCTCCCGGGCGGCCCGATTCGCCGAGCGAACCTCGCATTTGCGCGCCTCGACCATTCGCGAGATGCTGAAAGTCACCCAGCAGCCCGACGTCATTTCGTTCGGCGGCGGGCTGCCGGCACCCGAATTGTTCCCGACCGCGGAAATCGCCGCTGCGGCCGGCCGCGTGATGGAGAGGCGCGGCGCCGCGGCGCTCCAGTACAGCGTCACCGAAGGAATTCCCGAGATGCGGCGATGGGTCGCCGAACGTCTCACTCGCCGCACCGGAAGCATCTTTGCCGCCGACGACGTCACGATCGTCAACGGCTCGCAGCAGGGCCTCGACTTGGTCGGTAAGATATTCCTCGACCCCGGCGACCACCTCGTGCTCGAAAATCCCTCGTATTTGGGCGCGATTCAAGCATTCGACGCATACCAAGCGCGTTATCTTACGGTCGACACCGACGACGCCGGCGCGATTCCCGAATCGCTCGAGCGGCTTCTCGAGCGCGCCGATCCGTTCCCAAAGTTTCTCTATCTCGTTCCCAACTTTCAAAATCCCACGGGCCGAACGCTCGCGCCCGAGCGCCGAGAAAGCATCGTGCGGCTGTGCGAGCGTTTCGATCTTCCGATCGTCGAAGACGACCCGTACGGCGAACTTCGTTTCGACGGACCCGAACCGCGCGCGCTCGCGTCGTACCAGAGTGCGACGCCGATCGTTTACCTGGGAACCGGCAGCAAGATCATGGCGCCCGGCATGCGCATTGCGTGGCTCGTGATTCGCGACGAAGAAATTCGCGAAAAGATCGTACTGGCCAAGCAAGGCGCCGATCTGCATAGCGGAACGTTCGCTCAGTACGTGTTTCACGAGTACGTCAGCGACGACGCCGCGTTCGACCGGCACGTGGCCGCGATCGCCAAGACCTATCGTACCCGTCGAGACGTCATGGCCGGGGCTCTCGACCGGCTGGATTCCGCCGGTCTGCGATTCTCCTTGCCGTCGGGCGGGATGTTCCTGTGGGTTACCGTCCCCGGCATCGACACGGCCGAGCTGCTGCGCGTTTCGGCCTGGCGCAAGGTCGTCTTCGTCCCGGGCGTCAGCTTCTATCCGGGACGCGACGTGCACGACGGCATGCGGTTAAACTTTTCCAACGCTTCGGAAGATATGATTGCCGCCGGCATCGAACGTCTCGGCCAAGCCATCGATACCTTCGAACGCCGATAGAAGCAAGTCAATCGAGGAGGAACTCCACGTGTCACAAGGACTCGTCGTAGGCATTTTCGCAACGAGCGACCCGGCCGCGATTCAAAGCGCGCTTTCCGGCGCGCAAATCGATGCGAACCGGGTCAAGGTGATTCGTCTCGCGTCGGCTTCGTCGCCCGCGGACGAATCGTCCGAACTCGACTTCATCGACGTCGCCGCCAGCATGGAGTCCAATAGCCTCTCGGACGATATGACCAAGGGTCTGGGCATCATGGGCGATGCCGGCGGCACGGGAGTACCGATGGGCCGGACCTCGGCATCGCTGGGCTCGTTCAACTCGCGCGGCGACGCGCAGAACTTTTTGGCGGGTTTCGGGATTCCATCGGACGAGGTCGATAACTTTAACGACGCGATCGAAGCCGGACGAAGCGTCGTCGCGTATCCAGATGCGGGAGCCGATGCCGAAAAAATTGCCGCGGCGTTCCGGACCGCCGGGTTGCGAAACGTGCGGGTCTACTGAGCGGCCGGTTTGAGTAACGGCGGAGGCGGCGCGGGCAGCGGCATTCTCACCCCGTCGAACGCACCCCGCACGAATGCCAGCGATGCACGAACGTGCGCCCGGCTGGTAACCGCGCAGATCGCCGCGTACGCGGCGACCGTCGGCGGAAAGAAGAGCGTAAAAAACGCGGCTCGCATGGGCCACGCGGCGTGCCGGCGGGCCAGCAGCGCGCGCGATCGAGCGTGATAGTACGCGCGCTTGGGATCGTCGACCGAAAAGTCGCCCGACCCGACGAGCGGTCGCCGTTTGGGCACGGGGGTCTTGTGCCACTCGCGCGCGTCGCGCGCCACGTACGACTTGAAGCCGATCTTGGCGGCCCGGAACGAGAAATCGGCTTCCTCGTGGTGAAACGGAAAGGCCGCGTGATCTTGGCCTCCGATCAGCCGTAGGACGCTGCGCCGAAGCACGTAGCAGTTCGGCGCGCAGGTCGTCTCGACGATTTCGCGCGCCGGGAGGTCCATGGCAAAGCGCGTCAGACCGGTGAGCATATTGACCTCGCAACCTGCGAACCAAATGCGATCCGGAGCTTCGTAGTAATACATGACTGGTGCGACGAGCCCGGCGTCGGGCGTTGCGCTCATCGCGTCGGCGAGGGCCCCGATACAGTTCTCGTCGACGACGTTATCGTCTGCACTGACGTACACGAACTCACTCGAAGCCGCTTCTATGCCCTGATTGACGGCATACGAGCCCATGAAATTCGTTTTGTTGGCGATCGTACGGACGGCCGGAAACTCGCGCGCCAGCATCTCGACCGTATCGTCGTGCGAGGCGTTGTCGACGACGATACATTCGTCGGGTACGCGGCGCCCGCGATAAACCGATTCGAGCAGGCTCTTGACTTGCTCGCGCCGGTTGTGCGACACGACGACGAAGGTAACTTTCGGTCCGCTCATCCTTGCGCGGTCGCCTGCGGCACCACGACGTACCGGCGCCGCGAGCCGATTACCACGAACGCGATCGTTCCGAGAGCGAGCGCCGCCAGCACCGCCGTGACGATCATTCCCAGCGTAAACGGACGCTGCGGCCAAAAGGACAGAATTACGTCGCCGGCGGCCGGGTGCGGTACGATCCAGCCGTTGGCGTATCCGTTGACGACCACGTGGCTCAAGGCGATTCCATCTTGCGTCGCGCTCCAACGATTGTCGTAGGAATCGGAGAATGCGATCAGGTTTGCGGTCGCGTTGAGACGGATGCTGCCGGCGCTTTCGGCGACCACGCCGACCGTGCCGCCGGCGCGCCGCGCGGGAGGCATGAGACGCGCGGCGGCGACGATTAGCGAAGCGACCCCGACGTCTTGCGTCTTAGGCTGCAACGGCGCCGCACAATAGCGCAACGATAGCGAATGCACGCCCGCGCTCAACGCGACGCGCGCTAGAGGCACGAGCCGCTCCGACACGTCGCTGCGCAGCGGGGTCGAGGAACAGCGACCCGCGCGGCCGTCCACCGACAACTCGAGCGAAAACGGGCGGCCGAACTCTTGGACGCGAGCGAAAACCTCGTAAAGTCCGGCGCTCGCCACCGTCGTCTTGGCGTAGGCGGGCGCCAGCCCGGGTGCCGCTTCGAACAGCACGCGCTCGCGCTCGCCGCCGAAGTAGTATTCGTCCCAACGGTTCGAGGCGATCGCCAGAAAGCGCGGTGCGGCCGAACGCTGCGGCGTATAGATCCAATGGAAGTCTCCGAAATACACGTGCACGCCGCGCAGCTGGGTGTTTAACGACGCCAGCCGCAAGGCGTCGATTCGGTCGACGTCGGGGCGCCCAATTCTGCCGAAGCGGTTGAAGTTCACCGCGACGTCCTGGACTTTTCCGCTAAAGTCGACGTTCGTCTGAAAGAAGTTTCGGAGATCGGGCGCCGAGAGTTGCAGCCAGATGCGCCGCGGCGCGCTCGAATACATGCGAAACGCCACCCCGGTCGCGTTGCGCGGACGCGCCGGAAGCCGGAGCGTCTCGACCTCCTGCGCGCCGGCCGGCACGGTCGCATAGAAGCCCTTGCCGTCGTTGGACGGCTCGATTTCGACGTTAGCGCGCGGGATCCCGAGAGCGATTCCATCGTCCGGCCGTGAGCCGAACGTGGCGGCCGAAACGATCGACTCGGAACTCGCCGACGGACCGGCGGCGATCGTCGCGGGACGGCTGCACGGCGCCGCCGCCGAGGTCAACGCCAAGACGTCGTACGGGTCGGCGCGCGGGGGCACCCCAAAAACGCAGTCGGGCGCGTACGCGCGCGTCACCGGCCAGCGAAATAGCCAAATGGAGCGATCTTCGTACTGGTTCTCCAACGACGCCACGCCGCTGCGCCGCAGCGCGTTTTCGAGATAGTGACGATCGGTGCCGTTGACCAGCCGAACGCCGGCACCCGGAACGCCGATGCCGTGCACGACGATGTGCTTGACGCCGGCGAGCTGCAAGAGCATCCGTTGCGTTCGGGGATCGGCGCCGTCCGGAACGAGTTCGTCGAGGGCTTTGAGCAAAGCTTGAGCGCCGTCGTACGGGGACCACTTCGATCCGGCGGCCATCGTCATCGCGGGCAAAAAGCGCACCTGTGCCTCGTCCGCTCCTTCGAAGTAGTAATCGAAGATGCCCGGATGAAAATAGAAGCTCGCGGCGTTGGGTACGAAAAGCGTGCGATATTGCTCGTTGCCGGGGAAGGCCGCCGCGTCGACGGTGGCGCGCTCCCCCGCGGTTTCGCGAAACGGGCCGACCAGACCGAAGAAGTCGCTGTGCAGAAAGAAGCCCTGCGAGTAAGCCAGGAACACGACCGCGCCGGCGGCCAGCGAGCCGGCAAAGAACCGGGCGGGAATAACGCGCGCCGATAGGTATGCGAGCATCGGCAGCACGAGCGACACCACGAACATCATGTGCTGCGGCGTTCGCAAGAACAAGCTGTACGGTAAGAACGCCCGGAAGACCGTTAGGATCGCCGGCCCGAGCACCGGATTGCCGCCCAGCGGCAAAAAGGCAAATAGAACGAAGGCGATCCCGAGCGCGACGAGCAGCGCGGTCCGGCGTTTCACAAACGCGGTAACGCACAAGGCGATCAATCCGGCATACGCCAGGAAGAACAGCGGGGCGCCTCGCCCGAGAGCGCGCAAGTAGAAGTCGCCGGGGAAAGCGATCGTCGTCAAAGTCAGCAGGGGATTGGAAAACTGCTGCAGCGTCGCGAAGGCACGATCCACCGAAGCCGTCTGCACGACGGTGTGCACGGCGCCGCCCGCGAGAAATGCGGGCACGATCCAGAACGCGCACAGGGCGATCCCCGCGCCGGTCGCCAAAGCCAACCGTTGGGCCGTCCTCGCCGATCGTACGAGCAC
This sequence comes from Candidatus Tumulicola sp., assembly GCA_036490465.1. GTDB lineage: Bacteria > Vulcanimicrobiota > Vulcanimicrobiia > Vulcanimicrobiales > Vulcanimicrobiaceae > Tumulicola. The sequence goes on along the minus strand of DASXDV010000014.1, from coordinate 1,534 downwards.
GAGACAGACCGTCCACATCAGCGCGATCGTAAAGGCGAATACTTGCGCGGAGGCGACGACGATCGCGAGCAGCAACGCCGTACCGAGCGCGTAGGCAAGCCAGATCCGTTCCCGAGCGAAGGCCGCCCGAACCGCCAAGGCGATGGCGATCGGGCTGAGCGCGTCGGAGATCAGCGCGCTTTGATCGCCCGCGATAATTTGATTGTAGGCATAGGGAGCGAGCGCGTAAAGCAATCCGCCAAGCGTCGCGTAGGCACCGTCGCGTCGGTCGGGATCCTCGCGCGTGAGCGTGAGCAGCAGAAATCGCATGCCCATTCCGGATCCAAATACGCTGAGCAGCAATAGCGACTTAGTGACGAACTCTCCGTTCAAACCGACGAATCCGGGGGCGCCGAAGAGAAAGCTCGTCAGCGTCGTCGCATAGCGGTACGTTACGTATGAACCGTATGCGAAATCTTGCCATGCGAAACCGGAGGTCCAAGCAAAGCGCCGCAGCTCGGCGGGATCCGATGGAATCAGCCAATCCCAGTGATGGCCGATCGTTCCGGGGGCCAGAAGCGTTGCGGCGAGTGCCGCAAACGCGATCAACGCGTAGAGGACGGTCGCGACGTTCCACCCGGACAAGCGACGCTCACCGCCCACGAACATAGGCCCGCTCCTTGGCGACAAACGCAGGGCTTCCTCCCCGACCGCACAATGCACGCAGCGTGATCGTGCTATGCAGACACGGTGCGACCGACGCAAATGCCGGCGGCGCGTTTCTTTCGAAAAACGATCCGCCGCTCAACGCGATCGGACGCGCGCAAAGCCGGCGCGCGCGCGTCGCGCTGCACCACACACATTTCGCGGTAACGCCGTGCAGTCCGATGCTGCGCTGCATCCAGACGCTCGAAATCGTGGCTCCGTACGCCGCACCGATCGCATGCGATGAGTTGCGCGAGATCGACTTCGGCAGTTGGGACGGACGCACGCTCGAGTGGATCGAGCGACACGATCCCGAAGGCCTCGCGCGCAGGCGAGCCGATCCGGTGCGTTTTCGTCCGCCCGGCGGCGAAAGTTTTCTCGACGTCGCGGACCGCCTGCTTCCCTTCGCGCAACGGACGCGCGCGCGCGCCGGCGACGGCGTCCTCGTCGTCGCGCACCGCGGTTCTCTGGGGGTACTCGAACGGTTGCTGCGCGACGTTGCGCTCGACTCGCGCGACGTGCCGCCGCTGGAACCCGGGGAATACCGCATCGTCCTTTCTTAAAAAGTTGGAACCGCGGGGCGCGGCGCCATCGTCGTGCCGAGCCAGCGGTGCCCGCCGGGTTCCTCGAAAACCTCGCTCCAGAAACGCGCCATCGCGACCCCGGCGCGATGCCGCCCGCGCATGTCGGCAATCGGCCGGCCCTCGAGTTTGTCCAACAGCAGCGTGGCGAAGTTCACGCCGGCGGCCGTGGTCAGCGCGAGCGTTCCCGAAAACCGCGGATTCATTTCGATGATCGAAAACGTATCGTCGGCGCGCAGCATTCCTTGAACGTTGGCCGGCCCCTCGAT